>VCMI01000176.1 GCA_006222135.1 Thiomicrorhabdus sp. | reverse complement strand
ACACGACGACTAATGCTGGCTCGGTTTCCTGCCAACCACGAGTTTTTTAAGCCGCAGTCTGGGTTGACCCATAGATGCTCCTCAGGAATGTTTTCCGTGGCTTTCTCAATTAACTCAACCATTTGTGCTACTTCAGGAATGTTAGGTGAGTGGATATCATATACGCCTGGCCCAATCTGATTTGGATATTCAAAATCAACAAAAGCTTGCAGGAGTTTCATCTGTGATTTAGAGGTTTCAATGGTAATCACATCTGCATCCATCTTTGCCACGGCCTCAATAATATCGTTAAACTCCGAATAACACATATGAGTATGGATCTGTGTTGTATCCGCCACCCCTGCGGTAGTTAAACGAAATGCATCCACAGCCCAGTTCAAATAAGCTTGCCATCCAGATTTCTTCAGTGGCAAGCCTTCTCGTAAGGCAGCCTCATCAATTTGAATTATGCGAATACCTGCCGATTCCAGATCTAACACCTCATCACGTAATGCCAGCGCAATTTGCTGACAAGTCTCACTACGAGGTTGATCATCACGAACGAATGACCACTGCAACATCGTCACAGGCCCACTGAGCATCCCTTTCATAATTTTATCGGTCAGGCTCTGCGCATATGCCGACCAAGCGACCGTCATTGAGACTTCACGTGAAACATCACCATAAATAATAGGTGGTTTGACACAACGAGAGCCATAAGACTGTACCCAGCCAAACTGAGTAAAAGCGTAACCATTGAGTTGTTCACCAAAATACTCAACCATATCATTGCGCTCAGGTTCGCCATGCACTAAGACATCCATATCCAACGACTCTTGCTTACGAACCACAAATTCAATTTCGGCCTTCATGCGTCGCTGATAGTCAGAGGTACTCAATCGACCCTGCTTAAAATCACGACGAGCTTGTCGAATCTCTCTAGTTTGCGGAAACGAACCAATACTAGTGGTAGGAAACAACGGTAACTTAAACTTCGCTGTTTGTAATTGAATACGATCGGCAAACTTTTGATGACGATTTAACTCAATCTCATCTAACCTATTCAAGCGTTGCTGTACTTTACTATTATGAATAGCCGTCGATTCTTTCCTTGATTGAATATTTTTCAAATTCGTTGCTAGGATCGTTTCGGCATCCTTGCTGCCTAGGAGTATTTTTGCCAAGTCCGCGACTTCATCTAGTTTTTGCCTAGCAAATGCCAAATAGGACTTTAACTCTACATCCAAATTTTTCTCAATATTTAAATCCACTGGCACATGCAGTAGAGAACAAGAGGTTGTTAACCAAAGATTTTCTGCAAATTTTTCATGCGCGGGCAATGCTTGTAGCAACGCTTGTTGATAGTCTGTTTGCCAAATGTTGCGACCATCGACCAGTCCTAATGAAAGCACTTTCTCTGCAGGCCAGCTGTCTATAACTTGATGAACCTGCGAAGCTCCTCGTAAGCCATCAATATGCAATCCCTGCACCGCTAACTTTTTAACGATAGCTAGGTTACTTCCTAATGACTCAAAATAAGTGGTTAATAGACAGTTAACTCCAACAGAAGATAGTTTCTCATACACGACGACTAGCCTGCTGCCAGTCCTGCTCTAATTCTAATACCAAAATCGGTTCATCAATTTGCACCCACTCAACACCCTGCTGGGCAAGACGTTGCAATATATTAATATAGGATTCTACAAGATCATCCAGTAGATCTAACCGGCTACCAGTTCGACTTTTATTCTGTCCTAAATATAGATAGGTTAAAGGCCCAATCAATACTGGTTTGACACCGACATCATTCCCATCTTTGGCAATAATTAAGGCCTCAGACACTTCATCAAACAAGCGAGTATCGGTGATTGTAAAGGTAGTATCCGTTTCAAATTCAGGCACTATATAGTGATAATTTGTATCGAACCATTTTTTCATATCACAAGCATAATCGGCTTTTGAAGTTGCGCTTTGTGAATGACCGCCACAACACGGTTGGTCATCACTTGGTGCTCGACCTCGCGCCATTCTAAAAGAGACGTCCAGCGTATAGTTGTGCTGCCTAAATCTACTGGGAATGACGCCTAATAAGGTACTCATATTCAATACTTGATCATATAATGCGAAGTCATTCACTGGCAAGCACTCCACCCCTGCTGCGATTTGGGTTTGGTAGTTCTGATAACGGATTTCAGCCGCTTGTGCCTGTAGTTCTTCTAAGCTCTGGCTGCCTGACCAATAGGCTTCCAATGCAAATTTTAGCTCACGCTGCCCACCAATGCGTGGATACCCTAAATTATGGATTTTCATAATACTTCCCTTCCCGATTTCTTTTATATACAGTTGAGGAAGCATGATAGAATCCATTTAACATGAAAACAAACGATTATATTTCAGACAAACATGAATAAAATTCATATTAATACTTAAGTAAATGCCATGATCGAAATCAAACACCTACAAACCATCGCCACTCTCGCAGAAACCCATTCTGTCAACTTGACGGCTGAACGTCTCTGTATGACACAATCGGCACTCTCACACCAAATAAAACAGCTGGAAGCACAACTAGACCTTAAACTGTTTGAACGTAAAACCAATCCCATACAGTTCAGCCCCGCTGGAAAGACCCTCTTGAAGACGGCTCAGGAAGTACTTCCCAAACTACAACAAACCCAGCGCACTTTAAAGGCTTTAGCACAAGGGGAACAGGGGCGACTTTACATAGGCGTGGATTGCCATACCTGTTTTGAATGGCTATTACCTTTACTGCGTCGATATCAAGAAAAATGGCCAAATGTCGAGCTGGATATCTTAAATTCTTTTGGTGAGAAATCTTTAAAAAAACTGCAAACCAAGCAACTCGACTTGGTAATTACTTCTGATCCTGAGATACCCAGTACTCTGCAATATGATGCCCTGTTTAGCTATGAGCTAGTGTGTGTATTACCGTTACTGCATCCATTAAATAATAAGCAATGGTTGGAGCCGAATGACTTCAAAAAGGAAACCCTCATTATTTATCCAGTGGACCAAAAGAAGCTCGATGTATTTCAACGCTTTTTAGTCCCGGCCAAAGTTCACCCTCAACAACTGCGGTACTCTGAGCTGACGCTAATGATGTTACAACTCGTGGATTCCAATCGTGGGCTCTGCGTATTGCCTAAATGGCTCATCGAAACCCAACCTGAATTTAGTCACCTACCTACTCGTAGCCTGGGGAAAGACGGATTATGGTCAACGCTTTATGCGGCGACTGAGCAGGAGTTGCATCATCAACCTTATATTCAAGATTTTGTTCAACAAGTCGCTGATAAGATGGGACATAGATAGGATTCTCCCTGGTTTTGACCAGGCCTGATCAAACTAAAAAGCCCACAAATTTGAAGTGACCCCCAAATGTTGGACACCAACTCTGGGGGTTTTTTATGTCCAAATACAATCGAGAATTTAAACTGGCGATTGCCAGGCAATGCCTTTCTCATGAATCTAGTCGTTCGATTTCAAAACGGCTCGGTATTCCAGATCGTTATATCCGTTACTGGGCTCAAGTCTATCGTTTCCATGGTCACAATTCGTTTATCAAACGTAAAACCCCCTGCTCTTTTGAAGACAAATATCGTATCCTAAAAACAATGCACGAAAATCACTGGTCTATTACTTATACTAGTATTGTCTATAACATGAGTGGAGTGGATACACTATTTAGTACCTAGATGATAAATTATAATCATCAAAAGGAGTAAGTAGATGAGCCGCAGAAAATACGACCCAAAACTTAAAGCAGACGTCATTGAAGCCATAATAGAGTGTGGGCGTTCGGCTGCTCAAGTAGCCCGCGATTATGACCTTGCAGAACATACTGTTTACAGCTGGACCAGAGCTTATAAAAGTAAGCATGATTTAGCGGTCATTCAGCCTAAAAATGAAATGCCTGAGCAAGAGATAGCCCGGCTAAAAAAAGAGCTGGCTAAGGCCAAAATGCAGCGAGATATCCTAAAAAAGGCCACGGCGTACTTTGCAAGCCTAGACCCGTAAAGTACGCCTGGATAGAATCTCAGGCAGATCTATTTGAAGTATCGGACATGTGTGAAATGCTCAAGGTCACTCGAAGTAACTACTATCACTGGCTTAATACCGATACTTCTGAAAAAGACCTACAAACCGAAGTTGATACAAAGTTAGTTAAAAATGCCTACAAACTCCTCAAATGCAATGTAGGCTCCAGAAGCATTAAAGGCTATTTAGATAACGAAAAAAGCATCGTTATGAGTCTTAGAAAAATCAGACGCATTATGGTTGAAGTCGTCGTGT
>VCMI01000175.1 GCA_006222135.1 Thiomicrorhabdus sp. | reverse complement strand
ATTTCTTTTAACTGCATCCGTCAATAAATTATCTACTAATCGAACCATTGGTTGTGAATATTCATTGGCAATCGAAATATTAGTCGTATCAGCTTTACCTGTTTCAAGCTCTCTAAGAATACCCTCAATGGACAATTCATAACCGTAATAATTATCAATAGCCGTTTGTATTTCTGCCTCGACGACAAGCACMGGAGCAACGTGTAAATTTGGATTTTGGAGATGGCGTTTAATTTTATCTAAAACCAATATATCGCCGGGATTAGACATCGCAAGTTGTAACCGATTATCTTTTATACTAATCGGCATAACATGGTAATTATGCGCAAATGTTTCAGACACTAATGAAATAGCGTTGGGATCGGGCACAACCTCTTTTAAACTCATGGAGGCATAACCTACATAGGAACCCACCATTTCTCTGACAATTTCAACTGAAACAAATCCCATAGAGACTAGAATTTCACCTAGTTTGTGGCCTGTTCTTTTATGTTCTGTCAGAGCAATGCTTAATTGGTCCGCTGAAATACTACCATCTGCGACTAAACGTTCACCTAAGCGACCTGGTTGTTCCATCTATTTTCCCTGATCCATAAACTGGCGTATTGAAACCAAACGGTTTTTTATATCAGAGACATTAAAATTCACGTTGTTCGATCCGGCTAACGCCAATGCTTGAGTGTAGTATTGGCCAGCAAGAGGGTATTTACCTAATTGGTCCAAACTTATAGCCAAATTAACAATAAAGTCTGGGTTATTCATATCAAGCGCGTAAGCATTGAAATAACATTCTTGCGCCGCTAACCAATCATTGCTAGAGGCATATAAATTTCCTAACGCATACTGTAACGCTGCAGAATTGGGGTATATTTGAGCCATATTTTTTAAAGATTCGTTCCACTCAGAATTAAGTTCAATATTCGGTGAAAGATGGGCAATGGCCTCGTAAACTTCAAGGCTATTCGAATCAATACTAAGCGCTTGCTGGTAATAGTCCATAGCAATATAATACTGTCCACTTGAAGCCGCAACACCACCCAGACCAATCATTGCCGTTATATTTTTGGGATCAAAACTTAAGACTTCACTGAATTTTAGTTGAGACAACCCTAGATTACCTATTTCATAAGCGCTGTATGCATCTGATAGAGTATCTTCAGTTTGATTAACCTGAATTAATACAGGCTGGTAAACTGGTTTAATCGTTGAAGCTACCGTTTTTTTATTGGCCGCACTTTTACCAATCTGGGATTTATTACCGCGATTAGAAATTTTCACAACCGAAGCCGTTGGTTCATCCTGTGTTACAGGCACTACAGCATCCATTTGTTCAATGCTTGTACTTGGTACTTCAGAGACTTGCTCGACTTCGGTTGACGCTACTCTAGAAGTAGAATCTAGTTCATTAGAAGAGTCTTTACTTTTGGGCAATTCGCTATCGATAGCGGCTGCAATGGGAAGTTTCTTTTTGGTAATGAGATTTGAATCTTTGCAAATTCATACTTACGCATGCTGTTTTCTAATTGCTCGCTCTGCTCTTGATAATAATTCAAACCATAAACACTGATTCCAATAAACATGAGTATGATACTGAGAACCAGAAGCCATCTAGAATGTACTTTTTTCTTTGCTTTAGGTTCGGACGTTAAAGCTCCCGTTAGTAAAATTGAATTTCTTTCAATAGGCGCAGAATCATCAATTGAAGCACTCGAGTATCCAGGCAATGCATTCATACTCCATTCGAAACTATCTTTATCAGTTTCAGGCGCCTCATCTACAGCAGGAGTGGTTACTTTTTGAACTTCAGAATCATTTAATCCTGCAGGTGTTACGCTGGAAGCATCATGACGCAATTCATCTTTTTCAAAAGAAGGCTCAGCATTACCTAAACTCAAATCGTCTTGGTTAGGCGTAGGTGTAGACATCTCGTTCAATGTAAATTTCAAAGATGTATCTTCTTGAACCTCAGACTGAACTTCATTAGAACTAGTTATGGGCTCTTCTGTTGCCGTTACAGGTGCAACGTCTTCTGTCACCAACTTAAGGACTGGAGAAATGGCTACGTTGGAAGCATTGTTAGAATCCGAAACATCCATTTCTGAGTTAACGGTAGTGTCCATTGCTTTCTTTTTTTCAGCAGCGGCTTTCTTTAGGGCGTCTAATAAAACACTCATAACTATTCCACTTCTCTAATAACTACTGGTTTTCAGAAAACGCCCAACTTGTTGCAAGTCACCATTGTCAACATCAGGATTTTTGATAATTAGAGGGCGAATAAAAATCACCAATTCGCTTTTACTTGCTTGATCATCCCGTTGTGAAAATAAATCACCTAGTACAGGAATACCACTTAACCATGGAAGACCGATACGACTATTTGAATTATTGTCTTCAATCAAGCCCCCAATAATGGCCGTTTGGCGATCCTTAAGTTTTAAAACTGAAGACATCTCTTTTTCCTGAATAATCGGAATAACACTTTCTATATCACTCAACTCTGGATTTGGATCCTGAATTTCGCCAATTTTTCTAGAAATAGTGGGTCTAACATTTAAGGTGACATCGCCCGCTTCATTCACAAATGGGGTAACACTCATAGTAAAACCAACGGGTACCGTATGAATCTCTGTCTGGTAGGTCGTTGTAGGGTCTGCACCAGCTACAGTAGCAGGAGTAGAATTAACGTCAACAGTAAAATAAACTAGATTATTGACCACTTTCAGTAAAGCGGTCTGGTTATTGATAGCCATAATTTTAGGGCTGGATAACACCTTCGAATCACCAAAGGTGCTCAGAAATGATAACTGGTCCAATATATTACTTGGACCCGCTACACCGAAAGCGGTAAATTCTGCGTCTGAAGTAAAGCCTAACTCGCCAAACTTACTCCAATCAATACCAGCTTGATAACGGTCGTTAAGCAAGACTTCTACAACCGTCGCCTCTATTAAAACTTGACGCTGGGCACGACTTGAAACATCTAATATATATTGTTTAATAGCTTTGTGCTTCGTGTTAGTTGTATATACCGAGATAACACCTGCTTCAGGATTAATTACAGTGTTAACCGACTTTGATGTTGTCGAAAAGGAATTTCTTGATGAATTACCCGAACTTGCGCCAGCAACGACACTACTATTTGTTGCAATGACTCCGCCTTTGGAATTTTGAGCTCCTGAACTCATAACATTCATAACATCATCGGCAGTTCTTGTATCAAATGGGTCTAACTGGGCTAGTATTTCTATATTGTTTTTTAGACGGCTCCAGAAATTATGTTCAGACTTAACCGTGACATCTGTTGAACTACCAGAAGTTGAAGTTGAACTTTCACCAGATGAAACACTCATTTGCATCTGAATTTTGTCTTCACTCGTTTTGTTAATATTGACATAGTCAACATTATAATTTCGCCACACGGGGATATCAGGTTTAATTTGAATTACATTTCCGTGTAATGCATAAATAAATCCAGACTGTTCAGACAACCTATCCAAAATTCTGTCCAAAGGCTGATTTAAAGCATTGATTGTCGCACGGCCTGAAATACCACTATAGATATCTATCTGCTTGCCGGCATCCTTAGCAATTTGAAACAAAAGTTCAGCCACAGGAACATTGGCGGCCGTTAGAGAATAGTTTGACTTAGGTTTTGAATAAAGACGGGGCAATACAGGCTTTCTACTGTTAACGATAGAGGGGATACTGGCACCTTGATGAACAATATCCTCAAGCTTTCTTTTTGAGAGTATATGCCCATCAGGTTTAAAAGCATCGGAGACAGGTGGTGCTATAGGATCTCTTTTTACAGCAGATTCATTACAACCAGGAAGACTGGTTATCACCACAATAAAGGTCAAAATTGAAATTCTATGTTTAACTTTAAGATTATTTACCGTCATTGTATATTCCATGCTGTTTAAGTTTAATGGATGTAAACTCAATATTCCGGGACAACTGTTTGACAGTTGTAATATAAGGTTTAGAAAGTGTTAACTTTGGTGGTAATTGTTGTATAGCTTGTACCAATTCAGAATAACTCTCTGAAGTGACATAAAAAGCTTTCAACTTGAATTTACTTGCTTTTTTATTGAAGTCTATCAGAAGATGGAGTGAATCAATAGGGATATCGTACTGTTTATAAAACGAGATTACCGCTTCTAAGTCACGTAAATACCAGGTAGAGAGTTGTACTATATAGGACGCTTCTGGTAATTGATGAATCCATTGATGAGATTCACCATGTAGTAATAACAACTTTTCCAATAGCATGGGACTATTAATAAGTGCCTTTTTATGCACTGCACGGTATTTAAATGTATCTCTATCCGCACTTGCTTCATTAATTTCTACAACTACCTCAAAAGGTTGGTATGTTTCATCACTAAGCATTATAGAATCATCCAGACCGTCTCGTACAACTGGCCCAGGTTTAACTTCCTTTAAAGAAACGGCATTATTATCTGAAATGTTACTCTGACTGATCTCAACAACAGTATCAGATTCACCAACAATAGAATTTGTAGAAGCATCCATCTTTACATTACTGTATAAAAAATACGCCATAAACGTGGTCATTAAGAGTAATGTTAAAAACATTAGGACTACACGCTTTGAAATCATCCAGTTTAGAAACGTATTATCTGAAGATTCAGGCAGAAGCTTAATGTGCTTTTTGGTGATCTGTGAATCACCACAACCATAGGCGGACATTAATAATTTATCTGCGATTATATTAATGGAGACCTTTGCGAGACTACCTCATAATTCCGCCAAATCTGAATTTCGGCGTTTTTTGAAGCTAATCTCGCGTTTTGGTCCTGTTTAAGCTGGAGTATCCAGCTGTTTGTTGGTTTTTGTGGGTGTTATCCAGTTTTTGGACACACCTATCCCTTGGCCTTAAGTACAAGACCTTTGAGTATTAACCGCTCGCTTTAAATTGTGAGCCATACAGGTAAGCGTGAGTCTTGCTTGATTTCTTAGTCGTCGTGT
>VCMI01000174.1 GCA_006222135.1 Thiomicrorhabdus sp. | reverse complement strand
TTTTATGGGGCTAATGAAAGTAGGGTGTCAGTCTAACGTTAGAAATCCGACCACTCATCGCTATCATGAAGTCCAGCGGCTTTAGGAGCTACTGGAGTAGATTTCACCGCACTCGTTGGCGTTGTGGTTGTTTTGGCTGGTGCGATTGCTTTACTAACTACGGGTGAATGAATAGGGCTGGATGCAGGAGTAGTAGGCGAAGCAATCGTTGTCACTGAATGATTGGTTCTAAAGAATGCCATATTATTACTTAATGCCGTTGATTGTTGGTTCATGTTTTCAGCGACAGCAGACGTTCTTTCCACAAGTGCAGCATTCTGTTGGGTGGTTGCATCAATGTTAGTAATCGCTAGGTGAACTTGATGTACACCTTCAGCCTGTTCTGTAGAGGCTGAGGTGATGTGATGGATCATTTGTGTCACTTGGTCAATCGATGAGGTGATTTCATTAATCGCAGCACCGGATTCACTGGCAAGCTGTGTTCCTTCACTAATTCGTTGCACACTGGAGTCAATCAACTTTTTAATGTCCTTAGCGGCATCTGCTGATTTCTGAGCCAGGTTTCGAACTTCTCCAGCGACGACGGCAAATCCACGACCATGCTCACCAGCGCGAGCGGCCTCAACAGCCGCATTCAATGCTAATAGGTTGGTCTGGAAGGCAATACCATCAATTAAACTGACAATACTTGCAATTTGCTGGCTTGATGTTTGAATGCTATCCATGGCTTCAATGGTTCGGCCCATAACGTTACCCGCTTGCAACGCTTCGGTCTGTACCTTCTCAATGACCTGTGAAGCTTGTTTAGCATTTTCAGTGTTGTTTTGTACCGCTGAATTCATCTCTTCCATAGTGGCAGAGGTTTCCTCAATAGCGGCGGCCTGTTGTTGCACTTGAGAACTTAAATGGGTCGCATCTTTAGACAAACCAAGTGCTTCAGACTGAACAATATTCGCCGATTCTACCGCTTGAGAAACCGTAAATGCTAACTTCTCAATGGATTGGTTAATGGCATTTTTCAGTTGTAACAGGTCGCCTTGATACTCATTCGAAATAGTTTTCGTTAAATCTCCCTCGCTTTGAGCGGTAACCACATCTGTGATGTCAGTAATGGCCTTGTCTAAAGCGATCATCGAATCGTTGATGCGTTGTTTAAGGGTGTTTAATTCACCTTGTGCTTCAATTTCTACACGTGTCCGGAAGACACCTTGTTGCATATCCATCATGACATGGTTAATTTCAGTAATGACCTGATTGGTTTCTGTCATTGCTTGTTGTGCATCAATAATCATTGTTGCATAACGTCCAGAAGCATTATTGCTCTTAATCTCAATATCATAAACACCTTCTTTCATGGCTTTCATGACTTTAGAAAGTTCATCCATGACACTGGCGATATTGTCTGTACTTTGATTGATACCCGATTTTAGAAGCTCTAAATCACCTTGATAGTCACCTGTGATACGTTGACTGAAGTCGCCTTCAGAAATGGCTTTCACAGTGCCGTTGGCTTCTTGTAAAGCTAAGCCTATTTGCGTTAATAATTCATTAAGCGCCTTAGCGGTTTGGCCGACTTCATCGTTTGATTTGACGTCCATACGTAGAGAGAAATTACCGGTACTAAGAATAGTAGCGGTGGTTTTCTGTACATTTTGTAAAGGAGTAATGACCATTCTACTCACGGCAATAAAGATACCCAGCGTTAATAACAAAACCCCGCTGAGAATTCCGGCAAGAGAAATCCACGCAGTATTCATGGCAAGCTCTATAGGGCCATCGTGCACTTCTTTATCAATTATAAACAGGTGGCGCCCCATGATTTTCTGTTCTTCATCATAGGCTGGTATATCAATGAATTCTTTGTTTTTGAAGGCATACATCTTATTGCTTTGACCATCAACAGGTTGGAATCCAGATTGGGCAAACTCGACGACTTCTTTTGGAAACCATTTATTGTTTGCTAATAAGTAATTTTTACCAAAGGATGCATTATTCTCAATAACGGGCATGCTGCCATACTTGTCAGCAACATAACGCTTATCAATCAATAAGATCCACTCACCATTTTCTTGTTTGGCAAAGTTTTTGCGAACGGAACCCAGTCCTTGAATTAGGGTAACCATGCCCATGAATTCGCCATCATCCATTACAGGAGAAATACCAATAACAGATACGCCTAGCCCTCCCAATGCTAACGAGCCTGAAGCTTGCTTATTTTTTATAGCATCTCTAATCAATGGGCTGTTTGCAAGGTTTTGGCCATAACTATCAAGATCCCAGGATTTAACCAATGAACGACCGTCTGCGGTAATTAACTGAGTAGCAATATTTTTATAATTAGTTTGATTGCTAAAGCGGTCCTTAATACTTGCAAAAACAGGTAAAAGCTCTGCTCTATCTTCAACCACTAAGGCGGAAGCAACCTGCTTTTGCATGGAAATTGCTGTCGAACCAATAATACTACCTTGTATTTTTAAATCGATTTGCGACTCAATGTAAGTGGTCAAATCTTTGATCATTTTATGCTCTATTGCGCCTTTGACAGGAGCAACCGAGGTTTGATAGATGATGCTCCCGACAATGACTGAAACAATTAAACCAATGAGTGTCGTAATAGACACCACCTTGGCTCTTAGTGATAAATTGACTAGCATTTAATATTCCTCTTTGAATTACAGGTAATCTATATTGGTATAGCAGTTTCTATGAACTTTTATTTTAGGAGATATAGTATACTTTGTGGCGTGCATTAGTGATAAGGATTACTGATGTCATGCTGAATAAATGTAGTGGCCACAGACTCCTAAGAGTACTTTTGGATAAAGCATTACCTATGCCACTCATCAAAAAAGTAAAGTCTCATAAGATGATAAGAACTATAGTTTTAACGAGTCGTCCACAGTTTTTATTGCTAAGCCTTTCTGTGGTTCTGCTCGGATCCACCATTGCGCTCTATCAGGGCGCAGAGTGGTCCGCGTTACTTTTTGTATTGATTAGTGTTGGTGCCGTATTATCACACGCCGCGATCAATATGCTGAATGAGTATCAAGATTTTCATTCAGGATTAGATGGAGTGACTTTAAAAACGCCTTTTAGTGGCGGCAGTAGCGCTTTACCGAATAATCCCCAAGCGGCTCCTTTAGTATTCAAGACTCTAATAGGAGTTTTGGGGTTGTTAGTTATTTTAGGGGGCTATTTTATTTCTCTTAAAGGTTGGTCGCTTTTACCTTTAGGACTTGTCGGTTTATTGGTGATCTTAACCTACACATCAAAAATAACCCGCTGGCCTTGGGTCTGCCTGATTACACCAGGCCTGGCATTTGGACCTTTGATGGTTTTGGGTACTTACTTCGTTTGGACGGGTACTTTCTCAATGTTGGCGTTAGCACTTTCGATGGTTCCATTTTTTTTAGTGAATAATTTATTACTTTTGAATCAAGTGCCCGATCTCAAAGCAGACAGAACGGTAGGGCGCTTGAATATTCTTATGAAAGTCGGGCTCAAGCGTGGGTTGTTGATTTTTGTGAGTTTTGTTCTGTTAGCATTCGCCTCGTTGGTTTCTATAATTATAATTTTTAAGCTTCCAGAATTAGTCTGGCTGGGCTTGTTAGCAATTTTACTTGGGCTACCTATGATTAAAATCGTTTTGCAATCCGATGGAAATGTCGATAAATTAATGCCCGCTTTAGGGATGAATGTCATAATCAATCTTTTAACGCCTTTACTGATTGCCGCAGGGCTGTTTTTTGGTTAATCTTCTTTATTAAATAAAGAAATTATTCCAGATTCTGGGTGTTAATAAAAATATCCATTGAATTTGAAAAGGACTTTTATGCACTTTAAAACACTAATGAGTTTTGTCGGGAATACCCCCTTGGTTCAACTGCAACGCCTGGTTAATCCGGCAACGAATAGTGTGGTGCTGGTCAAGTTGGAAGGTAATAATCCTGCGGGCTCTGTTAAAGATAGACCGGCTTTGTATATGATTCAGCAAGCGGAGTTACGCGGAGAGATTAAACCTGGCGATACATTGATTGAAGCGACCAGTGGCAATACAGGCATTGCTTTAGCGATGGCGGCTTCTATGATGGGCTATAAGATGAAGCTGATTATGCCCAATAATATGAGTATGGAACGCAAAGCATCTATGGCGGCTTATGGCGCTGAACTCATTGAAGTCACCAAAGAACAAGGCATGGAAGCGGCACGTGACATGGCTGATCGCATGCAAGCTGAAGGGCAAGGTTTTGTCCTAAATCAGTTTGCTAATCCAGATAATCCGTTATCGCACTACTATTCTACTGGGCCAGAAATTTGGCAAGATACAGAAGGCTCTGTGACACACTTTGTGAGCGCGATGGGCACCACGGGTACGATTATGGGTACCTCGATGTTCCTGAAAGAACAGAATTCACAAATTCAAATTATTGGCGTACAGCCTGAAGAGGGCGCATCAATTCCTGGAATTCGACGTTGGCCGGCAGAATATTTGCCTAAAATTTATGAATCAACTCGGGTTGATCGAATCATTGATGTGGGTCAAATTAAAGCAGAGCAAACAATGCGTGAGTTGGCATTACAAGAAGGTATTTTTGGTGGCGTCTCTTCTGGTGGCGCTTTAGCTGCGGCATTGCAAGTGGCGGCAGAAGTCGACAATGCGGTCATTGTCAGTATTGTTTGTGATCGTGGTGATCGCTATCTTTCAACAGGGGTCTACGGGTAATTAGCATGGCAAGAGAGATTGAAAGAAAGTTTTTAGTAAAGAATGATGATTGGAAAGCTTTATCCTACAAGCAAACCCATTTTGCACAGGGGTATTTAAACGATATTTCAGAAGCCAGTGCCAAAAGCTCTGTACGAGTTCGTATTGAAGGCGAAAAAGCCAATATGAACATCAAGAGTTTGGAAATCGGCTTAAGCAGAGATGAGTATGAGTACGAAATCCCGTTAGAAGACGGTCATAAAATCCTGAAAACCTTGGCGGCAGGTCCTGTCATTGAAAAGATTCGCTACCTGGTGAAAGTCGGGCAGCATACCTGGGAGATTGATGAATTTCTCGGGGCTAACCTTGGGTTAGTCGTCGCTGAGGTCGAAATGGAATCAGAAGACGAAGAGATAGAAATTACCAAGTTGGTCCGCTAAAGAAGTGACCAATATATCGAAATATTATAATGTTAGCCTGAGTAAGGTTCCCTTTAGTTTATGGAGTTTAGATGAAAAAGTTTAATGGTTATTTGTCCCATTTAGGACTGGTAGTTTCAAGCAGTGTTTTATGTTTGGCGAGTGTCACAAGTGTCCAAGCTTCTGCAACAGCGGGGTTGATGGATGTTTATCAAATGGCTTTAATGAATGATGCAGAATTGGCAAAGGCCCAGTTCCAGTATCAGTCAGATCAACAGGGTATTACTACAGCACGTGCGGGACTGCTCCCTGAACTATTAGCGGATGGGAGTTATAGTTCATCAGATAGTAGTTTAGAAGATAGGGACGTCGATTCTAGCATTCTATCTTTAACGTTAAATCAGTCACTTTATTCACATGCTCTCTGGGCGACTTATGAACAGTCAAAATTTAAAGTAGAGGCGGCTGAATATACTCTGAAAACGGCACAGCAAAAACTCATACTTACTGTGACTGAAAGTTATTTCAAAGTATTGCTAGCAG
>VCMI01000029.1 GCA_006222135.1 Thiomicrorhabdus sp. | reverse complement strand
ATGAGTTTCAAATGTTTTTAGATGATGCCGGCTTAAATCTTACTTTAACAACTCTTGAATACAACGATGAAAAGAAGCTTGGAATTAAATTTCCAAATAAAACACTACCTTTTTTTGATATTGCATCCCAAGGAACTATTTCTCTTGCCTTGTTTTACTACTGGTTTCACCGCCTAACAATTGATAATAAAATATCATTTGTATTTATAGACGAGTTTGACGCTTTTTATCATCACTCCCTGGCTAAATCAATTGTAAATAAATTAAAAAACACCGAACCACAAATAATAATAACAACACACAACACATCTATTATGACAAATGATTTATTACGTCCAAATTGCTATTTTATAATAAAGAACAATACAGCTATCACGCCTCTTTCAGAAAGTACTAGTAAAGAATTAAGAGAAGCGCATAATCTTGAAAAAATGTACCGCTCAGGTGCATTCAATGCCTAGTTACATCTTACTAATTTATGAAGGTGAAGTAGCTGAAAAGCAAATATCAAATAGTATTCAGGAGCATTTCTTTACGGATAACAGCTCTGAATTTCTAATGATAGAAGCCTCTCACTGCGGTGAGATCTATAGTCTCTATAATAAAATGGCTAAAGACAGTTACATTGACTTATTTTCTTTATTAAAAGAAATTCCAAAAATACCGCATTACATGACATTGAATACGAAAACATTTCTGAGATATTCTTATTTTTTGATTACGATGGGCATGCACCTACAGCGTGCGATTTAAAATTAAAAGAGATGTTAGAACATTTTAATGAAGAGACCGAAAATGGAAAATTATATGTTAGTTACCCGATGGTTGAAGCATTAAAACACATAGAATCAGCATGCGACTTTAAAGACCTTACGGTTACTGCTAAAGACAACATTCATTATAAAAAAATAGCTGCAGATGAAACCAGAACGAATTTGATAAGTTTTAAAAAATAACTAAAGAGGATTGGTATTCACTTATTGAAGCGCATAGTAAAAAGTTAAATTTTCTTATGAATGAAGAATTCGAAATTCCAACCTCTATTCATGAACAAAGCTCTATATTTAATCAGCAAAAAACTAAACATATAACACCTAGTAATAAAGTTGCTGTCTTAAGCGCTTTTCCGATTTTTATCACCGATTATTTTGGTCTTAAAATTATCTCAGGTAGTAAACCCCAATAATCACAGAAAAAGCCCGCTAATGCGGGATTTTTTAAGGGCGAAGAACGACCAGGCCTGGTCAGTTCTAAAAACAGATAATTCACTTATTAATATAATGCTGAATTTAAGACACAAAAAAACCGCCAAAAGGCGGTTTCTTCAGATTAAGAATAGAATTATTTGGGAGATAAAACGTTTGAGTTCAAGGCAGTTAAATGGGAGCTTACTGTAGTAAGTGACTATTTAACTAACGCAGAAATCGAGCGTTTTAGCCCCAAATAAACTACTTCTTCTTTTTGGGTGGCATTAGGTCTGTAATCGTTCCTTCCGCCATCTCTGCCGCAAAGCAAAGTGTTTCACTCAAAGTAGGATGCGGATGAATGGTCAAGGCTAAATCTTGCATATCAGCCCCCATCTCAATCGCCAACATCGCTTCGGCGATCAACTCACCGGCGTTAGGCCCGACAATACCGCAACCGAGCAGTCTATGCGTCTTAGCACAGAACATCGCCTTGGTAAGGCCTTCATCGCGTCCTATACTTAAGCTACGACCCGAAGCCGCCCATGGGAATGCGCCCTTCTCGTACTCAATGCCTTCGGCCTTAAGCTCGTCTTCGGTTTTACCTGCCCAAGCAACCTCAGGGTCGGTGTAAGCCACTGACGGAATACTCATAGGCGTGAATGCGCTTGGCATGCCGCTAATGACTTCTGCTGCTACCTTACCTTCGTGAACGGCTTTGTGGGCTAACATGGGTTGACCGACAACGTCACCAATGGCGTAGATATTAGCAACATTGGTTTCTTGGCGTTCATTGACTTCAATGAAGCCCCAATCGTTAACGGCTACACCGGCTTTTTCAGCATCAATCAGTTTACCGTTTGCGGCACGACCGACAGCAACCAAGACACGATCGAACGTATCGGTTTCAGGACAGCCTTTACCTTCAAAGGTAACTACTAGGCCTTCTGGCTTCGCTTCAACGTTAGTGACCTTAGATTTAAGGAACACGTTTTCGTACTGTTTTTTATTTTCTTAAGCAATGGCTTAGAGATGTCTTTATCCGCACCCGGGATAATGGTATCGCCAAGCTCAACCACGGTAATGCTTGACCCTAAAGAATCATAAACCTGAGCCATCTCTAGACCGATAATACCGCCACCGATCACCAATAGACGCTTAGGAATCTCTTCAAGCGCTAAGGCACCGGTAGAGTCCATAACACGAGGGTCGTCATGTGGAATGAAAGGTAACTTAACAACACGTGAACCGGCCGCGATAATCGCTTTTTCGAAGGCGATGGTCTTTATAGAGCCATCGTCCGCTTCAACGCTTACCGTATTAGCAGAGGTGAATTTACCGTAACCAGTCACCACTTCTACTTGACGCGCTTTGGCCAGGCCTGTTAGACCGCCTGTTAATTTATTGATAACACCGTCTTTAAATTCACGAATCTTATCAATATCAATTTTTGGCTCGGCAAAGGTAATACCGTGCGCACCCATTTCTTTGGTTTCATTTAAAACCACAGACATGTGCAATAAGGCTTTAGACGGAATACAACCGACGTTTAAACAAACCCCACCGATATCGCTATAACGCTCGATCATAACCACTTTTTTGCCAAGGTCAGATGCACGGAATGCGGCGGTGTAACCACCCGGGCCAGAGCCTAATACCAATAGTTCACATTGCATGTCTGCGTCAGGCAGATCAACAGCAGGGACGGCTTGTGGAGCGGATTCAGCTTTAGGGACTTCTGATTCAGTCGGTTCAGGCGTTTTAGCCACCGACGTTTCAACATTCGCCGCCACAGTTTCATTGTCGGCGAGTTCAATCGACCCGATAATAGAACCTTCTTTAACTTTATCGCCTAACTCCGCGGTAAAGGAGACGATCTTACCGGCGAAAGGCGCTGGAATTTCCATGGTCGCTTTATCGGATTCTAAGGTTAACAAAGAGTCATCTTGAGCCACTTCTTCACCCACCGAAACCAATACTTCAATAACGTCTACTTCTGCAAAGTCACCAATGTCTGGAACAATAATATCTACAATTTTAGTCATTTTATCCCCTACTACAGAATTAGCTGACGTAAGTCAGATAAATAGTTACCAACCGTAGTTGTGAAACGAACGCCTTCTGCACCATCTAAAGCACGGTGATCGTAAGAGACGCTGAAAGGCATAACCAAACGTGGAATGAATTCTGAACCATTCCAAACCGGCTGCATTTTAGCTTTAGACAAGCCCATAATCGCGACTTCTGGCGCATTAACGATTGGCGTAAACTGCGTGCCACCGATACCGCCTAAGCTAGAGATAGTGAAAGTGCCACCCGACATATCGGCTGGCCCAAGCTTACCATCACGTGCCTTAGCCGAGATTTCCATTAGATCGCGAGAAAGCTCATAAATGCCTTTCTTATCAACGTCTTTGACAACAGGAACCATCAAACCATTCGGTGTATCGACTGCGATACCGATATTGTAGTAGTGCTTTTTGATAATGGATTGACCATCTGGCGACAGTGAAGCATTGACGTTTGGAAAATCTTGCAACGCTTTAACAACGGCTTTCATAACGAAAACCAATGGCGTTAGCTTGATACCCTGCTTTTCAGCAGCGGCTTTTTGATCCTTACGGAACTGATCCATTTCGGTAATATCAGACTCATCAAACTGAGTGACATGCGGAACATTCAACCAACTGGCGTGCAGGAACTTACCTGAAATCTTTTTGATACGACCCAACTCTTCCGTTGTGGTGTCACCAAACTTGCTGAAATCAATCACTGGAACTGGCGGAATTCCCGTCCCACCGCTCGCTTGACCCGGTGCAGAGCTCTGACCAGACATAACCGCTTTAATGGCCGCTTCAATATCGGTCTGCTGGATACGGCCTTTAGGCCCTGATCCAGAAACCTTATCAATCTCAACGCCCAATTTACGCGCAAAAGCACGCACGGAAGGTGATGCATGTGATGCCGCACCCATGGTTTGAGAGTTGATGGGTTTAGAAGCGGCCGCTATTGCCGCCGGAGAACTGTTTGAGACTGTCGCAGGTTTTGCAACTTCTGCAACGGGAGCCGGTTCTGAAGCAGCGGCAACAGGTGCGGCGGCTTGAGCCGGTGCTTCAACTACTGGCGCAGCGGCTTCAGCTGAAGCTTCGATATCGAAGACGTAATCGCCTTCTTTAACATCGTCGCCTACAGTAACGCTAATTTTGGTGACTTTACCCGCGAATGGAGAAGGTATCTCCATAGTGGCTTTATCTGACTCTAAGGTTAATAAAGAGTCATCGATGGCGACCATATCGCCTACTGAAACTAAGACCTCAATGACTTCGACTGTATCAAAATCACCGATATCAGGAATATTAATTTGCTCTGTAGCCATAATATCTTCTTCCTAAAAAATTCTGTATAAACTCATTAAAAAGCCGCTCTAAAAAGAGCGGCTCTAAAAAGACTAAGCGCGCACCGGATAAGTTTTTTCGCTGTCAATGCCATATTTTTCAATGGCTTGAGCAACAACTTCCGCTTTAATAGACCCGGCATCAGCCAAGGACTTAAGCGCTTCAACGACAACGTATTCACTGTTGACTTCGAAGAATCGGCGTAACTGGTCACGTGTATCAGAGCGACCAAAACCATCGGTTCCTAATACAGAGTATGCACCTGGAACATATTGACGAATACGCTCTGCGTAATCGCGAATATAATCGGTTGCCGCAATGAAAGGCCCTTGAGCATCAGCAAGCATCTCTGTCGCGAAACAGACTTTAGGCTTAGCCGTTGGGTGCATTGTGTTCCAACGCGCTGTTTCGATACCGTCACGACGCAACAAGTTGAAACTTGGTACACCCCATATATCAGCCGAAACATTCCAGTCTTTCTCTAGCATTTCAGCCGCAGCGATAACTTCACGGAAGATCGTTCCAGAACCCATTAGCTGTACTTTGTTTTTATGCTTAGCAGTCGACGTCTTAAATTTATACAGACCTTTTAGAATATGCTCTTCAGACCCTTCAGGCATCGCAGGATGACTATAGTTTTCATTCATCGCGGTGATGTAGTAGAAGACATCTTCTTTCTCATTAAACATACGTTTAATACCGTCACGAATGATCACGGCCATTTCGAATGCGAATGTTGGATCGTATGTCATACAGTTAGGAATATGATCATACTGAACTAAGTTATGTCCATCCTGATGCTGAAGACCTTCACCTTCAAGCGTCGTACGACCAGCGGTACCACCGATTAGGAAGCCACGTGCACGCGAATCACCTGCGGCCCATGCTAAATCCCCAACACGTTGGAAACCAAACATTGAGTAGTAGATATAGAATGGAATCATGCTCACGCCATAGTTAGCATAAGCGGTTGAAGCGGCCACCCAGTTAGACATCGCGCCGGCTTCATTGATCCCCTCTTCAAAAACTTGTCCTTCTGAAGATTCTTTGTACCACATCAATTGATCGTTATCCATTGGCTCATATAACTGGCCAGCAGGATCATAAATACCGACCTGACGGAAGAGACCTTCCATGCCAAAGGTACGGGCTTCATCTGGAATGATTGGCACGATACGAGGCCCTAAAACCTTATCGCGCAATAAGATAGAGACGATACGTACGAAAGCCATAGTCGTTGACATTTCTCGCTCGCCAGTACCATCTGTTAGCATCTTAAAGACTGATAAATTAGGAACCGGTAGCGGTTCAGCCGTATCTTGACGAGATGGCAAGGCGCCACCTAAGGCTTCACGACGCTCTCTCATATACTGCATAACATCAGAATCTTCTTCTGGTACGTAGAATGGAACTTCCTTCGCTAGATCATCATCCGAAAATGGAATTGAGAAACGATCGCGGAAGTATTTGTAACCTTCAAAATCTAATTTTTTCTGTTGGTGCGCGGTATTACGAGACTCACCATAAGGCCCCATACCGTAACCCTTAACCGTCTTGGCAAGGATAACCGTTGGCTGATCAACCATCTCTTCGGCACGTTTATAGGCGTTATAAACCTTACGTGGAGAGTGTCCACCACGCGTGAGCTTGAAAATTTGATCATCGGTCATATCAGCCACTAAAGCCGCTGTTTCAGGATATTTACCAAAGAAGTGTTCACGAACGAACGCACCATCTTTTGCTTTATAAGCCTGGTATTCACCATCGACGACTTCGCCCATGCGCTCAATCAATTTACCAGAAACATCTTTCTTTAACAGACGATCCCAATCAGAACCCCAGATGACTTTAATCACGGCCCAACCTGCTCCACGGAACACGCCTTCAAGTTCTTGAATAATGCTGTCGTTACCACGAACCGGCCCATCTAGACGCTGTAGATTACAGTTAATGACGAACACTAAGTTATCCAGCTTTTCGCGCTTAGCTAACTGTAACGCACCACGTGATTCCGGCTCGTCCATCTCACCATCCCCAAGGAATGCCCAGACTTTACGACCTTCGGTTTTCGCTAAACCACGCGCACTCATATACTTCATGAAACGTGCTTGGTAAATCGACATCAATGGTCCAAGACCCATAGAAACCGTAGGGAACTGCCAATAATCACTCATCAACCAAGGATGCGGATAAGAAGAAAGACCATTACCACCCACTTCTTGGCGGTAATTTCTAAGCTGCTCTGCATTTAAGCGGCCTTCCATAAAAGAACGTGCATACATTCCAGGAGAGGTGTGACCCTGGAAGAAAATCATATCTGCGCCAAGCTCGTGCTTAGGTCCTTTAAAGAAGTGGTTCATTCCGACTTCATATAAAGTACAACTCGAAGCATAGGAGGCGATGTGTCCACCGACACTGGTCTTCTTATTGGCACCTGAAACGATTGCCATCGCATTCCAACGTAAAATCGAGCGCATTTTCTGCTCTAGCCCCATGTTTCCGGGGTAATTCGCTTGGTTTTCTTCAGCAATCGTATTGCAGTATGGCGTATTCGCCGAATAAGGAATATCAATTCCGTGGACACGTGCTTTTTCAATCAGTGTTGCGATAATATGTTGTGCTTTATCAGATCCTTCAAAAGAGGCGATGGCTTCTAATGCATCTAGCCATTCTTGGGTACCTTGTGGATCTTGGTCGATAAACTGTTCGCTCATTAAAGAGTTCCTTATGTAAAGTTGGATTAATATTCCTTTAGGACTGGGTATGCCTAAAGTAAGCCAGAAACGATAGGTCGTATCCTTTCTGCCAACAAATCTTCATCTTGTATGACGGCTACTTAGTCATTCAAAACGTTTCGCTTTTTAGTGAATAGCGCAAATAATTATCCTCAGTGTTTTTTGAACACCAAGATTTCACCACTAAAAAGGCAAATAAAGTCTTAGAATAGTAACATGTTTTACTTAAAAAAACCCTTGAAAGCGTCGAGGGGTCTCTTCTGACAAAATCAAAAAAACGTCAGTTTACGTAAGTTATTGAATCCGAAAATAAAACATGACGGCAAAGGTTATGAGCGGGTCAAATCCTTTACCTTTAATAAGGTTTTAAAATGGACATACTGACCTTACTTTGCCAGGATTATATGGGAATTTTGTATGAGTCCTGTTCACAATCGAACTCTTAGCTAAAGATCGGAGCGACTCCCTAAAACAAAAAAGTACCACTTAATAGTTCGATTAAGCAGTACTTTACTGTTTTGAAATGCAAGCGAGACGCTTAAAACTTAAGGCAGATATTTATGAAACCAGAATTTCTCTAAGGTGTTTTCTAATTCCATTAAAGCCTGATGATAAACCGCTTGCTTAAAATGGACGACTTCTTGAACAGGTTGCCAATATTCAACCCAATCCCAGCCTTCAAATTCAGGGGTATCATGTGAGTTTAGATCTATCAGACTCTCATCCCCCTCAAGCCCCAACATAAACCAAATCTGTTTCTGACCAATACAGATGGGCTGGCTATAGTGGCGGATCAGATGTTTAGGCAGATCGTAACTTATCCAATCTTCGGTCCGACCGAGTATACGGACATCAGAAGGATCAAGCCCCACCTCTTCTTTTAGTTCTCTAAAAACGGCTTGCTGTGGGGTTTCATTTTCACGAATCCCGCCCTGCGGAAATTGCCAAGCATCCTGCTGAATTCGCTTACCCCAGAACAGCTTACCTTCTTTGTTAACGATAATAATACCGACGTTGGGCCGATAGCCTTCTGAATCGATCATGGAAACCTTAAATTCTTTAAATGTTGATTATTGGTTAATAGTGCCTAAATTTGATGCATTTTTCAATCCAAATTTTAAGCCTTTTACATAAATGCTTGTTATAACACTCTTTTTTTAAAAAACAATCTTGTCGAATTCACAGGTTTAGTTTAGGATATGGCAAAAATCAAATTGGAAAACAGTATGGCACTTGTAATTTTTGACCTCGACAGCACGTTAATCGGAGGCGACAGCGACTATTTATGGGGTGAGTTTTTAGTTCAAAACAACTATGTCGATGCCACTAAATTTGCCGCTCAAAATGCACAGTTTTATGAAGAGTACAAAGCGGGCACTTTAGATATTATGGCCTACCAACGGTTTGCCCTTAAACCGCTCAGCGAACACAGTATGGAAACCCTAAATAAGTGGCATGCACAATTTATGGAAACGTTCATTGAACCCATTATTTTACCGAAAGCGCTGGCGCTGGTGAATGAGCATAAAAACAAAGGCGATCGTGTAATGATTATCACGGCGACCAATACCTTTGTTACTCGACGTATCGGTCTGCGTTATGGAATTGCCGAACTACTCGGCACCAATGGTGAGATAAAGAACAAACGCTATACTGGCGAAGTTGAAGGCGTTCCGACTTTTCAGGCGGGTAAAGTAACTCGATTAAACGAATGGTTAAAACGTGAAAATGAAAGCCTTGAAGGGAGTTTCTTTTATTCTGACTCTTTTAATGACCTGCCTTTACTCGAAATTGTTGAAAACCCAATTGTCGTCGATGCAGATGACAAGCTACTTGAAATCGCTCAAACACGTGGCTGGCCATCGATTAGCTTGCGCTAACCTAACCAGGCCTGGTCACTTTAGTTTAGTGATTATCTCAGCCAATTTAGACACAAAAAAGCCGCTAAGGCTCTTCCTTAGCGGCTTTTTTTTGTGATCGAAACAGTCAATATTAAAAGATTATAGAGCCATTTCTTCTTTGATTTGCTCAACCCACTCGTTAATACGACCTTCCGTCATTTCCGGCTGTTGATCTTCATCAATCCCGAGACCGACAAAAAACTCACCATCTTCTGTCAGGGCTTTAGACTCATCGAATTCAAAACCATCCGTTGACATGTACCCAGCGGGTGTCGCACCGCCTTCCAATGCAATATCATGCATCAAACCCATGGCATCTAAAAAGTATTCGGAATAATCAGCTTGATCGCCTAAACCAAAACAAGCCACCGTTTTACCGGTGAAATCAATACCCTTAAATTCTTCCCAAAAATCATCCCAACTACTCTGTAACTCGCCGTAGTACCAAGTTGGCTGCCCTAAAATGATCTTGTCATATTTTTCGAAATCAGCAGCGGTGGCCGTCGAAATATCATGCACATCGACAATGTCTGCACCAATTTCATTCTTAATAATATCTGCTACACTCTCGGTATTACCTGTATCCGTTCCGTAGAATAGGCCAACTTTACTCATTTTTTTAAAACCTTTTAAATCTGATGATGAATCTTGTAAAATATCTCTTGGTACTTTAATTTAGTCTACCAAGACTATAAGAGACCTTTGAACAAGTCAATGCTTGACTAAGAATGGTTAAAATTTTCTCAACTCTGAGGTTGTGCAAAGGTTTCTGGTAAGTATTTATCAAAATTAACGACAAAAGATAATATCACAACTACTTTATTTTCGGAATTCACTAATTTTTATACTTAAACATGAAAAAAACTAATCTTCCTATCGACTGCTTTCAGTGCGAACACTTTTTTGTAACTTGGGATGCCAAAAATCCACGAGGCTGCAAAGCATTTGGGTTTAAAACCCCAAAACTACCGAGCATCGTTGTTTTTGAAAACTCGGGAGAACCCTGTTTAAAATTCACGCCCAAAGCAAACGTCCAAAATCCCAGCAAGAAAACCGACTGGATTGCCTAGAACGTCAATTGTACTTGCCTATCAAAAAGTCATTTTAAAGTGCTCTCGCTTACCTTAAAGTCACACGCCCAAAAGATGCAAACAGACCTAAGCGCGCTTCATTTCCTCGCAACTGCGCTTCATACTGGTGATTCTCTTTAGACTTAAATCCTGCATAACTACGTATAAAGTTCGTTAATTCATTGATAAATTTAAAATATCTTCTCATGGAATAGGCTTTGCTTCTTACTCGTTAGAAATAGACCTATTTGAGACCATTATGACGCAACAGAACAGCCTTACAAACGACTATAAAGAGCACATTAGATATCTACCCAAAGTACAAGAATACATTACTGAACTCGCGCATCAAGACTTGTGGTGGTCGACCGTAGCAATGGTCGGCAAGATTAATAGTGAGAATATAGACTCTCAACTATTAGAGTCTATTATTGATACCCAAAAAGAGTTTCAAGATCTTAGGGATCTTATGATTAAAGAGTTGATTGGGCGCTATCTTAACCAAACCAATAGTGAAATTACTCTAAGGGCCCAAACAACGATAGACATTTTAATCAGAAATCTGTTTGAAAGAACGGCCGATGTGGGTTTTTTAGCGACCGATGATGATTTGGTCGACTTCATGTCAAATAGTGCACCCATCGCTCAAGACCAAACCTTTATTCAACAACGACTTGAAGAGTATGTTGCCAAGTACAGCGTTTATGATGACGTCCTACTTGTCTCGCCTACAGGCGATATTAAAGCTAAGCTCGACCCAACTAATCCGGTRGTGCACAGTAATACCCCCCTTATTCAGAAAGCCTTAACCACTCAAGAAGAGTATGTTGAAGTCTACGGTTATTCAGACCTATTCCCTAACAAGCCAGCCAGCTTAATTTATGCTAAAAAAATGATAAAAGAGCTCCCTAACGGACAGGTTGAAAACGTTGGAGTGTTGTGCTTAAGCTTTAATTTTGCCTATGAGATGAAGGGGATTTTTAATACCCTTAATGCTGAAAACAATTTTGGCATAATGCTACTGAATGACTCCGGAAAAATTTTGGCTTCAAACTCACCACAAACGCACCCCATTGGTCGACAAAAAATCAACCCTAAGGAATTCGAAGCCCCGTTAAAATCCGGAGAGAACATGCACTTCGCGACCAAAACTACGGGCTACCAGGGGTATTTTGGTCTACCGTGGTATGGTTATATTGATGTTAAAAATGAAGTTGCATTTAATCCTAATAAAAACAAAAAGAGCTTGGATTAAGTATTCCAAAAGATTCACAACTGTACTTAAAAAAGCTTGAAGCCGTCAATATCAAGGTGAGCACGTTACTGCTCATTGTCATTATGAATGGTAAGATCATGTCGTTACAAAGAGATGTGAAATCATTCTTACCAATATTGGATAGTTTCCAAGAAATCAGCACAGATATTCAAAACATATTCGCAAGTTTTATTGAACACATCCACCAAGTACTGTTGGACACCATTCAAGAAAAAGTCGCCTTCAGTGCTGTTTTGGCCGTAGAAGTGATGGATCGTAATCTATATGAACGAGCCAATGACTGTCGATGGTGGGCACTTAACAGTAGCTTTCGTCAAATATTAACGAAACAGCACAAGACCAAAGCTATCACAAGACAAGAGTCTCAAAAACTGACCGATACTCTCATCTATATCAATCGTCTTTATACCGTTTATACCAATATCATACTCTATGACCAAAACGGCAAAATTCTAGCGCTTTCAAATCAAGCTGAACAAGAGCTTATTGGTTCAATAATGCCTCGTCCAAGCGATACTTCACGCTGCTTAGGTCTAAATAATACCCAAGACTATACTGTGTCAGATTTCCATGCGACAGAGCTCTATGTTAATGAGTACACTTACCTCTATCATGCCGCGATTAAAGACTGGGAGAGCATCAATACTAATGTGGGTGGCATTGCTTTGGCTTTTGACTCCAAGCCTGAGTTTCAAGCCATGTTGGAAGAGACCGTACCTAAATACATGAATCCGTTACTCAGTGACAACACTTTCAGCATTTTTCTGGATAGAAGCGGCCATATTATTTCATCCACCAGCACTGAGCTACCCGTTGGAAGCACATTAAGCCTACCAAACGAGGTACTCACAGCAGAAAATGGTCAAAATGACACTATTTACTGGGAGTGGCGAGGAAAACCTTATTTAGTGGGATACAAAGTAAGCGGGGGCTATCGAGAGTACAAAAATGGTGATGGCTATATCAATGACGTTATCGCCCTAGCCTGCACAGGCCTATAATCGCAAATATTTGCAGCTGGGCCGTTAATAACAACTTACAAAATTATTCATAGGATCGATAAAGCCACAACCCCATACTGAACAGATTTTGAGATCCTTATTCACCACTAACCGGTTTTTCTAATAATCGGTTCAGAGAGCCCCACTGAAAATAAGGACCTGGATCTGTTTTACGGCCAGGCGCAATCTCATTATGTCCAACAACCTTATGTGCCTTTAAACTCGGGTATGCGGCCCACAATGATCTAATCAGTTGTGCTAGAGCCGTATATTGATGGGCGGTGTAACACGTTTGATCAGTGCCTTCCATTTCAATCCCTATCGAAAAATCATTACATTTACTTCGCCCTTCAAATTCCGACAAACCTGCATGCCAAGCTCTCTCATGAAACGGCACATATTGCACTATCTCACCATCACGTCGGATTAGAGCGTGTGCTGAAACCTTCACCCCTTTGATCTTCTCAAAATAGGGATCGGCCTTGGGATCGAGCTGATTGGTGAAAAGCTGGCTAATCGCCTCTCCGCCGAACTGATTGGGTGGCAAGCTAATACCATGCACCACAATTAACTCAGGTAACACCCCGGCCCCTCGATTATCAAAATTAGGACTGGCAATAAAGTTAATACCTTGAGCCACGCCTGAATTTGTTTCAATTTTGAAGAGGGTTTCCGCTTGGCACGTTACTTCCGGAACTTCACACGATTTTTCATCCAATTTATGCATAATTTTTTTGCTTTATTTATTGATTTTCATCAAGGGTGAATAGGCGTTATTATCTTCAATTTTAACAGACATTAGTATACGTCAATAAGCGTGGATGTAATTCGGTATAATAGCCGGAATTACGTTAAAAATAGATACAAAGCCTTAAACACAATGAATGATATTAATTATTTTGAAAACCTGGAAACCACTGTTTCAATAGCGCTTGAAGAGGACATTAAATCGGGTGACTTAACCGCAGGATTAATCCCAGAAGAGACCCAAGCAGAAGCCAATATTTTCTGCCGCGAAAAAGCGGTTCTCTGTGGACGCCCTTGGTTTGATGAAGTTTTTCGACAAGTGGATCCAGAGATTAAAACCGAGTGGCGTTGCGAAGAAGGCGAACAGGCTGAAGCGGATCAATGCTTATGTGTTATCAGAGGTTCTGCCAGAAATATTTTAACGGCTGAAAGAACGGCTCTTAATTTCCTACAGACCTTGTCTGCAACCGCCACAGTAACCGCTCAGTACGTTGCTCAATTACAAGGTTCACACACTCAGTTATTAGACACACGCAAAACTATTCCTGGCTTACGCCTGGGCCAAAAGTATGCAGTGGCTTGCGGTGGCGGCACAAACCATCGTATTGGTTTGTTTGATGCTATCTTAATCAAAGAAAACCATATTATGGCCGCAGGCGGTATCCTCCAAGCGGTTAGCACGGCCAAAAAAATGCATCCTGAGATAACCGTTGAAGTCGAAACCGAGACCCTAAATGAAGTGCAACAAGCTTTAGAAGCGGGAGCCGATATCATTATGCTCGACAACTTCTCTTTAGAGATGATGTCTGAGGCGGTGACGCTCGTAGATCGCAAAGCCAAGCTCGAAGTCTCCGGCAATGTCGAACTGTCACAATTGCCACAACTCATAAAAACTCAAGTGGATTTTATTTCTACTGGCGCTATCACCAAACACATTCAGGCGGTTGATCTTTCAATGCGTTTTAGTATGTCAACCAAATCGATGGCAAGCTAATTATGGGAGAACACATTCTACTGCATATCGTTTTACTGCTCGGCATTGCTGTGCTCACTGTGTCGGTTTCTCGACGCTTGCACTTTCCGCCGATTCTCGGTTATATCATCGTCGGTATTATTGTCGGTCCAAGTGGTTTTGGTTGGATTCAAAATGAAGAGAACATCTCCTTATTAGCTGAATTTGGTATTGTCTTTTTACTGTTTGCGATTGGTTTAGAATTTTCTCTATCGCAAATGATCGCGATGCGTAAGCAAGTATTTGGACTGGGGACGGCTCAAGTCCTGACCACCGGAAGTGTGGTTTATCTAATTGGTTGGTTAGCAGGCTTAGACACTAATACCAATATCGTCATTGCTGGTGCATTTGCTCTATCTTCGACCGCGATTGTCATTAAGCAACTGACCGAGCAGTCTGAGATTCACTCTCGACATGGCCGCGCAACCGTCGGAATTTTGATCTTTCAAGATATCATGGCGATCCCATTACTGATCTTAATTCCCGCCTTAGCGATGAGCCAAGGCGGTGAAAATGAGCTGGCGATTACCCTCGGAATTTCATTTCTGAAAGGGATTTTAGTCGTTGTCATTATGCACCTTATTGGTCGCTATCTGCTACGCCCTCTTTTTCATGAAGTGGCCTCAGCGAAGTCACAAGAGCTGTTTACTCTAACGGTTCTCACCGTTGCCTTAGGCGCGGCGGCCTTTACCGAAGAGATGGGTCTTTCAATGACACTCGGTGCTTTTTTGGCCGGCATGATGCTCAGTGAAACCGAGTATCGCCATCAAATAGAATCCGATATCCGCCCATTTCAAGATATCTTATTAGGACTGTTTTTTGTCACTGTCGGCATGCTCATTTCACTTGATGTGCTTATGAAACACTTCTGGATAGTGGTGCTTATTACCTTGGCGATTTTTGTTATTAAGGGCATGATTATCTACTTTATTTCTCGCCTATTTAACAAAACACCCGGTGTTTCAGCACGCATCTCCGTCTCCCTTTCACAGGTTGGTGAGTTTTGGACTGGTCTTAATGACCTTGGCTTTCACCTACAATTTACTGCCCGATGAAACTGGAAATATCCTCCTGACCTCTGCTGTATTGAGCATGTCGATGGCACCGTTTTTAGTTAAATTCAACGGTAAAATCGCCAAAGCATTACATAAAACCACCTACAATGAGAATCATAGTGAAATTGAAAAGACGATTGAAACCGACAATAAGTTAATTACCAATCACGTCATCTTATGTGGCTTTGGGCGTGTCGGCCAAACGGTTAGTCGATTTTTGCATAACTCAAACCAACCTTTTGTCGGTTTAGACATGGATATTTTACGTGTCACTGAAGCGCGTTCTGCGGGTGAAAATGTATTTTACGGCGATGCTTCAAAACAGAATATTTTGCACGCTGCCGCTATTGATCGCGCTAGAATCGTGATTATCACGTTCAGTGATTTTCATGCAACCATTAAGACTATCAAAGCGATTAGACAACATTACCCTGATATTCCAATACTGGTAAGAACCTTGGATGATTTACACCTAAACGAACTGACGGCCGCTGGCGCGAATGAAGTCGTACCAGACACTTTCGAGTCAAGTATTATGCTAGCCTCTCACCTACTGTTAATGATTGGTCAGCCTCCAAGAAAAGTCCTTAAGCAGACACGTGAGGCACGTAAGGATCGTTATCGTCTATTAGAAAACTTCTACCCCGGTGAAGAGATTAATCAGCGCCAGCAACATCAGATTATGAAAAACATCATTCATACCACTGTCCTGGATGGATCTGCCTATGCAATTGGCAAGCTACTGAAAGAAATTCCGGTAGATGAGCTCAATATTCAGATTGAAGCCATTAAACGTGGCAATGTCAGAGGGGAACACCCGACGGCAGGTACTCTACTGAAAGAACTCGATCATGTGGTGATTAGTGGGCTACCTGAAGATATTGAAAAAGCGGACTACTACTTAAAAACCGGTACCTTAGCGTAATTTTTCAGCAGGGCTAAAAACAGACGGTCAGATTAGCTCTTTTTATTAGGCTCTATCCAGATTAAACAGGCCATTCTGCCCGCCTTGCCAGAGCGCCGGTAAGAGAAAAAGTCCTCTGCCAAAGCAAAAGTGCACAAGTCTCCGCCATATACATGATAAACCCCCAACTCATTCAACTCCTTTTTGACCAGGCCTGGTAGGTCTGCCAGATACTTTTGGCCAACAGAGTCCGACAAGGTTTCAACTAGAGGCTCAGCCTGAAAATAGCTTGCACTAGCCGCATCTTGATCCACAAAGGTATCATAGACATCCCGCCCAACTTCAAAGTGTTTCGCACTGATTGCTGGCCCAATCCAAGCTATTAACTGCTCGGGGCACTGCTGAATTTCAGCCGGAAAGCTTTGAACTGTTTTGCTCACAATCCCTTTTGCCAAACCTTTCCAGCCCGCGTGTATTGCAGAAACAATCGTACCCGCTTGATTGGTGATTAAAATCGGCAAGCAATCTGCCGTCATCACGACTGAGACCAGGCCTGGACATTGTGTCCAAGAAGCATCTGCAATAGGAGTTGTTTGGGGAAGCGAAGGAGGAACTTGAGTATTTAGATCGGATTGATGAAGCTGTATTGCACGGTCTGTGTGTTGTTGATCTAACCAGATAGGCTCGGATGGTAGACAAGCCTGGTCAACAAGTTGCTGACGATTAGCGAGTACATCCTCTAGAGCATCGCCCACATGAGTGGCGAGATTGAAAGAATTAAAAGGGGCTTTGCTAATACCACCCTGGCGAGTGGTATAAATGGATTTAACAGTATGAGGTACCGGCCAGTCAGGTTTGATAAACATATTGATGATTTTTTATCCTACACTGGCGAATACTTACTTTTTAATTATCAGGAATGTCTTCATCGGTTACATAATTAACTTCGACGCCGTAATCATAGTCAAAGCCATCATCGCCTTTCATTTTAGACTCATAGACGTCAACGTCTTCACGTAATACATCAATCAACTCAAATAAGTCATCTGGCATTTCAACCTTCGATTTAATTTTTTTGCCTGTCACCGGATGTGTAAAACTTAAAGCACCGGCATGTAAGGCTTGGCGTTTAAAACCACGTAAAAATGCGACGAACTCTTCATTCATTTTTTTAGGGATTTTAAAGCGTTTCCCGTAAGTCTGGTCGCCGACTAATGGGAAACCTAAAGAGGCCATATGCACACGAATTTGGTGAGTACGACCGGTTTCAAGCTTGACGCGAATACGCGTATATTCTCTAAAGCGCTCTAAGACACGGTAATGTGAAACCGCCTCTTTCCCACCAAATGATCTGATAGCCATCTTAGTTCGATCTTTAGCACTACGACCAATTGGCTCGTCGACTGTACCGCCTACTTTCATTTGCCCAACCACCACAGCATCATAGATACGCTCAACGTCATGGCGTTGTAATTGATCGACTAAATGCGTTTGCGCAGGAATGGTTTTAGCGACGACCATCAATCCAGAAGTATCTTTATCCAATCGGTGAACAATCCCGGCACGGGGAACGTCACGCAGCTTTGGATTATAGTGAAGCAATGCATTCATCAACGTCATATCAGGATTACCTGCACCTGGATGTACGACTAAACCGACCGGTTTATTAATGACCATCACATCATCATCTTCATAGACAATATCCAATGGAATCTCTTGAGCGATGGCATTTAAGTCGGTGTTGATTTCAACAATCAGCTCTACGGCTTCGCCGCCTAATACGGGCTGCTTAGGTTTGGTCCAGGGTTGACCATTCACCGTAACATTACCATCTTTAATCCACTGCTGAATTCGACTTCTAGAGTACTCAGGGAAAAGAGGCACAATCGCAATATCTAAACGCTCACCAAGGGCACTGTGGGGAATCGTTGCTGTTAATAGTTCTTTATTCAATGTATGACCTTGCTCTCTTTTACACTGACCGATTATTAAATGGCCATAATGCACATTTTATATAATGGAGAGGTGATTTGATAATATTTAAGTATGATACAATCAGTACCAATTTATTAACGCCTATTGTACCTAAAAATATGAAAAAAACGCTGCTATCCACACTGTTACTTGCAACCTTTACATTACAAGGCTGTTCTACGCTCTCTAATCTGATTGAAAAGCCCGATTCAGAGAAGTCTGTTGACCAATTCTATGAGGCTGCCACTGACGCTTTTAAAGAGGGTCAATGGGACACGGCAATACAAAGCTATGAAAAGCTTAAGTCTTTTTACCCTTATGGCCCTTATGCTGAACAATCCTATACCGAATTAGCTTACGCGTATTATCGTTATGATGAGCCCGAATCGGCTATTCGTGAATTAGAAGAGTTTATTCGCCTCTTTCCCAAACACCCTGAAATTGCATATGCTTACTATTTAAAAGCGTTGGCTGCCGATTCAATCAATCGTAGCTGGTTAGATTCTTTCCTGACCGACCCTGCTTCTCGTGACAGTAAGTCAACCTTAAGAGCTTATCGCTATTACAGCGATTTACTTAACAAGTTTCCTGAAAGCCTTTATGTCGGCATTGCCAGCAAGCGCTTAATTGTATTACGTAACCAGATGGCTCGTCACGAACTTCAGGTTGCACAATATTACTTCGATAAACAAGCCTATTTAGCGGCGGCGAATCGCGCTAGCTACATTATTGTGAATTACCCTAGAGCTGCTGTAACATTAGATTCTTTAGCCATGTTGGAGCAAGCCTATGAAAAGCTTGGAATGACTGAAAACCTGGCCGATGTTAAACGCGTTTATGAACTGAACCGTGATCTTGCCGTGACAAATGTTATGCCTTCACAGGAAGTTGGCATACCAGAAGATAACCCTGAAAATAAAACCGAAGATCAAGGTTGGTGGTCTAAGGTCAGTGGCAGTGTGACTGGTCTATTTGACTAAAGACTAACGCCCTTTACAACTTAAAACAAAAAAGCCTCGTACCAAAACGAGGCTTTTTTTTATGACCCTGTCCCGTCCTAAAAACAGTTCTTAGAACAACAGTTTGTTAGCAGAGAAGAATCTAACCTATTTTACGTAAGCCTCTAAGTCTTTGGTCAAAATCGCCAACGTTTCTAAAACTAGGTTTTTAGGTTTTGGTTTCGAGAACAAATAACCTTGTAAAAGTTCAACGCCCTGTTGCTCTAAAATCTTACGATGCTCAATCGTCTCGACCCCTTCTGCCACCACTTTTAAACCCAATGCATGCCCCATTGCCACCACGGCACTTACAATGGCACGATCGCTATTATCATCCGAAATATCTCGAACTAAGGACTGATCTATTTTGAGTTTATCAATCGGAAAACGTTTTAGATAAGAGAGAGAGGAGTAGCCCGTACCAAAATCATCAATCGACAGAGTGATACCCGTTTCTCGAATTGACTGTAGCAGGGTCAGAACGATTTCAGCATGGCTCATCAAGTAGCTTTCGGTTAATTCAAACTCGATTTGTTGAGCACGATCAGCAACCAATATGGGGGTTAGAAGTGACTGAATTTGCGCCTCATTAAATTCACGTCCCGATAGATTGATAGAAACTTTTAAGGTATCAGAACCTTGCTTCTCCCAGTCAGATAAATCTTTCAGAACCGATTCAACGACAATTTCTGTTAATTCATGGATCATGCCCATATCTTCCATCAAAGAGATGAAAGATAAAGGAGAAATAACCCCCTTAACAGGGTGATTCCAACGTATTAAGGCTTCTAAATTAGAAAACTTTTGGGTTTGCGTATTGAGAATAGGTTGATAATAAACTTCAAACTCATTGTTTTCCAAAGCATGATGGATATCCCCTTCCAGCGCTAAGGAGTCCTCTACCTTGATGGCCATCTCGGCTTCAAAGTGAACCATCTTCTTACCACCTTGTCGTTTGGCTTCATACATGGCCATATCGGCTTGCTTAAGTAAGGTATACAAACTAGTAGGGTCATCTGGATCAAAGTACGTGAGCCCCATAGAACCCGAGAGATAGAACTGCAATTCATTGACTTGAATAGGCGTTTGATACAGAATTTTTAATTTTGCGCAGATTTCATCAAGGCTTAAATCTTTTGCAGATTTATTAACCAATAAAACAAACTCATCTCCACTAATATGAAACAATCGAAGTCCTTCATACAACATTGATTTAAGAAGATTAGCACTTGCCACCAATACTTTATCGCCTATATCATGACCGTGGGTATCATTAATAATTTTAAAACGATCTAACCCAAACATCAGCAGTGAAAAACCCTCATTTTCTAAAATCAATTCTTCAATGGCGATTTGCAAATAAGTACGGTTTGGTAAGCCTGTCAAAACATCATGATAAGCGAGATGTTCTAATTTTGAATCTGATTGGTGGCGTCGAAGAATGATGCTGACAATATAAGCACAAGTGTCGAGTATGCGACGTTGAAACACGGTAGGGGAGCTCGGCTCGAAACTGGTTAAAGCAAAAGTACCTATAATTTCGTCTTCTGAAATACGAACCGGCATTGACCAACAAGAGCCCAATCCAAAAGATTCCGCCACAGCACGTAAATTTTGCCACTTTTCATCGGTTAATATATTACAGACAAAAGTGGGTTTTTTACGGTATACCGTGTTCCCACAAGAACCACCAAATGGCCCAGGAACGAGTCCATTAAGCGCATTAACACCCTCTTTTGGGATAGAAGGGGCCGCCAATACATTCAATAAGCCATTGTCATCCAAGAGCATAATAGACGCTAAAGAATTAGGCACCATCTCTTCAGCCATTAGACAAAGTTTACGTAAGACCGATTTATAGCCCTCTGTTAAGGCCACATCTTCAAGTATATTGCGTTGCAGTTGATAAAGAAGCTCTAACTGCGCAAAAGAAACTGAATCATTTGCTTCGATAGGACAACTTGGATCATTCTGATACAAGGAGGTGGTTGATTGCATACTACTTCCTTTTAAAATCTTGCTCTATTTCCCTAGAAACACTATGGTTATATTACTCATAAATTTAGGTACACACAACCCAACAGTCTATTCTTTATAAAGACTGGTTATCGGATAACGACGATCTCTGCCGAACGCACGATGCGTAATCTTAATCCCTGGTGCCGCTTGACGGCGTTTATATTCATTGCGGTTAATCATATTAATGACACGACGCACATCATACTCAGGGTAACCCATATCAACAATCTGTTCAGGTGTCTTATCATGATTGACGAAAGCATCAATAATGGTGTCCAATACCTCATATTCCGGTAAAGAATCTTGATCGACTTGATCAGGACGTAACTCAGCAGAAGGTGCACGGGTAATAACGCGTTCAGGAATGACCAAAGAGACGCTATTACGATATTCCGCCAAACGATATACCAGTGTTTTCGGTACATCTTTTAAGGGTGAGAAGCCTCCAACCATATCGCCATATAAAGTCGAATAGCCGACGGCAACTTCACTTTTATTACTGGTCGCCAACACCATCTTGCCGGTTTTATTGGAGATGGCCATTAAAATGGTGCCACGAATACGCGCTTGTAAATTCTCTTCGGTTAAATCGACTTCAAGACCAGCAAAAGTATCGGCTAATGCCGCTTCTAATGCCAGATAACTGGCTTCAATCGGAATGGATTGATAATTCACTCCCATAATTTCCGCTTGTTTGGCCGCATCCTCTTTACTGATTTCTGCTGTGTAACGGAATGGCATCATCACCGCCTCGACATTCTCCGAACCCAATGCATCGACTGCAATAGCAAGCGTTAAAGCGGAATCGATGCCACCTGATAAACCTAATATAACACCTGAAAAACCATTTTTGTGCACATAGTCTTTAACGCCCATAATTAAGGCCTGATAAATACGCGCCTCATCTTCAAACAGCTCAGCCTTCTCTCCAGCGAGCATCACCACAGATTCGGCTTGTTTGATGAACTGAACAGGCGATAAACAAGCCTTAAACTCTGGACTTTGAACACAGACTTCACCATCTGCATTGATGGCAAATGACCCACCATCAAACACCAGTTCATCTTGTCCACCGACTTGATTAACATAAATAATCGGTTTTTTAATTTCATCTACACGACGCAATACGGTGTCTAAACGATCCTGATGTTTTTCAGCTGAAAAAGGTGACGCATTCAACGTGAGAAGAACATCCGCACCCGCTTCTTTGGCTTGGGTACTCGGGGAAATCTTCCAAATATCTTCACAAATCAACAAGCCGAAACGAATCCCATTGAACTCCATCACGCAAGACTGGTTACCGACATTGAAATAACGGTGTTCATCAAACACACTGTAATTCGGTAAGTGCTGCTTCATATAGCTGGCCTGAATACGTCCACCTTCTATCCACGCCGCCATATTAAAGCGCTCACCCAACTCATCCATCATTGGATAACCAATCACACAAATCACGTCCAATACCTGCTCACTAATCTTAGATAACGCTTGATGAATTTGTGGGTAGAGCCCGTCTCTGAGCAATAAATCCTCTGGAGGATAGCCCGTAATGGTCATTTCAGGAAAAACGACGATATCGGCTGAATGGAGTTCTTTTGCCTGACGAGCCGAATCGATAATACGCCTTACATTGCCAGAAATATCGCCGACAACCGGATCAATTTGAGCCATAACGACTGTTGCAGTCTGTGTCATATAGAAGTTATCTCTCTTGGAAAAGTTTCACGAACCAACCCGTTTAACGCTATGGATTAGTTGTTTTGTAATGGGTAAATAGGTGCTTAAATCGACTTAAACTGATAGCGCTTTGAGCATCGCATCACCCAGTTCGGCAGGCGAACGGACGATAGTCACGTTGGCCGATTCTAAAGCGGCAAACTTGGCTTCCGCCGTGCCTTTTCCGCCACTGACAATGGCACCGGCGTGCCCCATGCGTTTACCAGCAGGCGCCGTAACGCCAGCAATATAGGCAACCACCGGTTTAGTCACATGCGCTTTAATGAATTCAGCCGCGTCTTCTTCAGCTTGTCCACCAATCTCACCCACCATGATAATACCTTCGGTTAAAGGATCTGCTTGGAACAACCTTAAGCAATCGATAAAGTTCATACCCTGAATCGGATCACCACCGATTCCTACACAAGTCGACTGACCTAAACCATTTAGAGTGGTTTGATGCACCGCTTCATACGTTAAGGTTCCAGAACGAGAAACCACACCGATTTTTCCAGGAAGATGGATATGGCCAGGCATAATACCGATTTTACAACCCTTACCATTATCACCCGGCGTAATCAAACCTGGACAGTTAGGTCCAATCAGATAAGCATCCGACTTTTCCAGTACCGCACGAACTTTCAACATATCCGCAACCGGAATGCCTTCGGTAATACAGGTTATGACCTTAATACCAGCCGCGATGGCTTCAATAATAGAGTCCGCCGCAAAAGCCGGGGGTACATAAATCATTGATGCCTGAGCACCGGCTAATTCAACCGCTTCTTTAACGGTATTAAATACCGGTAGACCTAAATGGGTTTGCCCGCCTTTACCTGGCGTGACACCGCCGACCATATTTGTGCCATAAGCAATCGCTTGCTCAGAATGGAATGAGCCTTGTTTTCCGGTAAATCCTTGGCAGATTACTTTGGTGTTGTTATCAATTAAAATGCTCATTCTGTTATTTCCTTGCTGCTTCGACGACTTTAATAGCCGCATCGGCCAATCCATCTGCTGTAATAATACTCAAGCCACTTTTTGCGAGTATTTCACGTCCTAATTCCACATTAGTGCCTTCTAGACGCACAACCACAGGAATCGTTAAACCCACTTCTTGAACCGCTTGAATAATACCTTCTGCGATAAGATCACAACGGACAATGCCGCCAAATATATTCACCAGAATAGACTTCACTTCGGCTGAAGACAAAATCAACTTAAAGGCTTCGGAAACACGTTCAGGGGTTGCACCGCCGCCGACATCTAAAAAGTTAGCCGGCTCGCCCCCATTGAGTTTGATTAAATCCATGGTGGCCATCGCCAAACCTGCACCATTAACCATGCAACCGATATCACCGTCTAAAGCGATATAGTTCAACTCATGCTCAGAGGCTTTTGCTTCACGTTGATCTTCTTGAGTGACATCACGTAATTTGACCAGGCCTGGTTGTCTATAAAGGGCACTTGAATCGATATCGACCTTGGCGTCCAAAGCAATCAACTCGTTGTCTACTGTACGCACTAAAGGATTGATTTCTAGCTGTGAAACATCCTTATCCAGGGTCAGTTGATAAAATTGTTTCATTAACTGACCTAACTGTTTAAAGGCACTGCCTTGTAAACCCAGCGCAAAACCGACTTCACGACATTGATAAGGCATCACACCCACCGTCGGATCGATATGCACCGAAAATATTTTTTCAGGCGTCGCTTCCGCCACAGCTTCAATATCCATTCCGCCAGCCGCCGAAATCACAAAAGTATGAGTACGTGTGACACGATCAATCACTAAACTCAGATAAAGCTCTTCTTCAATGGCTAACGTTTCCTCGATTAACAAGCTGTTAATCGGCATTTTTTTACCCGCCGTTTGAATCGTGGCTAAGGCACTGCCCAGCAATTCAGCAGAAACCTGATGGGCTTCTTCACGACTCGTCACCAACTTTACGCCACCGGCTTTACCGCGTGCGCCCGCATGGATTTGAGCCTTAACAACCCAACCCTTACTGTCGATGGAATCTAATACATCATCGAGTTGATCAAGTTTGGTGATTAAGCGACCTTTAGGAATGCCAATGCCGTATTCGGCAAAAAGGGCTTTAGACTGATATTCATGTAAATTCATGTTAACAAACGTCTCCAACGTCCACTGCTTAATAGATTTTCAGCAGGATTTTTAAGATAATTTAAAAGATAAAAATTGCTTTTATTGTATGATTTTTAGACAATGATTGCATTAACAATTCCGAACCATTACTCGCGAGCACCCCATGAGAGCCATTGTCTTTTTATTACTAGTTGTTTTAGTCTTCTTTATTATTCGATTTACCCTGAATAAAGTCATTCAAATTCGTGACCACAATAAAAAATTAGCCACGGACAGCTCAGAGGGAAAAACGGCTGAAGCAATGGTACGCTGTGCGCTCTGTGGTGTTCACCTACCGCAATCTGATGCTTATTACGACGGTAAAGATACTTTTTGCAGTGAAGGCCATATGAATGAATTTCATAATGAAAAAAGCACGCACTCGACAGAAGATTAAGCCAGCTAACTAAAGAGCTAGGTGCTCTGGCAAATACTCTCTTACGACTTACTCATCCTCTGTCAAACAACTAACGGCTTAATCGCGCCTATGAATGGATAGCTTTAATGGTTGCCGTAAAGACCACCGTAGCATCGGCTAAGGGGTGGTTAAAATCAATGACCACTGAATCGCCATCAACGTCATGTACCGTCCCAGGAATCTCTTCTCCTGTCGGGGTATTAAAGCCAATCACATGTCCTGGATTCAAATCCATATCCGCTGGAAACTCACTGAGTGACATCGTTTGAAAATTACTGGCGTCAGACAAACCAAAGGCGCGTTCCGCCCCCAACGTAAACTTAGCCGTTGTCCCCAGTTCCAAGCCAACTAACATCTCTTCAATACGATTCAAGAAAGTACCATCGCCCATTGTAAATCTAAGCGTTTCACCTTCTGGCGTCTCTTCTACAATGGTTTTATCCACCAACGCTAATTGAAATTCGATTTCAATGTCACTGCTCTCTTGAACGATTGGTAGAGGACTTTTTGTGGTCATGATATTTTCCTTATCTCTTCTGTCTTAAATTATGACGTTTTACGTGGGGAGTTTTTGCTACTGGCTTTAACTGTTTTTGCAGTCGCCCTGGGGGCACGCGTGGCCACCTTTTTAGGAGGTGAAAGAGTTTCAACCACTCTATTACGCCCAGCTTTCTTGGCTTTATACAAACCTTCATCTGCAAATTTCAAAACGGCTTCTGGCATCTTATGGTCTTTATCATTTTCGGCCACGCCAATACTAATCTTAACTTGGGTTTGCACGGGCTTGCCTTTTACGACAAATTCCAAACTCTCGTCTGCAATTGCAGCGCGTAGGCGCTCAAGTTCAGGCAGGGATTCTGCCGTGGTTTTTCCTGGAAAGACTAAGACGAACTCCTCTCCTCCGTACCGATAAGCCCTTCCCCCTGAAACCGTATTAAGAATAGAGGCCACTGTGCGCAAGACTTCATCGCCGATGTCATGCCCGTAGGTATCGTTAAAACTTTTGAAGTGATCGATATCAACCATTGCGATACTGTATTTTCGGCCGAACCCTAAAAAGGCTTCATAGAGCGCACGGCGACCCATAATACCGGTTAACTCATCAGTATAAGCAATATGATGGGAGTCAAAGATGACGGAGAGAATGATAATGGAGGCAGAGACCAGTGAAAACCAGGCCAAGATGCTCGGCTCAAAAAAGGCATTTAGGCCATAGGCCATCAACAGAAAGACGACCATAACCGCATGATATAAAACCTTGAAGCGGTGATATCGCAATTTAAAAGAGAGTACAAAACCCGCTAGTAAAAACATTAAACTGCTCGCAAACGGTAACTGAAGGACCTGAGAGCCTTCAATAACTCGTAAACTTAACGGCTCAACCCACTGCAGAGGTAGATCCGTCATTAACCAATAAATGACAATACCTTGAACAATAAACAGTGATAAAACAGCGAGATCAAAGCGTTTATTGTAAATCCCTTTTTCAGGCAATAAAATCCACAGCAATAAATTCAGCGGCAGTAGAAAAGCCAAAACAGGAAACAATACGGCGCTCGCCAAATTCATTTCAGATGGTGCTGCGAAATAAGTCAATAAGCCGTTCAGTAAGCCAATCGACATTAACACCAGAAAAGGCTGAATTCGATTTAACCATAAGCTAATAAAAACGCCAATGGCCACAACGACATACAGTGAATAGTTCAATAATGAGTGCCAAGCAACGGGCCAAATCTCTATCTGCATCGATTGCCAAATAGAAAAAAAGACGAGACTAAACAACCAAATATAATGTTTTATAACCATAGATCAAGACCTTTTCTTCTCTGCTTATTACCGGAACATACTTTTAAATTCAAATACAAAAAAAGCCACATTATTAACAATGTGGCTTTTTTGTGTACCTACTTTAATCAAGTCTATTTTTTACCATACAGAGCTCTTAATCTTAGGTTTTTCCAAAGAGAGTGAATGGTTCATAAGGAACATCTTCACACTTTATATTCCACTCTAAAGTATAACCACAACCACTTCCACCAACACATTGCTCATGTGTATAGGCAAACTCACCCGCCTTATGAGCTTGACGAGACTGGTAAGTATAGCCTTTAGGACAAACTTCTCTGGCTTTAGCGCGCAAAGCAAGACTATCCAAACTGTTTACTGGCTCATAGAATAACTCTGACAACTTAAAGTTCTCATCATCTATTTTTTCAGCCTGAACGTTACCTGTCACAGATTGCAACTTATCGCCTAAACTGACAACACCCTGGCCAACGGTATCCACACCACCCGTTATACTAGAACATCCCGCTAACAGCGTTAAACTGATTGCTAATAATGATGTTTTAGCCGATGTTTGCATAAAGGACCTTTTGAATTCAATCATCTTCATTGTTACTTTTCGTCCTACTTTAATAATGAAAGAATCATATCAAAATTCAACCGACTATAGGTGATTTTCTCGCATTATCACCGATGGTCAGAGACCTAATTAGATAACATTACATTACGGCTTTAAAGACTGCCCAGGAATATTCTCTTCCTTAACACCAATTTCGGCAATTACAAAACATAAATTAGTATGGAGCTTTTTGCCGTCAATCAAGATAGAGGTACCCATAGTATCCTCTGGGTTGATTCTCACATCGCCCCGATAAACCTTAATCAACTTACCTGTCATGCAACTATATAACTCAACGGTTCTCTCCAAACCTATCCAATCGGACTGCAAGTTTTTTGCACTATTTGCCACCTTGTCACATCCAGTCAAAAAGGATGCACTTAACAGTATACTCAGTGATACCCACATCATTCGCTGCATCTTTTTCTTCCTCTCTTTTCTAGTGAACGCCTAGGCGTTTATAAAGCCGTTCTATTGCTTCGGAATACCATTATCATCAACATTAGGCTCCGAAGGATTCTTCGCGCTCTCTTTAACACCTTCCCAGGCCTTAACATAAGTTTCTTTATCGCCGAGTTTCTTAAGATCCTCTATAGGCTCTGCGCTAGACTCTTTCACCTCTTCTTTCACCTCATTCGCACTATTCGTAACGGAGCCCCAGGCAGAAGTAGCCGCTTCCTTAGTATCATGCCAAGTATCACTCCACCAACCTGCTTTTGCATTCAAAGAGACAGAGCTGATTAAAAGCGCCCCCAGCGTCATTAATATTTGTTTTTTCATAACATTTATCCTATTGAGGTTTTTAACGTCCACTTAACTTGGCTTGTAGACGTTACTATCAGAATATTTCATGTCTTTATTTATATAGACATTACCATATCATCCCAGGTGCAACCACTTTTAGTTTGCTACTTGTTTATAAAATAGTTTCTAGAATAGTTACCAGGCCTGGTCGAAGCCATTTAAAATATGCTTATTCAAATCCACACAAATTCAAACTGAGCCCCATGTCTTCGAAAACGTCCTCAAAAACACTCTTAATCATCGGTTACGTCTGGCCTGAGCCTAACTCCTCTGCTGCAGGCACGCGCATGATGCAGTTGATAGCGCTTTTTCAAACACAAGGTTACTCTATTACCTTTGCCAGCCCTTCCAATCTCGGAGAGCATAAGGCCGACTTATTAAGCCTAGGCATTCATGAACAGTTGATTGAATTGAATAATGAAAGCTTTGATCTGTTTATTCAACAACTTCAACCAGGCCTGGTCATTTTTGATCGCTTCATGATGGAAGAACAATTTGGTTGGCGTATTGAGAAACAAGCACCCCAAGCCATTCGAATTCTCAATACAGAAGACTTACACAGTCTAAGAGCCGTTCGTCAACAGATGATTAAGGATTATCTCAATACCCAACCTGAGATGACGGATCTACAAAAGGTTCCATTGCACGATATGCAAATCCTTTTTGATAAGATGTCCGCCTCGGATCTGGCCAAACGAGAAATCGCCTCCCTCTTTCGCTGTGACTTAACCTTGATGATTTCCGAATTTGAGATGGCATTACTACAGCAGCAATTTCAGGTGCCAACTCGTCAGCTAATCTATCTGCCGTTTTTATATGAGAAGATACCGACAAGCCCATTAACAACATTTGAAGAACGCCAAAATTTCATTGCCATAGGCAATTTTAGACATGAACCCAACTGGGATGCCGTACTCTGGCTAAAACAAGAGATATGGCCACAAATTCGCCAACAACTCCCTCAAGCTGAACTGCATATTTATGGGGCATACCCTCCCAAAAAAGCCACACAACTGCACAATCCTCAACAAGGATTTAAAGTCATGGGATGGGCTGAAAATGCATTTGACGTTCTCTCTCAATCCAGAGTTTGCTTAGCGCCTTTACGTTTCGGAGCGGGCATTAAAGGCAAGCTTGCTGAAGCGATGCTTTGCGGAACCCCTAATGTCACGACCTCCATAGGCAGTGAATCGATGCAAATCGAAAACTCAGAAACTTGGGGCGGTGTGATTGCCGACCAATCTCATGACTTTGCCGAGCAAGCTATCAGGCTCTACCAGGATCCTGCATTATGGCAGAAGGCTCAGAACCAAGGTTATGCAATAGTTACCGACCGCTATTTGCAAACGCCGGAAAAGTCACGCCTCTTGTTGGACAAAATCCATGAATTAACAACCGATTTAGCCTCACACCGAACGGCTAATTTTATGGGTGCGATGCTGAACCACCATCATCACAAAAGCACACAATATAGGGCACAATGGATAGAAGCTAAAAATAGGCTAGAATAACGTCAATTGTCACTCAAGCAGATGCGGATCGAAACACACGATGAATACAACAACAGAAAAACCAGAACTCACAACCGAAACTCAAACAAGATCTCACCCAAAAGATCCCTTGCACGGCCTCTCTTTAAAAGAGATTGTGACAAGCCTTGAAGCAAACTATGGCTGGGATAAACTCGCCGCATTGATCCCCATCAACTGCTTTAAAAGTGACCCAAGCATTAAATCGAGCCTGACCTTCTTAAGAAAAACGCCCTGGGCAAGAACCAAAGTAGAAGAGCTCTACTTAAAATCTAGTCAAAACTGGGGAAAATACAATAAAGCCGTGGTAGAGAAACCGTAAGAACCACGGCTTGAAAGGGATGTTACTCTTTTAAAGTCGTGATAAATTCAGCAACTTGATCAATCCCTTGGTCGCTCAGGACTTCGGCCATTGAAGTCATTAACCTAGCATTAACACCTCGCGATTGACCACTTTTATAAAGATTAAGTTTCGTAACCAGCTCTTCTTTAGTTTGATTATTAATCCGCGGACCAATTCCACCGTCACCTTTTACACCATGACAGCCCAAACAAGTAACATACAACCTCTCCCCTGGGTTAATAGCTCCGATAGAGAGCTTTGATGTCTGCGGAACCTTAAACCCTTTAGCTGTTGAATTTTGCTCAGAGCAACCTGAAAGCACTAATAAACTACTCGCCAAAAACAGAGCTAATGCCTGTTGCTTATGCTTTGGGAACAAGCTTAATAGCAACGATTTTGATACAGGGGTTGATTGATTATGACAACTCATGCCGCATCTCCAAAATGCACTGTTAAATACAAAAAAAGGCTCTAAAGAAACCTTTAAGATCTCTTTAGAACCCTTATTTGATAAAAGTTCATCGACTTATTTTAAAGTAACAACATACTCGGCAATAGCTTGCATATCATCCGCCGACAAACCAGCCGCCATTGGCGCCATCATACCTGTCATAGGCCCCATCTGCTCACCTGCTTTATACTTCTCAAGCTTCGCAACAATGTCTTCAGGCTTTTGATTATTTAAACGTGGGCCAAGACCACCCTCCGCTTTTGCACCGTGACAACCGACACAAGTCGCATAGGCCGCTTCACCGCTTGGTGCAACAGCCACTTGTTTAACGACTTCTTTAACGACTTCTTTAACGACTTCTTTAACGGCTTCCTTAGGGGTTTCTTTAACGACTTCCTTAGCCGCTTCGGCTTTTTCCTCAATAACGGGTGCAGGTGCCGGCTGAAGTGCTACTTTAGGCGTTTCAACAACAGCAGGCTGTTTAACATCCATCGTATTTTGTTGAGTCGCGGCTTTTTCAGCAGGTTGAGCCTCATCCGTCTCTCCAGAACAACCCGCACTTAATGCGACGGCACCGCTTAATAGCGCGTAAGAAACTAAGCGTGAAATCTTTGTATTTAAAACTTTTTGCATTTCAATATCCTCTGATTTTGATAGTCTGATAACTTGATAAAAACAATCCATAAAACACCTAGGATGCCGTCAAAAAGTCAAAAACTTTACAAATACTCTAAATGAGTACATTACTTACTCCCAGTGTATTAAGGTTTAAGGAACTTCTCAAGGAAAACCCTGCATTAAGTTTAAAATATCAGCAAGTCAGTGTTCTCAAGCTATTTCTCAGTAATCACGAACTTACTGTAAACCGACAGAGAGAAAATGATTAATGAGACGCCAATGATCAGATAAAGTGCATAAATCATTTGAGTTGGATCATCCAAGGCAATCTTAAAGACCACCATCAATGCTTCGATGGAGAGCGCGATAATAATCGCCGTTAAAAACTTAAGCAGTAGCCTGCTTTCATCTTTCTTATCAGAATAAGCCTTAAAAAACACCTCTCGCTCTAATAAGGTTTTAGCCAAATCAAAAATGGCCAAACCCATTGTCAATGCGATAATCGGTTCAAAAACGCTCTCTAGACTGTATGTCTCTGGATTGAATAGTTCATGTGCTAAATAATCATAAAAGGCATAACCAATCGACATTAAAGAAAAGAACACGCGGTTTCGGATAATAAGTGCAATTTGGAAATAGGAAGAGCCAGTTGAGTTAAACTCGAAGGCTTTTCCCGACCAAGAGAATTGCAAAATGAGTTATAACCAACTGACCGAGGGTCAAAGATACCAGATTTACGCATTATTGAAAGAGGGATTTTCGCAAAAAGCGATTGCCGACAATATTGAATGCCATCCCTCAACCATTAGTCGTCGTGT
>VCMI01000173.1 GCA_006222135.1 Thiomicrorhabdus sp. | reverse complement strand
TGCTCAAGCGGTCAYTGACTTGTTATGAGCGGCATCAAATACWCRACKACTCACGATTACCTATGACAATGGTAAAGAGATTCGCCGACCATGAACTGATGGCTAAAACGCTGGAAACTGATATTTATTTTGCCCACCCCTATGCTTCTTGGGAGCGAGGAATCAATGAAAATACAAATGGTCTGATACGTCAGTATTTTCCAAAAGGCATGGACTTGAGAGATGTGACAATGGAACAAGCTCAATATGTGATGGATCGGCTAAACAACCGTCCAAGAAGTAGTCGTGGTGGTAAAACGCCTAATGAATTATTTAAGGGGCTGCAAGTTGATTTACTTGCAGCATGATTAAATTGCACTTATTACTTGAAACCGCGAAACGTTTGAATTAACATTTAAAGGTCTTTTTTGGCCTGTCTATTAATTCCTATGGTGGGTTGCAGTCAGTTATTTTCGAAGCCTGAGAATCAAATTGATTATGCAAAATATTCACAACAAGTTGAACCTTTATCCGCTGAATTGGGTCAGAAGGAAGAGTATGAGTTTGCTTTAGACTTGGCTAAGCTGCAAATCGAGCGTCAACACTATGAGCGAGCAGAGGTGTTGCTACAAAAGACACGACGACTCCCAAAGTGATGATATTCGGCTGTATCGTTTATTAGCACAAGTCTATGAAGCGCAGCAGAAAAATGATTTGAGCTTAATTGCTTGGCAGGAAGTTAATAAAAATTCTAAGGTCAGCATTGATGATCAATTTGAATTAGCTCGATTATCGCTAATACAAGGTGAATATGCCGCTGCAGAATCTATTTACCAGGCCTGGTTAACGCATGAGGATCGAACTATCCAAGTTACAGCATTGAATAATCTCGGATTTAGTGCGCTTCTACAGAAAAAATATATGGATGCTCAAGATCTCTTTGAGCAAGCTTTACGCAAAGACCCATTAAACAGTAAAGCAATCAATAATTTAAAACTAGTTAAAACTTTGGTGGACTAAGGCATGCAAATATTGCAACGTTTGAGAAAACAGCGTGGATCGATTACTTTACTTGGTGCGGCTTCAATTGGCTTATCGTTAATTGCTTTTAATCAGGTGACTGAATACGGTAATGCTAAGCTCTTAGATAGAGAGCTTGATAACTATGCGCGTGATGTTGCCAGTGTTGCATTACGTTCAGAATTAGCGATTACTTCAGGGATGACGAATAAGCAAATTACCGGTCAGACTGTGGATGCACTTCTATCACAGGTAAAAATGTATACTATCACAGATGATACAAATTCAGTTAATTTGAATAGAAAGATTACTTTTGGAAATTTGGACGCGACCGGTAATTTTGTTAAGTTGGCTTCTGATGCACTTAATCCGAGAGGTGCCTCTACCCCTCCTGACTTTAGTGCCGTGGCTGTCCAGCTTTGGAGTACGGATTCCTTCATGGGTGTTTATACACCACAAGGTAAAGCTATTTATGGCTTATCAGAGGATAATCAAAACTCTGATGCAGGCTGCTATTGTAAAAACCGTTATGCAGCCTGTTTAGATATGGATTTGACTGCTCCTGATCTGACTGGTATCTCTGCTGGTCCAGCTGCACTGATCGCCGACAAGGACTCTGATGCACGTAAAGACTACTGTAATTACGGTTATTCAGAAGCCAAAGTCACTGATTTAACATCTACTAAATACCCTTATATTGAATTTAATGATGCTTGGATAGGTCGTCCTCCTGAAACAGTAAATTTTTTCATGTTTTATTCAACGAGCTATAGCGGTGAAGACTTTGATGATATTTTAAATCATAAGCCTGTTGTTGTTTTAGAGGGTGATGATCCTTTAAAAAACACAAGTGGATTTGCGAGTATGTTTAGTAGTTTTTTCTGCTTTTTTGGCTGTTCGAATGCAGATTTACTTGCAAAAGATCAAAGTGAAAATGCCTTTGAAAGGCGTGATATTAGGCCGACATCATCTCGCTCTGATTACATATGTGAAAAGCCTGGTTTTATGTTCATTCCAACTAGATACCCCAGTTGTGACAGTGCCTCTTCATCGAATGATGCTGTTTTGAATGATAGTACTTATATCGGGTATCAAGGTACCTGTGTTGCTGGTACAAGTACTCCAAATGTTGCTATGTCTCGTTGTTTATCTTATAACGATGGTGCTACGCCGCGTTATGAAAGTTGTTTAGAGATTGAGCGACGTAGTTCGTTACATATGAATTTTTTCCAACGTATGATGGCATTCTTTTTGGGTCCTATTCTCAACTGGGAGCGTTCTTATGAAGGTCTGAATTGTGAAGTCAAAAAGATGAAGTATGTCGGCTGGATGTTCTGGGGCGGTTGGAAAGACGTTTAAGGAATTGATCCTGCGCTCACATGGTTTTGTAAAACCGCAGGACATGCCAGGCCTGGTCAATTCATCTGTTTTAGATTAGTGGCTAGACTTTGTAGAGATTAGTCGCTATAATCCGCACATCATTTTCGGAGAGCTGTCTGAGTGGCCGAAAGAGCACGCTTGGAAAGCGTGTATAGGGTAACCTATCGAGGGTTCGAATCCCTCGCTCTCCACCAATTTATTTTGAATGATTTCTATTATGGTGACTCTATTCGTCCCCTCGCGACGCTAAGTTGGAAACTCCGCCAGGTCCGGAAGGAAGCAACGGTACCTTCTGATGCGTGCGCCGAGGTAAGGCGGGTAGGGTTGCCACCCATTATTTTTTATCTCTAAATATTACGGAAGCCTTTCAAGTCTTCATAATATATATTACCCATTTCAAACTCTTCTCTTTATGTCAAAGCTCAATGAGTCGGATAACCGTCTAAATTGTTCTCAATTCATACTCTTTTCAAGTTAAAATAAATCAAGTTTTTAGTCGTCTTTTATTGAACGCTGTTCAGTGATACGTTCTGCAATTATTGCGCCCTAAATAAGGTTTTATTGATGAGTTATACCGTTCTTGCCCGTAAGTGGCGTCCTAAAAAGTTTTCGGAATTGGTCGGGCAAGCCCATGTCATGCAAGCCCTGGCAAATGCCTTGGATCAACAACGACTTCATCATGCCTATCTATTTACCGGCACGCGTGGCGTAGGTAAAACCACGATTGCCCGTATTTTCTCTAAAGCCTTAAATTGTGAAGAGGGTATATCTTCAACCCCTTGTGGAGTATGTGATACTTGTCGTTCAATTGATGAGGGGCGTTTTATCGATCTGATTGAGGTCGATGCGGCTTCTAAGACTAAGGTCGATGATACGCGTGAGATTCTGGACAATGTCCAGTTTGCGCCTACTCAAGGGCGCTATAAAGTCTATTTGATTGATGAAGTACACATGTTGTCTAAAAGTAGTTTTAACGCCTTGTTAAAAACTCTGGAAGAGCCGCCTGAGCACGTTAAGTTTTTATTGGCGACTACCGATCCACATAAATTGCCGATCACTGTCTTGTCACGTTGCTTACAGTTCAACTTAATGCGTCTGACTCAGCTACAGATTCAAACCCATTTAGAATTCATTATGGAACAAGAGGGCTTGCCGTTTGAGAGCAATGCACTTGCTTTGATTGCCAAGGGTGCGGATGGTTCTGCTCGAGATGCCTTGAGTCTGTTAGACCAGGCGATTGCTTACGGAGCAGGTGAAGTACTGTTTGAACCGGTGCAAACCATGTTGGGATTGGTCGATCAACAGTATAGCTTGGCGATTTTGCAGGCTTTAGCCGCTAATGATCCAGGATTGGTCAAGCAATCGGTTCAGCAGTTAGCCAGTATGGGGGTCGATTATCAGGCGTTACTGTCGCAGTTAATCGAAACCTTGCATGCTTTGTCTTATTACCAAGTGTTTGGTGATAATGCATCCTCCATGAGTATTCCAGATGATGTTCTAGTATCTCTTGCCGAACAGATAACGCCTGAAAGAGTTCAGTTGCTGTATCAGATAGCGCTGTTAGCAAAACAGGACATGCAGTTGGCACCGGATATTCGCATTGGCTTTGAAATGGCTTTGATTCGTATGTTGGCTTTTCAACCCGCGAGTAATGGTCCTGCAATAGCGACTCCTGAGGGCAATGATAATGCACAGCAACCTGCGCCTCCGCAAATGGCCGCATCAGATAGCAATCAACAGCCATCGGCCACTTCAGAAGCTTCTGAAAAGCAAAATGCGTTATCGGGTTTGGCAACCGCTCGTTCATTAGTCGGCAAAAAAGTAGTTCCGCGTACAGACTTCATTAAAGAAGAACAAATCACTGAGTATTCGGATCAGACTCCTGCCGTGGAAACGGCCCAAACTAAACAAACTTCTGTAGAGGCCTCATCTGTCGTTCCGAGTGTTGAAGCTTCGACTGAGGGATTTGTTAGGCCAGAGCAGGGATCTGATCTGTCAGCTGAATCAATTCCTACGCCAGATTTTTCAGAAAGTTCACCACCTTGGGAGCAAAATTATTCTGGTCAAATGGATGAGCAGTACCCTGAAGGGTATTTTGGTGAGCCACTTGTTTCGCCCAGTGGAGAGGTATTTGCAGAGAGCATTGCTCCCAATGTCACACAGATGTCTGAAGGTCAGTCGGAATCAAAGGCCAATGTTTCCAGTAATAGTTCTCAAATGTCCAGTTCAGACCATCTCGCAAAAATTAAGGAGAGGTTGAAACAGCCTCTGGGAAAGTCAAGTAAAGCAACATCAAGTCAGGCGGATTTGAGCCAGAGTGGTGTTGCTGACACTCATGAAATTCAAGATAAATTTAACCAGCAGACAATAGAATCAACAGTGTCTGCTGAGAGCGCTCCGGCTCAATCAGTTCCCCAAGATGATCTGCTTCAATCTAGCGATTTGTCGCCGGTCTCGCCCGCTCAGAATGCATTGAATCAGTTACAGGCCATGCAGCAACCGTCGAGTGGCACAAACACTTCACCGTCGTCTTTCGCCGAGAATGCTCAAGTAGCTGTTATGAATACTCAGCAAGCCATGGGCGCAGATGACGAAGCTCAAGTTGAGCCCGAATCCATACCTGCTGAGGTCTTAGCGAACGAACCTGCGGAAGAGTTTGGAGAGATTCATTACGATTCGAATATTGAAAACTGGTTAGAGATTATTAAGCAACTCTCCTTAAAGGGAATGGCTGCAGAAATTGCACGCAATTCGGTATTGGTTGAGTTTGCAGAGAGTTATATGGCCGTGAGTATCGATCCGGCACAAAATTATTCGAATCAAGAAGCCGCACTGACGCAGTTTGCGGAGGCTGTCAAAGGCCGTTTCGGTGAAACGATGGTGTTAGAGTTTGTGATGGTCAACGAACATTTTACGCCGGCTAAACATGTACAACAGTTGACGGCCGATAAACAGGCTCAAGCGGTGCAATCCATCGGTCAAGATGCGGTTGTGCAGGCTTTTAGCCAGCAGTTAGGTATGCAGGTCATTCCTGACAGTATTCAACCTGTATAAGTTAGTATTTACTCAATTTGTAAGCTGCGTTATATTCAAACGTATAAATAGTTAAATTAATCGTCTTTTATGACAAAAGGAAAAGTTATGTTTAGTGGTAAAGGTGGTCTTGGTAATTTAATGAAGCAAGCGCAAGATATGCAAAAGAATATGCAAGCTGCTCAAGAAGAAGTCGCTAATATGGAAGTCACCGGCGAATCTGGTGGTGGCATGGTTAAAGTTGTTATGACTGGTAAGCATGAGCTTATCAAGGTCGATATTGATGAGAGCCTGATGGACGATAAAGAGATGCTTGAAGACTTGGTTGCTGCGGCTGTTAATAGCGCTACGCGTCATCTTGATGAACTCTCTAAAGATAGAATGGGTGGTTTAACGGATGGTATGGATCTACCTGCCGGCATGAAGATGCCATTTTAATTGCAGTCTCTTAACCTTAAGTCCATGCCGGTGGATGAGTCGTGAAAAGTCCGTTAATTGAAGAGTTAATAACCGCATTTCGCGTGCTTCCAGGCGTCGGACCCAAATCGGCCCAACGCATGGCTTACCATCTGCTGGAACGCAATAAAAAAGGCGGCCAGCAACTTGCTACGGTCTTACATAGAGCGGTAGACGAAATCGGCAATTGCATTTTATGCCGAACGCTGACGGAGCAAGAAACGTGCAGTATTTGTGCTTCGAATAGTCGGCGAGCTTCAGAGTTATGTATTGTAGAAAGCCCATCAGATATTTCTGTCATAGAGCAGTCAGGTATCTTTAATGGTAAGTATTTTGTTTTGATGGGGCATCTATCGCCCATTGACGGAATCGGTCCTGAACAATTGGGCTTGGATCTGCTGGAAAAGCGCTTGGCAATCGAATCGATAGAAGAGTTGATTCTAGCGACCAATCCGACGGTGGAAGGGGAGGCGACAGCGCACTATATTCAACAGATGGCGCGAACCCATGGTATTAAGGTATCACGTTTAGCGCAAGGGATTCCTATGGGTGGCGAGTTAGAGTATTTAGACAGTGGCACCTTGTCACAAGCCTTTTTAGCCCGCAACGAGATGGAATATTAAGTAAATCTGTTTGGCTTTTAGAAATGATCCTGCGCTCACATGATTGTTTAAAACCGCAGGATATACCAGGCCTGGTAGGAATGGAGTTTGAGGTTATTAATAACGTATTAATATATCTATTTACACATCCGATACATTCAAGTCGTAAGTGCAACAGTTTTAATTTCCCAGAACACCTCATTAGGTGTTCTGAATCCTAAACACTTTCTTGGGCGATTGTTGAGCTTATCAACAACCCAATCAATTTCTTCCTGAGTTACTTTATCGAAGTCTGTTCCTTTTGGAAAGAATCGTCTTAACAATCCATTGGTATTTTCATTGGTTCCACGCTCCCAAGAAGAGTAAGGGTGGGCAAAATAAAAATCTGTCCCAAGCTCTTTTGCCATCGTTTGGTATTGTGAAAACTCTTTGCCATTATCTGAAGTTAATGAATGAACAGGCCTGTTTAAAGCTCGTAATTGCTCAATGATGACAGCGCTAACGATGTCTGACTTTCTCGTGTTAACTTTAATGAAGCGAGCGATTCTAGATGTTCGATCAACCATTGATACTAAGCTAGCGCTTGATGGAACTCCAAAACAGTATCTAACTCCCAATCTCCAAGTCGGACGCGCTCGTCAACAATAGAAGGCCTATCATCAATGCTTGGCGCTGTGCTGAACGTGCGTCGTGTCTCATAAATMAGTCGT
>VCMI01000172.1 GCA_006222135.1 Thiomicrorhabdus sp. | reverse complement strand
ACACGACGACTCTGTGTCGTAACCTAGAATGGGTGCGGTCATTAATCCGTGCTGTGTAAACAGGCCAATACTCGCGATGATTCTGCCCTCAGCCGTTCTGAAACTGAAGAATTCAACCAGTTTATGGTTGTGTAAGAATTCAAAGTATTCGGCACTAAATTGTGGGTTGAGTTCAGAATGTTTTTCAATAAAGAGTTGGTTAAAACATCTTTCAATCGATTTAAAATCAGCGCTTTTATGTTCAGAGGGCTTAATCTGTATGAACGGTGTTTTACGTAATAAACGTTGATCGTTTTGAACATTATTCTTTTTCCACCAGGCCTGGCCAGTTTGTAAAAATAGATAAACCTGTCGGGCAGGCATGAGTTGCCAGCCTTTGGAAAGAAGGGTCTGCATTAGTTCAGCATCGGTTTCTTGATTTAGGGAGCGTATGGATAAACTGTGCGTGGGGTTTTTTGAGGCGAGTTGTTGGGTAAACTGACGAACGCTTTCTGCTTGCCAATTTGGCACGATATTAGTGGAAAACAACCAGTTATTAATAGAAAGCGTTTGATTGATTTGTCCCAGCCTAAGCAGGCCAGACGCAACGGTTATAAGGATATTAAGTCCAAAACGTGAAGTACGATTATCAATCAACCCTAATTCATCTCGAGCGTAGCGAATATAGGCGGTATAGGGAGAGCAAACATAGCTGTTGTTGTATTCATGACGATTACGGGTCAGAGGAAGAATCTGATCTTCAATACAGAGACTATCCAGTTCTGTTTGCACATTTCGAATGGCTTTAGGCGGTTGATGACCTTGCATAGCGGACAAGCCCATGACAAAGTCTTGCGCGGGAAACCATTTTATATCGGCAGTAGAATGTAGCATGTTTAAGCTTCTTTTTGTGATGTGCTATGTCAAAAAAAATGACTGGTTATTATGTGTTTGTTGTAGGTCTTTTAATCGGCTTTGTGATCAGCCAGATAATAGGCAAACACGCCACCGTAGATGCCAGAACGATCTTCACGTGTCCATAATTGATTTTGCAAGGCATCTGTATGCCAGTTCTCCAGGAGTTCTGTCGGTAATTTTGCTTCTAATGGCGAGGTCGTGCCAGCGGTTCTAAAAACCACACGAGCATTTGGCATGGCGGTACGATTCACTTCTTGCCAAAGTTCCGTTAACTGTTGCGCATCCATCCAATCTTGCGCATCTAAAAATAGGTAAGCATTCAGACTTTGATTCGGCATGGCTTTTAAACGCTCAGTCATCGATTGATGAAAGACGTGAACATTGTCTTGTTCTGACTGTAAAGTCCCGAACTGATCCGCTTTTAAATAGCGTGGAACTGCTTGTCTGTGAACAATGTCATAGGAGCGGTTAAAGGCTTGCCAAGCGAAATAGTTATCTTTAATGGGAAAATCACAGGCCAAACGGCGAGCGCGCTCTTTCAATAAATCATGCATGCCTTGACGTTCTTGCTTAGATTCTTGATCCATCTCTTCAAACTGCGCTGGTGGAATCCCCAAGCTGTACATGACGATGGAACGATTACATAAAAATTTGACTAAGCGCGTTTCAAATACCGGCGCGATATGTTGATCGAAGAGGGTTTGTTGTTCTTTAAGAGTGTGTGCCAGCATGACTTTAGAAATATCATATCCCTGACGTTTACTGACCCAGTGAATCAAGCCAATAAACTGCCCAAGTAAACCATGTCGATAGAAGCCATCCGTAAACTGAGTAATGCGTTTTTTGCCGAAGATAGAGGTTTTAGCTTCCCAATAGGCCAAGGTTTTTGCATCTAAATTCGGCTTAATATCTGCATTGTAGCGATCCAGGTTTTTCTTTAAATCGGCCTTACCAAAGAAATCGAAAAAGGCGGTTTGATCAGGCAAATGTTTAATCGCCGTCAGTTTGAGTTTAATCAACGCAATATGCGCTTCATTTAAATCGACCACTGTGACGGATTCTGGACGTTCTGTTAGGTAGTTAAGGGCATTGCACCCTCCTGAAGAGATGGTAAATATGCGAGATTGGCTATTTAACTTAAGCGCCTGAATGTCTACTTCTGGATCTTCCCAGATTTGCGGATAGACTAATCGATCGAACCACGCGGTAAAAAGCCTGTCTAATAGGCCTTTGCGACTAAAGATAGAGGTGTTATTGACGGCCGAATCTAAAAGCGTTTTAGTCTTCGTCTCTTGATTAGGGGATTGTTCCATCGCGGGGGTGCTGGTAGACATGTCATTTCCTTTTATCATTCAAAAAGATGGCTTAACTGAGTTCATCATAAAAGGTCTAATTGAATAAAATATGAAGCTTGTATAACAGCTTTGTGACGGTTTGGTTTTGCGGTTTCTGAGGGTGTAAGAGATTCACCACGAAGACACTAAGTCATGAAGAAAAGCGTTTAGAAGTTTTAGCCAGGCCTGGTGGTTTAGGTGCTTTATTGGTGTGTGGTCTTAGAAAGGATTTACCACGAAGGCACGGAGGCACGAAGAAAAGAGTTAATAGGGTTTGACCCTGCGCCCACATGGTTTGCTAAAGCCGCAGGACATGCCCTGAGCCCACATATTTTGTAAAGCCGCAGGAGATACCAGGCCTGGTTGGTTTTTGTGGTTAAAACTTCGTGCCTTCGTGGTTCAAAAGCGTTTAAACGAGCAACCTAATCAAGGAGCTGAGAGTGTCTTTAAGTAAAACGGGAGTGTTTTGGAAAGCCTCCATTTCCGACATGGGTTGATTCATTATGCTGAATAGCGCTTTGAATTCAGGTAACTCTTCTGGCGAACATGAGAGACTACCGCAGATGCCAATGGTTGGTATGCCATGCTTTAACCCCAATTCAGCGATACGCATTGGGAGTTTACCGAAACGAGTTTGTTCATCCATTCGACCTTCACCTGTCAATATATAATCGAACGGTTCTGCTGAGATGAGAGATTCAAGCTTTAACTGTTCATTTAAAATGTCAAATCCAGGAGTAACCTGAGCGTTGAGTAAACCGATAAATCCGGCCGCCATGCCGCCCGCCGCACCTGATCCAGGCACGTCTTTGATTTGCTTGCCCGTTTTAGTTTCGATGCAAGCTGCCCAGTTTGCCAACCCCTTTTCTAAGGTTGCAAAATTATGCTCGGTAACCCCTTTTTGTGGGCCAAAAACTCGGGTGGCACCCAAGTCGCCGAGTAACGGGTTGGTGACATCACAGGCCAGTTGCCACTCTATCTCCAGCAGATGTTTTGGAATTTCGCCTATCTCACGAATCTGCGCAAGAGCTTGTCCGCCCAAACCAACCGGTTTGCCTTTGCTGTTAAGTAAAGGAATGCCCAACGCTTGCAATGCCGCCGCTCCGCCATCATTGGTCGCAGAGCCACCTAATCCCAAAATGATTTTTTTGGCGCCTAAATCCAACGCCGCTTGAATCATTTGGCCTGTGCCATAAGTATGGGTTTGTAGCGGATTGCGCTCTTCTTGACGTATTTGCGGTAGTCCAGAGGCTTGCGCCATCTCTATAATGGCGGTTTGTGTGTCAGCTTGCCAGGCAAAGGCCGCTTTGGTTTTACGCCCCAAGGCATTTGCAGTCCAAAGCGTTTGTTTTTCAGCCAGTCCTGCAAACACAAAACTATCCACAAAACCTTCGCCGCCATCAGACATCGGTCTTGAAATGACCGTTGCATTGGGTTGAATGCTTTGAATCACTTGGGTGGCAATTTCACAAAATTGGATAGCGCTTAACGAGCCTTTAAAACTGTCTGGTGCTAACAGCACTCGAAAGGGGTGCGGCATAGAAACCTCTTAAATATAGGATGTATAACGAGTATAAGATAAAGCGAAGGGTCTTGCGAGAACAGAATCCTATTTGTAGGCGTTTTATAAAGGCAAGCACGCGGCTAAATTAGCCTTTACTCATGGTTTGATCGTGATCCGCTTCAATGGCAAGCCTAACAAGCTCCGTGACGGTTTTAACATTCAATTTATGCATTAAATTCGCACGATGAACTTCAATCGTTTTTACGCTGATACAGAGGAATTCTGCAATAGATTTGTTTGATTTACCTTGTAATACGCCGTCTAAAACCTGTGTTTCGCGTTTAGATAATTGGTTAAATAAGACCGTGAGAGTTTTGTTTTTTCTTGTTCTTTTTGGGCGGCGCCATGCTGATGAATGGCCACTTGGATTCGCGCCAGTAAGTGTTGATCGTTATAAGGTTTTTCAATAAAATCGAAAGCACCTTCTTTCATGGCTCTTAATGCCATTGGCACATCTGCATGGCCGGTGACGATAATGACGGGAAAATCTTTATCAATTTGCTTAATTAACTGGTGTAAATCCATGCCATTAATGCCAGGCATACGAACATCTAATACGACGCAACCCGGCAAACCCGTCGTAAAGGTATCCAAAAAATCCTGGCCATCTTTAAAAAGCTGAGTCGTCAGGTTTACCGATTCTAGCAACCATTCTAAAGACTCTCGAACCTGTTGGTCATCATCGACGACATAAACGAAAATTTCCATAATCTCTTTATTTCTCTGCAACGTCATTTAAATTAAAATCGTTCGCCGCTAATGGCAACTTAAACATGAATTGGCAACCTTGAACGTTATTTTGAACTTTTAAAGTACTGCTATGGGCTTCGATAATACTACGGCAAATAGCAAGCCCTAAGCCCATACCTTGTGGTTTAGAGGAGTGGAAGGCATTAAAAATAGTTTCCATCTCTTCGTCATGAATTCCCGGCCCCGTATCCAGAACCGTGATTTGAACTTTTGAATCCATTATTTCTAAATGAACGCTTACCTGCCCTTTTAGTGGCGAAGCTTCAATGGCATTACGGACCAAGTTTAATATAACTTGTTCAATTTGAACCTGGTCACCTGTCACGTTAATAGACTGTTGTCTCGTCTGCAAATTGAGTATCGTTTGATTTTGGCGAGCTTCTGGGCTGAGTAAGTCCAATACTTGATGAATGGACTCGATTAGGTCAAATTCTTCTGTTCTAGGAACACCCGTTTGTACGAACTCTCTTAAATGACGAATAATATCTGTCGCGCGATTTAAACTTTCTAAGGAGCGGTTTAACCCCAATTCAATATTCGCCGAGTTGCCTTCTTTTAAACGGAGTAAACAGCCACTTATGTAATTAACGGCGGCGGTTAAAGGTTGATTAATTTCATGAGCAAGACCAGAAGCCATTTCGCCCACGGTAAATAGACGTGTGACTTTGCCTAGCTGAGAACGGTAGATTGCGCTTTCTTGCTCAATGGCTTGTCGCTCAATGGCGGAACCAATCCATTGTGTCATGAGTTGCAGTAATTCTTGATCTACCTCGGTAAGTTTAGATTGATTGATTAGATCTCCCATAAAAACCAGTATTCGGTGTGGCTGTTTATCGACCTTAATCATTAAACTATGTAATCGTTTATTGCACTGAGTGTTTTCATAGGTTTGAAGCTGCTCATAGATGGGGTTGAGTAAATTCGCTTGTATACAACGTACCGCTTCTTTTTCATAGGTTGAATCACCATCAAAGGATTGAAGCGTCCAGGTAGATGCGATATCTGGCTGTCTATGATTGTTTTCAATTTTATAGAGAAAAGTGGCATCCATCTGGAAGTGTATACGGGCTAGTGCAAGTAATTGGTCCAATTTATCGCTGTGACTATAGTTGGAAGCAATCGAGATTTCATAGAATCCTTGTAAGGCAGAACGGCTTCGGCGTAATGTAGATTCAACGCTTTCTCTCGCTTTAATATCCTCTTCTAATTGTTGATTAACGTGTGAAAGTTCTTGAGTACGCTTTTTAACTTTTTGTTCCAGGTTGTCGCGGTGTTTAGCCAGTTCTTTCTGTGAGGATTGGAGTTTTTTATTGATATGACTGAAGCGTAAAACGGATAAAGCGAGTACAAAAAACAGTGCAATGATCAACCCAATCACTAAACCATATTCTGTAATGAGTCGCTTGATACTTATTTTGACAGAAGGTTCATAAGGCGGGAGTTTTAAAGCGCTTAATAAGCCATTAACGGTGGCGAGTCCGGTTGGGTCAGCCCAACCAAAGTGCGGTTGATAGGTTTTTTCAGTCATCGCTTTTGGCATATTTCGGAGTGCGATAGAGACTTGTCTGGCGAGTGAAATATCCGTGTCATTTAGACGCACGAATTGCCATTCTGCATAGAGTAAACTGCTGTGTAATAAAGGATAGTTATCCGTTTTTTTAGGATGGATAACTTTTATTTTATTTGGAAGTAATTTACCTTCCTCCAGCATCTGTTCTAATAAACCGGATCTAATGATGCCAATATCCGAATCTTCATTAAGAATGTGTTTGACGATGTTTTCTTGCGATCCATTGGTGAATCGTAACTCCAAAAAGTCTTTTTCAGGCGATATTCCAGACAGTAAAAGTTCTCTCTTAATCATTTGAAACCCACCGAATTCAAACGGCGTGCGGGCGATAATGCTTTGGTTTTTTAAGTTGGTTAGGTCATTCAGATCTGTTCTTTGTGCCAGAGAGATCATAACGGCGCCAAACGAGTTCAGTGGAAGGCCTTGGAATTGCGATTGTAGTGTGGCAAGCGCTTTTGCGCCACCAGACTCTAATGCCACTAAATGGGCGGGTGAAGTAATAATGAAATTAAGTTGATGTTTATTAATCGCATTGGTCAGGCACTCATAGCCCAAGGGTTTGATTATGAATTGGTGCTCAGGTATTTTTTTGAGAGATAGTTCGCGGTCGAGGTCCAAAAATTGATATCCGCATCACTGCTTCGTTCATTTAAAACGCCCACTGAAATTGTGTCCGCGAGAACGGGGGATGAACCCAGGACAGCGCTCCCCATGAGCATAATGGCAAGCGCACAAATTTTAGGGAAACGTTTTATATTTAGATTCAAAATTAAAGTCATTCAATATCCGGGGTTAAGAGTGAAAGATTTTCATCTTGGCTCTGTTTGTATCACTTAGTTTATTACAAATTATTGGAATAATCTCTCAGGGTTTACCCTAGTTATTCTAGTAATCACCCTAATTTTTATTTTTAGCAAAAAAAATATAGTACTCCTCAAGATATTAAATAATCATTTTTACTTTAGAGGAGCATCAAATGTCACTAAATCGTCGTGAATTTCTTCATATTATGTCAATGGCTGCTGCGGCAGGGATGTTACCCGGTACGAGTTATGCCAATTCTGACCATGGTAAAAAACTTCAGAGTACCCCTTTATCAATGGAACTTTATAAGGCTCCAATGAAAGGTAAGGTGCGTCTATTGCACTTAACCGATACCCATGCTCAGTTAAAACCAATCTACTTTCGTGAACCGAATGTCAATTTAGGCATTGGACCCGCTTTCGGTGAGTTTCCACATGTGGTCGGTCACAAAGCATTAAAGAAAATGGGCATTAAAGAAAATACGCCATTAGCGCACGCTTTCACAAATCTTAACTTTCAGGACGCCGCGGAACAGTACGGAAAGGTGGGAGGGTTTGCGCACATCAAAACACTATTAGACTCCCTTAGAGAGCAGGCAGGTGGTCAGGAGAATACCTTGACCATGGATGGTGGCGATTTATGGCATGGTTCTGCGACTGCGCTTTGGACTCGAGGTCAGGACATGGTTGAAGCCTCTAATTTGATTGGTGTAGATGTCATGACTGGACACTGGGAATTCACCTATAAAGAGGCTGAGGTGTTAGCCAATATCCAAAAGTTTAAGGGAGAATTCCTTGCGCAAAATATGCGTATCAAAGAAGACTCTTTATTTGGTGGTGAATATCGCGATATGACTGATATGTATGGCGGTGCTGGTTTATACGACGAAGACAATGCTTTTCCCTTTAAGCCTTATACCGTAAAAGTGGTTAATGGCGAGCGCATTGCGATTGTGGGTCAGGCCTTTCCAAGAACCGCAAATGCAAACCCACAGTCAAATTTCCCCGATTGGTCATTCGGACTGCGAGAGCAATCTTTGCAAGAAATTGTGAATAATATTAGGGATAAAGAGAAAGTCGCTGCGATTGTTATGATTTCTCATAACGGGATGGACGTGGATATCAAAATGGCGAATAGGGTCAGTGGAATAGACGCTATTTTTGGCGGTCATACTCATGATGGTGTTCCGCAAACGATACCCGTTAAAAACCCAGAAGGCGGTGTTTGTCATGTCACCAATGCTGGGTCAAATGGTAAGTTTGTTGGCTGTATGGATTTGGATATTCAAAATGGCAAGTTGCGCGGTGTGAATTACCAGTTGCTCCCCGTCTTTGCCAACGTTCTTCAGGCAGATAAAGACGTTGAAAGCTTTATCAATACGATGCGTCAAACCGTTTATGACAAAGAAATCGTTGAATCACGTAATCCTGAGTATGCGGTGAACAAAGACCGTTTAGGTAAAACATACGAAAGTATTTTAAATGAAGAGTTAGCGATTGCTGAAGATACGCTCTATCGCCGTGGGAACTTTATGGGAACCTGGGATCAAATTATCGTTAACTCATTACGCGAAGAGCATGATACGCAAATTGCGCTGTCTGCAGGGGTGAGATGGGGGACATCTGTTTTGGCAGGCGAAATGATTACGATGGAACGCGTCATGGACGAAACATCCATGACCTATGGCGAAACCTATAAGTCCGAACTTACTGGGACTAATATAAAAGATATTTTAGAGGGGGTTTGTGAAAATATTTTTCAAAAGGACCCTTATCTTCAATCGGGTGGGGACATGGTGCGAGTGGGTGGAATGGATTATACCTGTGAGCCGAATGCCTCTTTTGGGCAGAGGATCTCTAATTTACGCTTAGATGATGGCACCTTGTTAACCGCCGGTAAAACGTACACGGTGGCCGGTTGGGGCCAAGTAGAAGAAGTGGGGGGCGGGCGCCCTGTTTGGGATGTTGTCGCAGATCACCTGCGCGATAATAAATCTGACCTGAAGTTAAAAAAGATCAATACCCCCTTGTTGAAAGGCGTGTCTGACAACCCTGGAATTGAATCTTATTAACCTTGGTTTTAGAGAGATTCGTTTATAACGTTTCTTTTGTTCGATATAGAGGCCTTCTAAGGCCATAAAATGACTTAATGCAATCCCGCGTTAAGTCAGAGCGTATGTAAAAGAGGTAGTGTGACAATGATTAGAGTAAGAATAAGAGTATTAGTCGCAAGTTTAATTTTAAGTCTGATGGGTGTCGCGGAAGCGGGGCAGTATTCGATTGAATATCAACAGCTAATCGAGAATAAAATGCAATTATTGGCCGACTCTCAAGGTTTAATTGAGGCCGAAAATAATCATCATATTGAACGATCTATATTGATTCAAAAGTATCAAGTTTGTTTGCAATTAGTGAATCAAAGAGCCAATTTTAAAAATTGTATTATTCCATTTAAAGAATAAATAAAACACAACGCATAAATTACGCGGTTTCAAGTAATAAGTGCAATTTAATCATGCTGCAAGTAAATCAACTTGCAGCCCCTTAAATAATTCATTAGGCGTTTTACCACCACGACTACTTCTTGGACGGTTGTTTAGCCGATCCATCACATATTGAGCTTGTTCCATTGTCACATCTCTCAAGTCCATGCCTTTTGGAAAATACTGACGTATCAGACCATTTGTATTTTCATTGATTCCTCGCTCCCAAGAAGCATAGGGGTGGGCAAAATAAATATCAGTTTCCAGCGCTTTAGCCATCAGTTCATGGTCGGCGAACTCTTTACCATTGTCATAGGTAATCGTGAGAACTTGAGATTTGATGCCGYTCATAACATCAATGACCGMKTGWGYGTAACTTATCAGATTGCTTACCTGCAATGGCACGATGAGAGTATAGAGGGTCTAGTCGT
>VCMI01000171.1 GCA_006222135.1 Thiomicrorhabdus sp. | reverse complement strand
ACACGACGACTCGATTACCTATGACAATGGTAMAGACGACTTCGCCGACCATGAACTGATGGCTAAAGCGCTGGAAACTGATATTTATTTTGCCCACCCCTATGCTTCTTGGGAGCGAGGAATCAATGAAAATACAAATGGTCTGATACGTCAGTATTTTCCAAAAGGCATGGACTTGAGAGATGTGACAATGGAACAAGCTCAATATGTGATGGATCGGCTAAACAACCGTCCAAGAAGTAGTCGTGGTGGTAAAACGCCTAATGAATTATTTAAGGGGCTGCAAGTTGATTTACTTGCAGCATGATTAAATTGCACTTATTACTTGAAACCGCGTAATGATTTTTTTAACATCAGGAAATAAATTATTAAAGAGCGTTTTGGTTTCTGTTTGATAATTATCCGTTTGAGTTTGCAAACGCTGAGTCTCTATAGCCGTATGCGTTAGAAAGCTAGTCAGGATTAAAAATAGAACCACTAAATGCCATTTCCAGCGTTGCAGAATAGAAGATCCCTCTGATACAGAGATATAGTCACCTGTTCTCAGATTATAGCCTGACAACATATTCAGAGTTTGGATTGAACTATCGTACAGCTGAGCAATTTCATGCAACTCAGGCAATTGATTCTCTTTACCTTGCCTCGTCAAACCTCTGATTTCGACTAGCCACTCTGGACTGCTTGAAAAGCCTGAATATTTGTCCTTTCTAACAATGCGCAATTGATCGTCGGAATAGACACTCCAAACCGCCTTCTCTTGTAGAGAGTCTTGGGGCGCAACCGGTAGACTGAAGCAATCAGCAATCAATGCGACATGTTCTAAGCCATGATTTTCAAGCACCTTAATCCATTTCTGCATTAAAGAGTGTTCAACCAGGCCTGCTGAAACATTACCTTGCTTAGAACGGTCCAAGGAGACTATGTGGAAATTCTCTACGGGTTCCGAAAGAGACTCTTCTAAACTAAAAGGCAATGCCGCTAACCAATCTGCTCGGCGTTTTCCGGGCACAAATACCGACGTAAACAACACAAGTTGAGTGGGCACCCATACCACGGCAATCGTCTGACTTAATAACCCCTGAGTCTTGAGGGATTGAATAAAGACATCTGCATCAGAGATCTGACCGTCTTTTGATGTCAAAACTAATGTCCCATGCAAGTTTATTTTTGCGACAATCTTATTATTCACGTTATCCATGTTGATCATGCTCTCATTCTGATGCACTTAACCACCTTTGTAATAAGCTTACTTTTGCATCGTCCCCACGATAAAAAATAGCTGAAAACCCTTGATTTGAATCACCATAATGAATATGACCTTTCAATAAAAAGAACTGACTTTGTATCGTCATCATCGAATCCGGTAAATCTCGGCCAATCTCTTCAGATGTAAACCCAGTTTGTTGGGTTAAAAACACTTTAAAGTCCTCAATTCCACTCGCTGGCTCAACTATACGTTGCAGAATCCAAGCATCCACTACCTCTTGATTCATCCAATCTGCCAAGGCTAATAAAACTGACTTTGAAGCTGTATTGATATTGATTGCCGTCACCATCGGTAAGGTCGTAATGCCTTGCTGGAATAGATCCCACTGTTTTGGTGGCAAGGCTTTCAATCCTTGTACATTTTTCAATTCGCTTAACGTGACGACGGCCTGGTTCGCTGTGCGATAGGCAGGATCCATTAATAGATAGGTCCCACTTTCCGCCCCAAAGGGTAAAGGCTCATCATCACTATCAACCCAATCGATTAAGCTATCAACAAAAGTCGTTTCTATTCCTGTATTCATTGCATAACGCTCAATTAAAGCGCGCCACAACTTATGCTTTTCCGCATCTTTTTCTAGCAAGTTATTAACATTAATCTTTGAAAACTGATCTTGTAGTTGCGCAGAAATCTCACCGCCTTCAAATGGAATCGCCACCAAGGGTTGCGCCCAACGCTCATTTAAAGCATCCAACTTGTTATTTTCTGCGTCCAGCCTTAAGCCTGTTTTAACCCATGACTCAAGGCCATACAATACAGAGAGCGACTGAGCCTGATGCAACATGTAGGTACTTCGCTTAATTGTCAGATGTTCTTTATAGAGGATATTACTCCCCAGTACCGATACGACTGCGACCACCAATAATACCGTCAATAAAGCGAAGCCTTGCTCAACAGGCTTAACGCGGCCTATTTTCAAGGTAGAGGCTAATAAGTATTTCACTACTGAAAGGTCCCCCCTGTCTCTATATCTACAACCTCACCTTCTTCCGATTGAGTTGTTTCAGTCGCAACGACAGTCAGAGCGAAAGAGGTACTATCAACCCCTTTAATCAATTTAGTTAAAGTCCCTTTATCTTTTAGCTCAATGACGACTTCGACAAGTTTGGGTAAACTGGTGACTGAACCTTCAGTGTCAGGCCAAGCATCAACCCATTGGGTTTGTTGATTAAGAACGCGTAATGAAAATCGACGGACTGAATCCAGTAACAACAACTTGACCGGCTCACTGTCCGCAGCACGGTCGACAACAGGCCAAACTTTTCGATAGAGTTTTTCAGCCTCTAAATAATAGCCAACCCTCATTAAACCGGCGTTAGCAAAAGGGGTGGGAAACTCCGCGAGTCGTGTCAACTCCAATCCTAAGTCTTCTCTATATTGAAAAGCCGGTACCCGCCCGCCTAGTTCATCTTGAATGGATCGAGGCACCATTTGCGTCACATCTTGCTCTAGCCACCACACCGTTCTTTGTATTGCAGTCATTCTGTCATTGTGTTCAAAAAAACTACTCTGCACGCGAACTACGCTATCTATCGACTGATAAGACAAAACCGCAATGACACCTGAAATACTTAAGGCCACCAATAACTCAATTAAAGTAAAGCCCCGTTGATGAGTCTTTATCGACGCTTCTGTCTGGAGAAACGGATTCATTGCTCGCCTACAATAGTAACGAGTCGTGCCGAAACTTGAGACTGCTCGGCTCTACGTACTTGTATCTCTGTTTTGTAGATTCCGGGGATCAAGGTTGGCTCTTTTAGCCGTTCAGTTTCCCACTCTAAATTCATAAATGAAATCGTCTGCTTAGCGTCCCTATTCTCATCCGTGAAAAATTGCAGTTTTATCAGCTCATTTTCAGCAATCATGGTTGCCATAACGCGCTCTTCCAATCCCGACTGATTGACAATGGACAAGCCAAGCGAACGACTTAGAGCCGCTAACGCAATCGCGATGATGGTGAGTGCAATCATGACTTCGATTAAAGTGAAACCACGTTGAGTCCGAGACTTCATTTTATGAATCACCATTTTCAAACTGCAAAAATACATTCCATTGAATCACCGATGGCTCAACCACCTCTTGTTGCATCTTCTGACTCAAGGTAGTGAGAGAGATAGAACCCGGCGTGACTTCGCCGCTTGGCCAAAAGACCCATCCAGGCTGAGGCAGCTGGTAACGCTGCATTGCAGACGATTCGGCCTGCCACTGAGCCTCGACAACCCAGCTCATCGCATTCACCTTAGGAGCAATCTCCCAAACACCTTTGTCTGATCTATAAGTCGTTAAACCGTTTATTTCAGGCACCACGAGATACATTTTCTGATCAAAAGCGGATAGATCACTGACAAAGGCCAGTAAACTTTTAACCTTGACACTCTGAACCCTAAGTTGACTTTGCTCATTGTGACTTAAGGACAGCATCCCCACACCCAGGACAATGGAAATTATGACGACCACGACCATCACTTCGATTAGCGTAAATCCGCATTCATGAGAGGAGCTATACGAGTTCTTTTTCAAAAAAAATGAGCGCATTGAATTCAACCGAGAGAGGACTTTACTCAATCAGCCAATTACCAATTGTCGCATTCGCACCTTCACCGCCCTCTTCATTATCTGCACCATAAGTAAACACATCAAAGTCGCCATGTTCGCCTGGCATCAAATAAAGGTAAGGATTACCCCAAGGATCCATAGGCATTCTATCCAAGACTTGCTTCCAGTTTTTGGGCACAGGATCATCAGTAGGTTTCACCGAAAGCGCCTCTAAACCTTGATCCGTAGTGGGATACACATAGTTATCAAGCCTATAAAGCTGTAATGCAGAACCAATCGAACCAATATCTTGCTTCGCTTTTACAACTCTTGCTTCATCAGGTCTTTCCATTAATTGGGGGACAACCATGGCGGCTAAGACGGCTAGAATCACAACCACCACCATTAACTCAATCAAGGTAAAACCTTTTTGAAGTTGTGTTTTTAATGGTTTTTGTGTGACTATTTGATGTTTCATATTTAATCCTTCATTGTTATTTCTTAAACGGACTTGTGACTCGAATGTGCAATTTTGTACGTTAACCACTAATGATCTGATTCATTTCAAATATCGGCATCATAATCGCTAATACAATTAATAAAACTACGCCCCCCATCACAATAATCATCACGGGTTCCAAAATACTCACCAATGTTTCTGCCGCATTTTCTACGGACGATTCATAATGTTTGGCGCCTCGTAATAGCATATTATCAAGCTGGCCTTTGCCCTCACCGGTTTTGACTAAATTGAGTAGTAAGGGGGGGAATACTTTTTCTTCCTCCATTGAGCGATAGACACTTTTACCTTCGCGCACCTTGCTCACCATATTCAATACGGATTTTTTTAAGGGATCCAAAGTCATTACTTCGACTGAAATGGTTAAGGCTTCTTGAACACTCACCCCACTCGACAATAAAACGCCTAAAGTTCTTGCCCAGCGCGCCGTTTCTGAATAGATTAAGAAACGCTTAATACCCGGGGTTTTTAAAAGCATGCTGTGTATTTTAAAACGCCACTTAGGCTGGCGTAACATCCACTTCACACCCAAGACAAAAACAACCAGCAATGCCACTAATAATTCTGCATAGTCTTGCAAAAAAGCACTTATGTCGAGTAGCGCTTGGGTCAGAGGTGGCAAAGCTTGACTCATATTATCAAACACACTCACCACTTTAGGGACAACATATACCATTAGAAATAAGACGATAGCAATCGCGACCACGACCATTAACGTCGGATAGATTAGGGCTGTTTTAAGTTTTTATTTAATTGATCACGCTGCTCAATCGCATCGGCTAGACGGGATAAGACCTTATCTAAATAACCACTCTCTTCACCTGCTTGTATAATCGCGATATATTCTTGACTGACAGCATAAGAGGAACGCTGCATGGCCATTGCCAATGAGTAACCTTCAGTAACACTCGTATGCAAACCTGTCACAAAACGGGACATGAGCTTAGAATCCGATTGGTGAGAAAGGGATTTTAAAGCTTGGTTAAGAGGAATGCCTGCATCCAACAACGTATATAATTCACGAGTAAAAAGGGCTAAATCACCCACTTTAATGCGCTGTATTAGCAAACTACTCAAAAAACCTTTATCGCTATTTTTTGGGTCGCCATCGACTGAATAGCAACAGGACTTAAGCCGTCATCGCGTAGCATTTGGCGAATTTGACGTTCGGAATCGCCTTCCAGCAAACCCTTTTTAGTTTGCCCAGATGCCGTCAATGCTTTGTATTCAAATACTGCCACAATGCTCTCCCACCTTAAATCTGAGTAACTCTCAGAACTTCTTGTAAACTCGTACTACCATCAAGTACCGCTTTATAACCGCTTTCTTGTAAAGGGCGCGATTGCTCTCTAACAACTTTTTCAATATCCATTTCTGCGGCTTGATCATTAATCATGCTACGGACTTGATCATTTATTAAAATCAGTTCATACAAGCCCATTCGTCCTTGATAACCCGTTTGTTTGCACTGCGAACAACCCACAGGTCTATATATTTCAGCTTCAATGACATTAAGCACCTTGCATTCAGCGGCATCAGCCATGTAGGCTTCGCGGCAATGCGGGCATAGACAACGTACTAAACGCTGTGAAAGTACACCGACCAAACTCGATGAGAGTAAAAATGGCTCAACACCCATATCTCTTAATCGAGTAATGGCACCCACAGCAGTATTAGTATGTAACGTGGATAAAACCAAATGCCCGGTTAACGAGGCTTGAACCGCAATGTTTGCCGTCTCTTGGTCGCGAATCTCCCCAATCATAACGACATCAGGATCTTGTCGAAGAATAGCGCGCAAGCCTCTCGCGAAGTTCATGTCTGCTTTCATATTGACTTGAGTCTGATTAATTCCATGGATGTTATATTCGACAGGATCTTCAATCGTCATAATATTGCGCTGCGTATCATTTAACAGCCCCAAACCAGCGTATAACGTCGTGGTTTTACCAGAACCCGTAGGCCCCGTCACCAAAAAGATACCATGAGATTTAGACAGTGCTTTTTGCACTCCCTCTTCCATGCTGGCAGGCATTCCTAAATCAGATAGCATCAGACGTTCTGCGCCCTTATCTAA
>VCMI01000170.1 GCA_006222135.1 Thiomicrorhabdus sp. | reverse complement strand
GTTGGTGGCAATGTTGACGCCTTTATCGGTGGCTTGGGCCGATAAAATAACCGCAATCAGTAACTCGAATGGGGTGCTGTAATTCAGTTCTGTTTCTGGATTAGGAATGGCAGCACTTAAACGCTCAAAAATTTCTAGGCGGTTCTGTTTATTCATAAGGGGTTAGCCGTGTATTAACAATAGACATTTATGATTCGATTTTAATGGGTGAACTCACCGCAATTGGAATGCCGAGCTCTTTCCCGAAAATATTTTGTTGTTTGGCTATTTTTTTAGCATCCATATAATTTTTAAGGGCAATCAATAGTCCTAGACCAATAAAAGCCCCTGGCGGTAAAGTGGCCAACAATACACCTTGGTAGCTGTCACTCAAATGCAGCGTCCAGTCACGAGCGCCTTCTCCAAACATCAAGTAGGCTTGATCAAATAGAGTACCGTTACCAATCATCTCACGTAATGCGCCCAAGAAAACCAGCACGAACAAGAATCCAATACCCATAAAGAACCCATCGACTATCGCTTTGTCGACGCTGTTTTTTGAGGCATAGGCTTCAGCACGGCCTAAGATCGCGCAGTTAGTGACAATTAATGGAATGAAGATCCCTAAAATACCGTGCAGAGTATGGAAGTAAGCGTTCATTAATAGATCGATCATGGTCACGGCCGTAGCAATAATGGCGATAAAGACCGGAATTCGAATTTCATCGGAGACATGGTTACGAATGAGCGAGACCAATATGTTCGACATCAGCAAAACAAACATTGTCGCCAGACCCAATCCCAGGCCATTAACGGTGTTATTGGAGACGGCAAGGAGCGGACATAATCCCAATAAGGCCACCAGCGCTTGGTTATTCTTCCACAAGCCGTTGTCCATAATCCCTTTGTATTCTTGCCAGCGTGATTTTCTATCGCTGTTCTCAAGTGGGATCGTTGCTGAATCAGTTGTAGTATCAGGAGCCGATGAATTGTTTGATAAATTACTCATATAAATATTCTCCGTGTTCATTGATGAACATTAGGGCTTTTTTAACCGCACCAATCACCGCGCGCGGGGTAATGGTCGCGCCGGTAAATTGATCAAAATCTCCGCCATCTTTTTTGACGGCCCAGCGTGGTTCATTCTCAGCCCTGACACTGCGGCCATTAAACTCAAGTATCCACGGAATTTTTTTAAGTTCGATTTTGTCACCTAGACCCGGAGTCTCCTTATGTTTTAAAACACGCACTCCTGACACTCGACCATCGGGAAGCACCCCGATTAACATCGTGATGTCACCACTATAACCCTTGGTGGCGGTGGTGGTAAAAATAAGGCCAGCAGGTTGCTGATTTTTTCGGGCTCTGTAAAAGGTAATCGGGTTTTCTGTGCCTAATAGCTCTAACGTTTGTGGGTTTGAGAGTTGCTTTGTATCGGTCAGTGGGTCATTGTCATATAAATCAATTGGCAACACTTGATTGAACGTTTTGAGCAGGGTCTCTTTTTCGGCTAAAGCAATCACGGGTGACGTGAAGTAGCGAACCGTGAGTAACAAGACAATACTGATAAAGACAAATAGGCTTAATTTTAAGGCTGAATTAAACATGCTTTTGATGATAGTCTTGAACGTTATTTTGGGTGAAGCAATAGGTTTATCCATTTGTCATCATCCTAGCGTTTATGACCGAAGACACGCGGTTGCGTATATTGGTCAATTAAAGGTACGGCAATATTCATCAAGATGATTGCAAATGCAATCCCATCCGGAAAAGCACCCCAGCTACGGATTACATACACCAAGACACCAATCCCACAGGCATAAATAAAGCGGCCTTTAGGCGTCGTGCTGGCCGTAACCGGGTCGGTGATAATAAAGAAGGCCGCCAGCATGGTGCCGCCCGAAAGCAAGACAAAGTCTACCGGCGGATAGGTACTAGGATCAACCGTATGAAAGATAAAGCCCATCAACGCTAAGCTACCTAAAAATCCAACCGGAAACTGCCAGCGAATGGTGCGGTTATAGAGCATCCATAATCCACCTGCCATAAAGGCGATATTAATCCAGGCCCAGCTGTTTAAGCCGAATAAAAAGTGGGTGGATTTAGTGTCTATAGTGGCCTCTGGATTAATGATATCGGTCACATTTATACCCTGTGAAATACCCACTCGAAGTTCATTCAGTGGAGTCGCACCGGTAAGAGCGTCCATTGAAATACTCGGTATCTGTCCTGTAAAGATCAGTTGGATTGAATCCATAAAGCCCATGTAATAACCACTGATTTCTGAAGGGGAAATCCACAAGGTCATCTGCACAGGGAAAGAGATGAGTAGGAATGCATAACCCAACATGGCTGGGTTAAATGGGTTGTAACCCAGGCCACCATAGAGGTGTTTACCAAAAATCAATGCAAAGGTGCTGCCGCTGACAATTACCCACCAAGGTGCTCCGGGTGGAATGCAAAAGACAAGGCCAGTAATGGTTATTAAAGCGCTCATGTCTGTCATAAAAGGCAGCACTGGGCGGCCTCTTAGTTTCAACATGATATATTCAACCACCAATAAGGTCATGACGGCCAATAACCATTGGACGACAATGCCAAAGCCAAAAATATAGATATAAACCAGCAGTGCAGGGAGTGCGGCAATCTGTACTTGGAGCATCAACTTACGGACATTTTGATTATTATGCGCGTAGGGTGAGGATGATAGGGTCGGTTGACTCACTTAGTTCGTCTCCTGTTGTTTTGCTTGTTCAGCTTGCGCTGCTTGTTCGATTTTTTTAGCCTTAAGATCGGTAGCGCGTTTAACCGCGGCTTGCATGGCTTTTTTACGTTTTGCTTGCGCAGCATCGTCTACGGGTTTATCGGATTGTTTCGTAGCCGCCGCTTGTATTCGTTGTGCTTTAACGGCCGCTCGGTCCTTGCTAACCGCCGCCTTACGGGCTTGTTCCTTTTCTAAAGCGGCAGACGTGCTTGGCGTGTTGTGATTGCTTTGGGTTAAATCAGTTGTTTGTGCCGATGTTAGCTCCGTTGACAACTCACGGCTTCTAGCCGTTGCAGGTGCTTTATCGGCCGCCACGTTTGAATCGAGTTTGCGACTGTTGGAAACGATTTCAGAAGCCGAGTTTTCTGTGGCTATTTGTTTTTTTACAGCGCGTTTCTTGGCGGCTTCCACGGCCGCTTTTTTTGCGGCGGCTTTAGGATCAGGGGTGTTGGCCGTTTCAATGGTCTCAGGTTTGTTTTGGTCAATATTATTGGCGGCTTTCTTTGCTAATGCCCGTTTTTTAGCAGCGGCCATAGCGGCATTTTTAGCGGCTGTTTTTGGGTTTTTTTCACTTCCAGCGGCTTCGCTGGCTTTTTGAGCCGCCTCGATCGCTTTTCGACGTGCAGCCGGTATCTTTTCTTGAGCAGGCGCTTCTGAAGAAGCAATGTCAGAATCAGACTCGCTGCTGTCAGTCGTAGATGCGCTCTTCGACTTGTCTGCGCGTCGAGACGCCGCCGCTCGAGCCGCTGCTACGGCCGCACTTGGCTTTTTAGCGGGTGCGACAGTCGATTCAGGGGATTCACCCGACTGAGCCAACTTATCAGCCACTTGCTTTTTAACCGCATCTTTTTTCGCTTGAAGACGAGTTTCGCGTTCTAATTTTTCACGTTCAATTCGCGCCAATCTAAATTCATGGCGCTGTCTACCGAGTTCAGCCGCTTTGTCCTCTTCTTGCATGACTTTAATCTCGGATTTCGCGTGGCGGTAGTATTGCACTAATGGAATATGACTTGGGCAAACATAACTGCAACAGCCACATTCGATACAATCGGCAATGTTGAGTTTTTCAACTTTATCAAACTCATGTGATTGGCTGTACCAATACATTTGCTGTGGCAGTAGGTTCACAGGGCAAGCATCCATACACTCGCCGCAACGAATACAAGGCATTTGCATTTCGATTGGTTCAGGCGGATTAGCCAAAATGCAGTTAGTGGTTTTAATGACCGGCACTTCATTATCTAGGACTTGAAAGCCCATCATCGGCCCACCCATTACGAGAGGATAATCGATTTCAGTTTTAGGTTGGGCAGCATTGGCAAGAACGGCAAAAGGCGTACCTATTAAGGCCTGGATATTAAACGGTGAATTTAAGCCTAAGCCTGAAACAGTCACCAGTCGAGACGTAAGGGGTTCACCCAATGTTACCGCGCGATAAATAGCGGTATAAGTGGCCACATTCATCATTAATAGACCTAAATCTACGGAATGCAGTTCGTAAGGGACTTCAATACCAGTTAATTCTTGAATCAACTGTTTTTGACCGCCCATAGGATAAACGGTGGGTACCGTATGAATTTCCACTACTGTATTGGCAGCGGCGACTTGCATCGCTTTAATGGCTTCTGGTTTATTTGATTCAATACCACAAAGGAGTTTAGTCGCGCCTAATGCTTCGGCAACCATCATTGCGCCTTGAATAATTTCGTGCGCGTTAGTCTGCATAAGCAGATCATCACAAGTGATAAACGGCTCACATTCTGCACCATTAATAAGAAGCGTATGCACCTTACCTTTTTCCTTAGGCAGTTTGGCATAGGTTGGAAAGCCTGCGCCGCCCATGCCTATAATGCCGGCATTAAACAGAATGTCTTTAAAGCCTTGAGGTGTGGTAGGCAGTTTGCCACTGACTTTTAAGGCATTGTCTATCGCGGTCTCTTTGTGATCCGGCTTAATGACAATAGACATGGCTTTAAGGCCAGAGGCATGCGGTAACGAGTAGGCTTCTATGGCTTCAATAAAACCGGACGTCGGTGCATGAACAGGCACAACTAACGCTTTATTGGCATCTTTATGCGATTGCGCAATCAGTTGATTCTTTTTGACATAGCTACCCACTTCAACCAATAGCTCGGCTGGCTGACCTAATTGTTGTTGTAATGGCAGGATTAGGCGGTCTGGAATAATCTGCGGTCGTATCGGTTGGCGCGAAGATAAAGATTTATTATATTTCGGAAAAACGCCACCATGAAATCGATATAACCAGCGTTTGGCCACCGGATAAACTAAGGCCACTTTTTGGATTAGACGTTGAGTCAGAGAAGTACTCACTTTTCACTTCCTTGATCTGTTGTGATTGCTGCAATCGCTGCGTCTGCTGGGTCAGGCCATTGCCAGTTGGCGGTGGTGGTTTCGGCGGGACGCATTTCAATGCAGTCTACTGGACAAACGGGTACACACAAGTCACAGCCAGTACACTCAGATTGAATGACGGTATGCATTAGCTTGGTGGCTCCTACAATGGCATCCACCGGGCAGGCTTTGATACATAAAACACAGCCAATACAGATATCCTCATCAATAAAAGCGGTTGTTTTTATCTGAGTCTCTGTATCAGGGGCATTCATCTCTTTGGGTTCGCGCCCTGTGATCTCAGAGATCAGAATCATGGTTTCAGTGCCACCTGGAACACACAAATTGACGTCGGCTTCTCCCTTAGACAAAGCATCTGCATAAGGTTTACAGCCTGGATAACCACATTGACCGCATTGTGTCTGCGGCAAAACATGATCAATCTGTTCTGAAAGTGGATTACCCTCTACCTTAAAGCGGATAGCCGCATACCCTAGGAGTAAACCAAATAACAGTGCTAAGCCGATAAAAATAATAAGTGCTTCAATCATAAATTCTACCAGGCCTGCCTATACCAATCCGCCAAAGCCCATAAAGGCCATGGACATAAGTCCTGCAGTAATCAACGCAATCGGCGCCCCTTTAAAAGGAACGGGCACATCGGCAACATCGATACGTTCACGAATAGAGGCGAAGAGTACCATGACTAAGGTGAAGCCAACAGCCGCCCCAAACCCAAATACCGCAGATTCAATAAAATCATTTTTCTCGCCGACATTTAATAATGCCACACCTAGCACGGCACAGTTTGTGGTAATTAACGGCAAGTAGATGCCGAGTACTTGGTAAAGTGCAGGACTCGTTTTGTGAATCGCCATTTCGGTAAAACCTACCACAGCGGCAATCGCTAGAATAAAGGCGATAGTTTGTAAGTATTCTAAACCGAAAGGTTGCAATAGATAGGTGTAGATAATGTAACTTAAAACCGATGAAAGGGTCAGCACAAAAGTGGTCGCCAATCCCATGCCTAAAGCGGCATCGGTTTTTTAGAGACACCCATAAAAGGACAAAGTCCTAAGAACTTAACCAGTACGAAGTTATTGACGAAGACGGTGCTTATCAATATCAAAACGTAATCTTGCATAGGTTATTCTCCTTTTTATAAGCGAATTATAAGTTAGCTATAATGGCTGGTGTAGCGAGTAAAATTGAATTATTTAACTCGCATACCCGGCGTTGCACCATCGTCCGGAGACAAAATGTACAAATCACTGCCACCAGGGCCAGCGGCCAGAACCATGCCTTCCGACATGCCAAAACGCATTTTACGGGGTGCTAAGTTAGCGACCATTACTGTCAATTTACCGATTAACGCTTCTGGTTCGTAGGCTGATTTAATGCCTGCAAACACCTGGCGCTGTTCAAAACCAATATCCAACGTTAATTTGAGTAACTTCTTGGCTTCAGGTACAGCTTCAGCATTGATGATTTTCGCGATACGTAGATCAATCTTGGCAAAGTCATCAATGCTGATTTCCTCGGCAAGTGCATCAAACTCCGGTTTCTCAACAACTTCCTTTGCTGGTTTGGATTTTTTATCGCCTTTTTTACCATCAGGGACTGTGCTGGTCGTGTTAAGTGAAGAGGCGGAAGCATCAACCATTTTCTGGATAGGTTCCATCTCTAAACGTGTTAATAGAGCTTTGAATTTGCTAATCTCATGATTCATCAAGGGCGTTTTAATATCGTTCCATTGACCGTGGGGAAGATTTAAAAAATCATTTGATTTCTCGGCCGTCACGGGCAGTACCGGTGTTAAATAACTCATCAAGACGCGGAACAGATTAAGGCTGATGCTGACACACTCATGTAGCTCAGCTTCTTTACCTTCAGTTTTAGCAAGTACCCAAGGCGCCGCCTCAGCGATGTACTCATTAGCCTTGTCCGCTAGAGCCATGATTTCACGCATGGCATGGCCATAATCACGTGACTCATACAGACCGGCGATTTCTTCAGACTTATCGATAAAGCTTTGATATAAAGCCGTCGATTCAGGCGTCCATTTATCATTCAATTTACCATCAAATTTCTTCATGACAAAGCCTGCACTTCGGCTGGCAATATTGACGACCTTACCGACTAGATCTGAATTGACTCTTTGGGCGAAATCTTCCAAGTTTAAATCAATGTCATCAATGCGGCTGGTTAATTTGGCGGCATAGTAATAACGTAGGTATTCAGGGTTAAGATGGTCTAAATAGGTTTTAGCCATAATAAAGGTGCCACGAGATTTAGACATCTTTTGACCATCAACCGTTAAAAAACCATGTGCGAAGACGGCTGTTGGGGTTCTATAGTTGGCGCCTGATAGCATTGCTGGCCAGAATAGAGCGTGAAAGTTGATAATGTCTTTACCTATGAAATGATAAAGTTCTGCTGTCGAATCTTCTTTCCAATATTCATCAAAATCAAATCCTGTTTTGTCACAGTAAGCCTTAAAACTCGACATGTAACCAATCGGTGCGTCTAACCAAACGTAGAAAAACTTGCCAGTTTCACCCGGGATTTCAAAACCAAAGTAGGGCGCATCACGAGAAATATCCCAACCACGCAGACCACTTTCGAGCCACTCATCTAATTTATTGGCGATTTGCTCCTGTAGATGCCCTTCACGTGTCCAAGTTTTCAACATCTCTTCGAACTGGCTGAGCTCAAAGAATAGATGGTCGGTGTCTTTTTCAATAGGAGTGGCACCGGATACGGCTGATTTTGGATCGATTAAATCCGTTGGACTGTAGGTTGCACCACAGACTTCGCAGTTATCGCCGTATTGGTCTTCCACTTTACATTTTGGGCAGGTTCCTTTGATAAAGCGGTCGGGTAAGAACATCTCTTTTTCAGGATCGTAAAACTGAGAGATGGTTTTACGTGAAATGTAGCCCTTCTCTTTTAAGCGCAGGTAGATATGTTCTACAAGTTCTTTGTTCTCAATCGAATTGGTGCTGTGGTAATGGTCAAATTTAACATTAAATCCAGCAAAATCAGCTTGGTGTTCTTCAGATGACTTGGCAATTAAAGTCTCTGGCGTAATACCTTCTGCTTGAGCGCGCAACATGATTGGCGTGCCGTGTGCGTCATCAGCACATACATAGGTACAAGTGTTGCCACGCATTTTTTGAAAACGCGACCAGATATCAGTTTGGATGTACTCCACCAAATGTCCTAAATGGATAGGACCGTTAGCATAAGGCAGGGCACTGGTAATCAAAATTTTTCTAGGCGTTGGGGCTATATCTGACATCTGGTTTCCACTTTGTTCGTAAGGGGCTTTTCTTGGCACGCGCTTGTCTATTAAGGCGCTTAAATTAACCCGTTATTATAGTTGTTTTATGCCCAAAGTGTGACTCTCTTAGGCTTGAAAAAACTAGATTAGTTATTTCACGCATTGTGCGATTTATGACTCTTGACTATGATAAATGTTTTAAAATGAATATTTCTCACTATAAGGAAGTGTTATGAGTCTGAATACAGTGGTCAATGGCGAGGTCGTTACTATCTCTATTGACGGAATTTTTGATGTCAGTGTTTATGAGCTGTTTAAAGAGGCTTGTAGTGAATACATCAGCGACACCGCTCAATTTGTAATTGATATGGATAAAACTACTTATGTGGACAGCTCCGCTTTAGGTATGTTGCTTTTATTGCGTGAAAAAACCCAAGGTGATAAAAACCGTGTGGCTCTATGTGATTTGTAGTGGGTAATGCGATAATAGCACCATGAATAGTACTACTTTATTTAGCATGGCTCTTGGCCTGCAATCGCCTTGGCAAGTGAATGACATTTCGTTTTCTGATGATGGAAGCACTCGCAAAGAGCTTCACCTACATATCGGTTTTGACCGAGGCTCACGTTTTCCAGATGAGACCGGTGTCGCCTGTCCAGTGCATGACACCGTGACACGTGAGTGGCAGCATTTAAACTTCTTTGAGCACCATTGTTTTTTGCATTGTGCTGTGCCGAGGATAAAAACAACCGATGGCAAAGTGGTGACGGTTGATGTGCCGTGGTCTCGYSYTGGCAGTGGTTTTACCTGTTGTTTGAGGCATTTGCAATGGCACTCATTGAGCGGGAAATGCCGGTAAATCGAGTGGCTGTCGT
>VCMI01000169.1 GCA_006222135.1 Thiomicrorhabdus sp. | reverse complement strand
ACACGACGACTGTTGCCGCATCAAAGGTGTCTTTGCTTATGTCAATTCCAATGTATGTCGCCATGATAAACCGCCTAATATGTGATAGGATTTAGTCTCGCTTGGTAAGTTCACACTATGGCTTTACTAACCTTATGAATACAGGCTAGGAGTCGTGTCCTGCCTAAGATACCGTTCAGTTTATAGTGTGTGAGGACAAAGGTCTTAATCTGGCATGGAAGGTCTTACCCTAGGCCTGGTCACAAGATCTCTCTGTCCTTTTACTAAGCGTCCCTAATAAATTCTCCACTTCTGGAGAACACTTTCAACATATAAGGCCTGGTCATTTAGACAGCGTCTTTTTTATCCTGTTTAATCTGACAAGTTGTGCGATCTAAACATGCTACACAGACATGGCGATTACCTTACAAAGAGATATTTTTCGCATTGAAAAGATTAAAGAAACCTTTACATGACTCAGAGTTTAGATAAAAATGAGGATAGATTTTGCAGATAAAGGCCAGAAATTCAGGCAGTAGTGAGTTATTGATAAGTTGTCGCCGACTACGCCCTCCATTAAGTGTCCTATGACTAAAAAGTAGCCAACTTTTAACCACTTTTGTCGAGTCGTTGATTCCTTGCCCGTACTGTGCTTGGCACTGTAAATGCTTTTCCACAGTCGACAAGAAAACATCTATTCAGGTAAAAATCTCAATCCCATGCGAGCAGGCTTTGATGGTCTCGCCATTAAACCAGTAAAAGACAAGTAACCTTACGGATAACTTTGATATGACAAGACAAACAGAAAGTACCCGCTTTAACGATGTTAAAGCGGCCGACCCGTCAAATATCGTGATATTTGGTGCAACCGGTGACTTAACCAAACGTAAGCTTATTCCCTCTCTTATTCGCATGCTCGATTGCGGCTTAGTGCACAAAGATAGCCGAATCATTGGACTGGTCAATAAACGCACCAAAGAAGAGTGGATTAAAATACTCTTTGATGGCCTCTCCGAAATCTGTCATAACATTACTAAAGACCATCAAAAATGGGCTGCTTTTACAGAAAAGCTTATCCTGGTACCAGGTGATTTAGGGGATGAAGAGAGTTATTCTCGCCTCGCAGAAGCCATCCATCCTCTAGGCAATTGTAAACAAAAAAACGCCATGTTTTACTGTGCCATTCCGCCAGCCTGGTATGGCAAAGTCGCACAAGGTTTGGGCAAAGTAGGCTTAGCTTCAGAAGCCGAAGGCTACCGAAGAATTGTCATTGAAAAACCCTTTGGTATGAACTTGGAAACCTCTCTGGCACTGAACGCTGAGTTACAAGCAGTTTTTAATGAAAAGCAGATTTATAGAATAGACCATTATTTAGGTAAAGAAAGCGTCCAAAACCTATTAGTCTACCGCTTTGCCAATGGCATCATGGAACCGCTCTGGAACCGAAACTATATTGATAATGTGCAAATCAATGTCTCAGAAACATTAGGCATTGAGTACCGCGCACAATATTATGAAAAAGCTGGAGCCCTGCGTGACATGATCCAAAGTCACCTCATGCAAGTCATGACTTTAGTCGCCATGGAGCCACCCGTTGAATTTACAGCGAATGCCGTTCGCGATGAAAAAATTAAAGTACTTCGCGCCGTTCGACGCTTTAAACCCGAAGATGTTGACTCGTTAACGGTGGCCGCTCAATATGCAAAAGGCATTATTCGTGATGAAATCAAACCCGCTTATGTTGCAGAAGAAGGTGTCTCTCCAGACTCCGTCACCGAAACATTTGCTGCGGTACGCTTTCAAATTGATAACTGGCGCTGGCAAGGTGTTCCCTTTATTTTAGCCTCCGGGAAACGCCTGCCGAATCGAGTTTCGGAAGTGATTATTCGCTTCAAAAAACCGCCATTTAACCTCTTTAATGAGCATGCTTCTTTACCAACCTCCAACGCATTAATTTTCAGGCTACAACCTGACAGTGGCATCGTTTTAAGAATCAATGCTAAAAAACCAGGACTTACAACAGATAATGAAGTCATGGAAATGCATGCTCCTTATGCCAACACAGATGCTGTGGCAGATGCTTATGAAGTCCTGATGCACGATGTATTGATGGGTGATGGCACCTTGTTTTCACGTGCCGACGAAGTCAATGAATCCTGGGCGATTATAGAACCCATCCTCAATGCTTGGAAAGACCGAGTCTCCATTGATCGCTACCCCGCCGGTAGTGATGAGATTCCAGCCATGGAAGCGTTAACAAAAGACTGCTTATGCGGTTGGTACCGCCCTGGCAAAGATCATCTTGATGATGAATAAGCTAGCCGATCAATATCATATATATGACGATACGCAGCCATTAGCGGAAGCGGCTGCGAATTTTATCGTGCTCAAAATAAAAGCATGTTTAAAGCAGCAACCTCGTTGTCGTATTGCGCTGCCAGGAGGAAATACGCCTGCAGCGTGTCTAGAGGCGCTTTCTAAGCAAACCCTCCCATGGAGTCAAATCGATTGGTATATGGGAGACGAGCGCTGCTTACCTATCGGTCACGCTGAACGTAATGACACTATGGTGTCTCAAACACTCTTTAACGGTCAAGGCCCATCAAAAAAGCAGTTCTTCCCAATCAAGGCTGAATTAGGTGCCGACAAAGCCGCTAAAGCGTACCAAGCCCAAATAGAGGCTTTCGACGCACTTGATATTGTTATTTTAGGCATGGGTGAAGATGGGCACACAGCCAGCCTATTTCCCAATAATAAGGCTTTAACAAAACAAGACTCTGTCGTTGCGGTATTCAATGCACCAAAACCACCAGAAGAACGAGTTTCTTTAGGTCTAAACACACTTATCAAAGCAAAGTACCGCATAGTGCTGGCCCCTGGCGAGGGTAAACAAGAAGCGCTTAAAAAACTGACATTGGGCGAATCACTGCCGATTGGACTCATAGGCCCTAAGCACTGGTTTCTAGACCACGCCGCCATCGCCGATTAAACACCCTCTTATTCGGCAATTTAACCAAACCGGCGTTGGTTAATAAGCCACCTTATCGACTTTATCTTGCCAGGCCTGAAAAGCACTCATCGCTTCATCCTGCAGAACTCGCCTCATAGGCATCGAGCGTTGACTCACATCCAAACAAACCTCACGATAAAGCATCAAATCATCAAAACCAATTGCGGCCGCATCCTCGCGCGAATTCGCATAATAAATCGCATCCAAATGCGCCCAATAAATCGCCGACAAACACATAGGACAAGGCTCCGTGCTGGTATAAATCACACAACCAGATAAATCAAATCGCTGCAAACTCGCTGCGGCTTGCCGAATAGCGACCATTTCAGCATGCGCGGTAGGATCACAACAAGAGGTCACTTGATTAAAGCCACGCGCAATAATTTCGCCATCCTTCACAACCACCGCACCAAACGGCCCCCCATGACCGGCTTCCATATTCTGAAACGACAATGCAATCGCCTCACGCATAAAATCTTCATGTGTCATACATTACTCACTGTATATTTGATAACGTTCACTCCGCTTAGCCTTAGAACCAAGAGTTGTTCAGCACATTATAGAGGCTCTCAATCCCATTATTATGCACAATATTACGGCATCCATCTCCTCGCAACATCATGATTCATTCTCTCACGCCTGCGAGGGAAGACCAAAATAACAATACCACTGCACTTGGGCTGAGTCATCGGTCAGCAATATTTTGTGAGAATTATTTTTTGATTAAAAATTCTCAATTACAACGCAATCACCTTGACTGAACTGCCTGTCAAACTTGGCACAACATCAATTCTGTTGGCCATTTGCTCTTTTAGCTCAGTGACGTGAGAGATGATCCCAATGCTTCGACCGTTGGCTTGCAGTTGTTTGAGTGTTTCTATCGACAGATCAAGCGAATCTTGATCTAAGCTACCAAAGCCTTCATCAATAAACAGCGTATCGAGTTTAATGCCACCCGAATAGGACTGAACGACCTCAGAGAGACCTAATGCTAAAGACAAGGCCGCCATAAAGGACTCTCCACCTGAAAGAGTCGCGACACCACGACTACTGTCATTCCAGGTATCGAATATTTCTAAATCCAATCCAGATGCCTTGTTGCCTTTACTTCGTTCTTCTTTACGAATCAACTCATAGCGCCCTTTGCTCATCATTTTTAAGCGTTCAGAAGCTACCTGTAATACATCATCGAGCAATAGACTTAAAACAAACCTTTGAAGATTTACTTTATCGCCCTCTCTACCTGAAAGCACTTCACTTAAAGTGCCAATCAGTCGATATTCCACGAGTAATTTTTGATTCTCTTCTTGAGCAAGACTAAGCTTTTCTTGCACTGACTTTAGCAACACCATCCTATGGTCAAGTAGGTTAAATGAATTTTCAGCCTCATCTAAAGCCGCTTTCATCGCGAGGACCTTCTCACGAGTTAGGGTTAAATCCGGAATGTCTTTTTCTTCTAAAGTAGCCTTGAGTTGTTTAATAGCGCCATTTAATTGGTTTAAACGCTCTTCAAAAGATTTGAGGCTTTGTTGAGTTTCCTCAAATTTAGCTTGAGTCCACTGAGCCGCCTTAAACTCGGTTTCATTACTGAAATCACTGGCCACTAAAGTCTCTTGCCACTGCTGCTCACTTTCAGACACTTTAAAAGTAAGATCACGGAGTTGCTGAACACTAATATCGAGAGACTGTTGTGCTTTATCCGCACTACTTTTAGCTTCATCTAATGCCATTCTCGCTCTGTCTTGCGCTTGCTTTAGCTTTTGTATGCGATTTTGAATGTTTTGAATCTCGTTCAATAGCGCTGCCGAGTTACGATAGGCTTCAGGCAGTTGCGACTGAATCGTTTTCCAAGCCTGCTCTTTTAATTGGACTTGAGTCTGCAATGCGTTCGCATCTACTTGCAGGATTTTAAAATGAGATTCTAGCTCCTGACGTTGCTGTTTAACCTTCTGTAATTCCAAGACAACCTGAGATTGTTCAAGTTGAGCAGATTCAATCTGTGTAATGTTAGTTTGAACAACCACTAGATTGCGTTGAAGCTCATCTAATGTACTTTCTGGATACTCCGATAAATTTTGCTTTAATTTATCAAGCTGTGACGCCATGGCAGTAAACTCACTACGCAATCCCGTTAGATGATTTTCGGCTTGAGCATGCTTTTGTTGATGAGCATTGGTTTCAGCCTGAGCGACTTCTAGTTGCGCTTTGTCTACCGCCTGACTTGGGTCTTGCCATTGCGCAAGCTGAGGATGATCTAAACTTCCACAGACTGGACAGGCCTGGTCATTTTGAAGCGCGCCAGCCAATATAGCCGCTTGCCCTAAATGCCATCGCACTTCCAATTCCATGGTTGTGGTTCTAGACGTTTCGTATACTAAAAATGCTTGATCAACTTGATCTTTAGCCAGCAGACCTTCAGCCTGTTTCTTTTGCAACAATCCATCTTGCAGCTGATACTCTTGCAACGTTTTAATATGCGCATTGAGTTCAGAGGCTTTCAATTTTTCCTGTGATTCTTGATTAACAATGCTTTGTAACGCTTGTGCCCTTTCCTCTAACTGCTCATGTAACTTAGACCGTTCATCAACTGAACGGGTGGTTTGAGAGAGCTGTTCTTTAGTTTTTTCAGATTGATACTTCGCCGTTTGCATCTCCGCATAGGCTTGCTCTAAGTTTTGGATTGCACCTTGATAGCTTTGCAGTTTGTCATGTTCACGACTTAATTCGTCTAAAGCTTGTGCATCGATATTAGCGGCTTGCCAATTCTCTTCAGCAACGATTAACTTTTTGGCCGCTTCTTGATTCGTCAAGGTAATGGTTTGTGCTGTGGTTTCCAATGAAGTTTTGTCTTGCTTAAGACCTTGCATCGCCTCAAATACAGACCGAATCTTATCGGCAGACATCGCACGTTGCATAGCAATTGCTAAACTATCAATATGTGGTTGTTGCAACTGATGTTGAGTTAACGTCTCTTGCTGAATCTTTAAGGTTTCAAACTGTTGCTGTAAACCCTCTGCTCCCTGATTTTCCTCAATGGCTAGTCTATGAGCATCGGCTGCCGTTATTTTTTGCACCTGATGTGTTTGATGCTCAGGAGCAAGGCTTAGTATGTTTTCCTCTACCGCCTCTTCTGAACTAAGATCCACTGTTTCTAAAATCCCACTCATTTTGATGTGATAAGCTTCTATGCGTTCTTTGACACTTTTGGCTTGAGCCTTAATATCCTCTTCAACTTGCTTATAGATCTGAGTTTGGAACAGCTGACTAAAAATGTCTTCGCGATCTTTTGAATCCGCTAACAGCAGTTCACGAAAACGCCCTTGGGGTAACACCATAACCTGGCGAAACTGCTCACTGTTTAGTCCCATCAATTCAATGACTTTTTTAGTCACGTCAGAGACCTTTCTAGGAACGATTAAAGACTCCTCTCCATCTGTGTTCACTTCCCATAAATTAGCTTCTGCGGCTTTAGTCGTCGTGCCTTCGCCTCTAGATTTTTTACCTCTTGCTTAGGCATTCTCTGAATACGGTATATTTTCTCACCCAATTTAAATTCAAAGATGACTTCCGTGGGCAAGCTTGCATCGGCGTAATCACAACGCATATCAGATGCTTCACGTTCTTTTCCGGTGGTATCTCCATACAGAGCAAAACTAATCGCATCTAAGATAGTCGTTTTACCCGAACCGGTATTACCATTAATCAGGTAGAGCGAACTTTCACCAAACAAGCTGAAATCAATTTTTTGTGTTTTTGCGAATGGTCCAAAAGCTTGGATAGTGAGTGTTAATGCTTTCAATGAATCAGACCTCCGACTTAAGAATAGATTTCAAGGTGTTTTCAATAACCACTGATTGCTCAGCGGTCATATCGCTCCCCGTCACTTGTTTAAAAAAGTCCTGAATCATGTGTTCTTCACCCCGTTTTAACGCTTCCCTATTTGGGGTTTTTCCTATCGCTTGACTCAGCATGGTTTTTTCAATATGCAGAATATTAGGGTAAACCGCACGTAACTTGCCAAGTGGATCAAGCAAGGCCGTTTTATCGGTTAAACGTACCATCACATAATCCTCTTTATGGGGATCCGTCTTTCCTTGTGCAATTATTTCATCTAATAAACCTTCTAATACCCGTACCTCTTTTTGAGGCTTAAGGGGAAGATGTTGTTGATGCACCAAGCCCGATTTATCAAACTCTAGAAGCGTGATACCTTTTTTCTGTTTGTGTTCAGAGAAGCTGTATTTAAGGATAGAGCCTGAATAACGAATATGATCAGCCCCCTTTTTTTGCGGGCTATGAAGATGCCCTAAAGCAACATAATCAAAATCTAACATTGGTTCAAATGAAACGCGATCTGAACCACCGATTGACAATGTTTTTTCGGATTCAGAAGTCTCTGCCCCATCCACAAAACAATGGCTCATCAGAAGATTATTCTCTTTCACGTTGTAAGAAGCTTTAACTTGATCAACCAAGTACGTGTGCGCCGCATCGAAGTCTTTAACGTCCGCATCAAAAACATCTCTAACACTTTCAGGATCAGCATAAGGAATCCCATAAACGTTTACTTTTACATCAGACTTTTCCAACACAACGGGCGCATTAATTTGGCTTAAATCACCTAAGATATGCACGCCAGAATCTTGAAGTTGCTTAGAGGCAAAACTCAATCGCTCCGCACCATCGTGATTACCCGTAATCATAATAATGGGCACCTTCAACTTCGCTAATCGATTTATAAACGAGTTTAAAAGCGTGATTGCTTCCGAGGGCGGAATTGAACGGTCATAGATATCCCCTGCCACTAATAAAGCATCAACTTGATGCTCACCAATATAAGCTAGGATTTGCTCGAGGATAAAAGATTGGTCTTCTAATAACGACTCGTTATGAAGCACTCGACCTAAATGCCAGTCTGCTGTGTGGATTATTTTCATACAATTCAAATGCTCAGGATAGATTAATTTTTGATTTACTGCGCTTGATACCTAGTTAAATATTCTCTTAATGATTCAGGGAAATTAAGCTTAAGATAAAACAGAAGAACATAGTCTACTCGACATGGTGGAACACCAGAGACTTGATGTGGTATTAATTCAAGGGGAAGGTCCAGTTCTATTACCGATAGCGGATGAAGGATAAGAAATTCAAAGCAATAAAAAACCCGCTAAATTAGCGGGCTTAAAATTCACTTATCGAGGAAGTGAGCGTTTGTGTTTTCTGACGTGTTCTAGCTGGCCGCATTTACGGCGAGTATACTTTCGAACAGGAACCACTCTCGGTTGACTATTGCGCATCGTGCAATATCCTTATATTCAAGAAGCAATCGACAAACTCAGTTCATTCCTTTACAATCCAGATTCTACTCTTGTACTGTAAAGTGCAAAACAAAGAGAAAACAAGCTTCTGGTTTTGTTTTCTTTTACCTTTTTGACCAGTTAACGCTGGTCAAAATCTTTAACTACATATTAAATATGTATCTGACTTTCCCCATTTTTCTACTAAATAAGCGATAGTCATTTTTAATTCTTCTTACCTGCCCAAGAATAATACTTGATGAAATTTTGTACTTTCTTTCCAAAGCAACAACATCTGAATATTGATAAACATTCCTCAAATCAGCCTCATTAAGATTGAAAGCCTCTTTTGCTCTATCATTTGCTTGTTTTTCAATTAAATCCGTATCTTCTGGATTTAAGTTAGAGTCATAAATTACTTTATGATCTTTATTAACATGCTTCAATTCTATATGAGCCAATTCGTGTAATAGCGTAAACCAAAAATTATCTAAGCGGTCGTAGCGTAAAGTCACAGCCACCACTGGATTACCCTTAGGCGACAGGAAAGCAGCTCCATCAAGGTATGTTTGCTCTAGGTGCCCTTCAACCACCATATAAACGCCATTTTTAGCTAAGAACTCTTGCGCTAAGACCGGTCCATTATCTAAAAACGAATACTGAACGACACTTTTCAAAAAATCCAAATTCAATGAACCTTCTTCATATGTACTTATTGGTTGCTGATAACACTTTTCTAAAACTCTAACCTGCCAAGCCAAAAGGGCATATTGGTTAACCTCTTTTTCATTTTCTCCATGGGCTGCTGTTTTCATGCATGGCTCGTGTAAACTTGATGAACCTGGAACTCTTTCGAAAAAGGCTCTTATCTGCTCTTCTGCAACCAACTTCAAATCAGATAATTTTCCTTTAAAACCAGAAAAATACCCTTTCTTAAACATATCATTTACAGGAAATGCTAACCAATCAGTGTTTGCATCACTTAACAATACAGCTTCATCTTGCAGAAAAACACTAGCAGGTATTCCCAATCCATTAACAAGCTTTCTCATCATGGAAAGCGTTAAATTACGCTTGCCGTTAAGCACTTCTGATGTTTTTGATTTAGAACCAAAGTATTCAACCATATCATTTTGATTAAAACCCATTTGATCCATACGAAACTTAATCGCCTCAATAGAGGTTGGACCTTCTGGAGTATGCAATCCAGACTCATACTTTTCAATTAAAGTAGCCCACAGTTCCAACTCATTACTATCAGGCGACTTTAAATCTGGATCTAAATCCATTAACTCAGTCAAACGAGCCATTGCTAACTCGTAATCTTTTTCGTTATGAATTAATTTAATTTCCATTTTTTCCTCCTGAAAAGACCTTCTTATCGTACTCAGCATGAGTACCTACCCATTCAATCTTTAAAATTCCTTGTTTAAAGCTTGCTTGGACAGCCAAGCGATAATCATTACCTTTAATATCAAAAATAATTCGATTATCAGCTTTTTTCATCAAACTAGCTTTTGGGTACCTTTGCCAAACATCATTCATATTTGACCATTCTGCATTTCTCGCTTCTTCAATCCATGCATTCAAAGACCCACGAGATTGAGCGTGATCTTTCTTAAATTTTTCTAAAATTGGGATACCAAGAACTTTCAATACTTCAACCACGAATTTGATGAATAACTAATTATAATATTTACCCTTTTAAAAATCAATTTAAACTTACCCTAAAGGGGAACTTTATTGCAAAACTTCTTCAAGCTGATCAATTGTGAAATCCTTATATCGCTCAAAAAATTGTATTGTTGCTGTCGAGGCATTGGTTGGTTTGGTAAAACCTAAAGCTTCATGCTTCCAGACACTACGAAATTCGACTTTTGGGAGTTTTGATAAATTCATGTGTATTCCCATTCAGTAAATTCAAGTATGTTATCCAAATGTATTAATTCGATTTCTTTACCTAGTTGCTCAAACCAAAATTCACCCCGAACCACAAATTCACCGCAGCCAGACCACTCAACCACTCGAATATTTTTGGTCTCACAAAGTGACGAAATAAGATCGTTCAAATGAACATCCAAACCAGAGTAGCCAACTAATAATATTTCACTGCTCTCCAGAATAGATTTCTGAAGAAAACTCCAATAAGTCGCGGTTTCGGATAATAAGTGCAATTTGGAAATAGGAAGAGCCAGTTGAGTTAAACTCGAAGGCTTTTCCCGACCAAGAGAATTGCAAAATGAGTTATAACCAACTGACCGAGGGTCAAAGATACCAGATTTACGCATTATTGAAAGAGGGATTTTCGCMAAAAAGCGATTGCCGACAATATTGAATGCCATCCCTCAACCATTTGCAGAGAATTAAAACGCAATAGAGGCAAGAAAGGCTACCGTCATAAACAAGCTAATAAGCTGGCAGTAGAAAGACGGCAAACGGCGCATAAATCCCTAAAGTTGACTCAACCTGTCAAGGACTGGATCAGCC
>VCMI01000168.1 GCA_006222135.1 Thiomicrorhabdus sp. | reverse complement strand
ACACGACGACTATCGGCTATGTACAAAAAACGGAAGGCGAAACACAAGTATTGTTTGAGTTTATTGCCCATCGTTATGAAAGTGGCAGCTTGATTATTACCAGCAACCATCCCTTTAGCCAATGGGACAGCATCTTCCCCAATAATCTAATGACGGTAGCCGCAGTAGATAGGGTTATTCACCATTCCAAAATCATCAGTATCGAAGGAGAAAGTTACCGAAAAAAACAAGCCGCTCATTAACGAATAAAGAACCCGCTCAAGCGGACAAGTTAATTGGCGCCAACCGGACAAGTTAATTGACATCTAACAATGCTTTGAAAAAATGATCATGTACACTGCTTTTATCAGCCTAATACAACAACATGACACATAAAAATTGATAAGTACGAAGTGTTAATGCGAATCAGTGATGAAGATGACGTCCTTTATCAACCCTATGTTTTTTAGAGATTGCCAAATCCTCAAAATATTACCATCTTTGACCGWGCGAYKATTGMRCWWWCTWGTYGAATYTWTKTAGTGCAAAAGAATATGAATTTTCAATCAATATTTCATTTGAAGATATTGAACAGCCAAGTTTTTTAGACTTTTTAACCCAAAAGATTAAGAAATATAAAGTCTGCCATCTGTTGGTGGTCGAAATTTTGGAATCGGAGAGTTTAGGTAATTACGACTCTATTTATGCCTTTGTAAAAGCTATAAAATTAATGGGCTGTAAAGTCGCTATTGATGACTTTGGTTCTGGTTATTCAAGCTTTGAGCACATTCTTAAGCTCAGCGATTATATTGATTACATTAAAATCGACGGCTCACTGGTAAAACATATCGTTCAGGATGCCACCTCTTATCGTGTTGTTAAAAACATCAAAGCCTTCTGTGATGAGTTGGCCATAAAGAGTATTGCTGAATTTGTGGCCAATGAAGCCATTCAAAACGAAATACAAGCACTGGGCATACATTATTCACAAGGCTACTTTTTTGGTAAACCACGCAATGAACTACTGGAAAACAAGTAACAATAAACTAAGGCCATGCTATTTAAGGTATTTTAACGCTAGAATAGCCTCTTTAAATTTTGCAATTGATTAATTCAGCTATCCGTTATGTCACATACTTTATCCCACACACCCGCTACGCTGGTTAAACTCTTTAATGCGCAGTTTATACCCTCGCACAATACCCAGCTTATCTGTTGTGAGGAAGAGCCTATCTATCGCCCTGCTGATGATAAGCATCCTCATCATCGAATTATCTTCGCACATGGTTTTTTTGCCAGTGCTTTGCATGAGGTTGCCCATTGGTGCGTGGCAGGCAAAGAGCGGCGTTTATTAGAGGATTTTGGCTATTGGTATCAACCGGATGGTCGCACGACTGAGCAGCAGTCCGAATTTGAGCAGGTTGAGGTTAAACCCCAAGCATTGGAATGGATCTTCTCACAATCGGCCGGTTTTAAATTCCACCTTAGTGCAGACAATTTGAATGGTGAATCAGGCGCATCAGATGCGTTTAAAAAAGCAGTTTTACGGCAGGTGCAAGCTTACTTAAAGGAAGGACTGCCTAAACGTGCCCAGGCCTGGGCAGATTGTCTAGTAGATAATTTTAGAACAGAGCAGCCCATCAGTATTGACGAGTTTTCATTACAAGATGTGGCTTGAACCCCATTAATTAATTCAAGTTGTTTGATTGGTTTATCTAGCATGAGCCAAATAAACCAAGAAACTCAATCAAGGCTTATTTTTAGGGGGATTAATCATCCAAACCACCCAGCCTACTATGACCACCAAAATAAAAACTTCTAAAAATCCCCAAAGCATTTAGGTTTAAGTCTCTTGTAAAGCTTTGAAGAGTTGCTGATGAATGCCTCCGAAACTGCCATTACTCATAATCACGACAGTATCACCCGGTTGTAAATCGGCTGTTAAACGGCTGAGTAAATCTGGGTAACTGTGTTCAACCACGACGGGCTGGCTAAACTCTTCCGAGGGTAATTGCCAATTCCAATCGTTATCAATAAAGGCATAAACCACATCGGCTTCTTTGAAAGCTAAAGGTAAGCTCGCTTTATGAATTCCCATACGCATGGTGTTTGAACGAGGTTCAAACACCGCTATTAATCTTCCTGACTTGGTTGATTCAGATTGGGCATGTTGTAACTGTTTTTTAGCCCCTTGTAACGTCGTTTCAATCGCCGTTGGATGATGAGCAAAATCATCATAGATTTTAATGTCGTTTACTTCACCAATCAAAGTCATTCTTCGAAGAATACCTTTAAATTCAGACAACCCTTCCACCGCAATACTCGATAGCACGCCACAATGGACTGCGGCGGCAATAGCACTCAATGCATTACGCACATTATGCAGGCCGGTTAAAGGCCACTTTACACGCCCTAAACAATGACCGCCATACATCACGTCAAACTCAGAGCCGTCTTGAGCATAAAGTTTATAACTCCATGCGCCATCAGAACCTTGTTTTTCAATGGCTGTCCAGCAGCCTAATTCAATGACTTCATCTAAATAGACTTCATCGGTTGGCATCACGATCAAACCATTGCCTGGCACTGTGCGTACTAAATGGTGAAACTGTTTTTGAATGTCTTTAACCGAATCAAAAATATCCGCGTGATCAAACTCTAAATTGTTCAAGACACAAGTTCTTGGGTGGTAATGGACAAATTTGGAGCGTTTATCAAAGAAAGCCGTGTCATATTCATCCGCTTCTACCACAAAAAAGGGAGAGTCGCCTAATCGTGCGGAGACACCAAAATTCTCAGGCACGCCACCGATCAAAAACCCTGGATTTAGGTCGGCGTATTCAAGTAACCAGGCCACCATCGATGCGGTTGATGTCTTACCATGCGTACCGGCCACGGCAACGACCCAGCGATCATGCAAAACATGTTCTGCTAACCATTGCGGACCGGAGGTATAAGCTTGCAGTGTATTTAAAGTCGCCTCGACGGCCACATGACCACGACTTTTAGCATTGCCAATCACTACAGAATCAGGTGTACCGTTCAGAAATGAGATGTCATCATCATTAGAAACCGCGATACCTGCCTGCTCTAACTGGGTACTCATCGGCGGATAAATCGCTTTATCTGATCCTGAAACTTGATGCCCCATCGCTTTGGCAATTTGGGCAATACCGCCCATAAAGGTGCCTGCGATGCCTAATATATGAATTTTCTCTACTTTCACGTAATTATCCTTGCTCAAGTTACGTCACTCTCTTACACTCTCTAACTATGAAAGAGAATGCTTATCTATCGGTAGAAACCGAATCCCAACTGCGCCACTACTGCCAACAAATTATCGACAACCCTGAGATTTCTTGGGTGGCTATCGATACTGAATTTGTCAGAGTGGATACCTATTTTGCTGAACTTAGTTTAGTCCAAATCCAGGACTGCTTGGGACAATTGGCGATTATTGATCCAATATTGATTACCCAATCAGCCGATGACACCAGCGGCAGACATCCTCTGCACGCCTTAACAGAATTACTGACCGATCCGAACACGCTTAAAGTGTTCCATTCCGCGCGCCAAGACATCGAAGTATTGTACCAACTTGAAGATAAAATGCCGGTCTCTATTTTTGATACTCAACTCGCTGCGCTGTTTTTAAAACATGGTGAAATGGCTGGATTCGCTCGCGTTATTAAAGAAGAGTTAGGCGTCATTATCGACAAAAACCAAACACGTACCAATTGGCATCATCGACCTTTGACCCCTGAGCAGATTGAGTACGCTTTAGATGATGTTCGTTACCTCTCACCACTCTATGAACAATGCTTGAAATCTCTGACCCCAGATGAAATTGGGGCCGTGACCCAAGATTGTGCCGCGATGTTAGATAAAACACTCTATACCCCAAATCCAGAAAATGCCGGTGCCAAAGTTAAAGGCATTAAGGCCTTTAAAGCCAAACAACTGGCCATCGTTAATACCTTAGCGCAATGGCGTGAACAGTTCGCCATCACTCAAAATCAACCTAAGAAATGGGTGATGGATGATGATGTCATTACCCATATTGCCAAACGCCCCCCGATTACGATGGAGGCACTTTACAAAGTGCCGCAGATCAAATCTTCTTCCGTGAAAGCCTATGGGGCAGACTGGGTTGAGTTAATTGATGAAGTGTTTCAACAATCGCCAGATGAATGGCCAGCACCAGCAGACAAAGTAGCCAACCCAACTCTACAAGAAGAAGCGCTTCTACAACTGTGCATGGCTTATGCTCAGCAGGTAGCGATAGACTATCGTTTGAACTTACCCTCTTTAATCAATCGTACTGATCTGCTCGCCATATTGCGCCAGGAAAACAGTGAAGAACCTCTCTTAAAAGGGTGGCGTAAACAATTGATAGGAAAGGACTTAATATTAATAAAATCAGGTCAAATTTCACTCAAGGTTGAGCAGGAAAAAATCATTCTTATCGAGAACTGATCACTTTAAAATTGTCTTATTTATATTTTATGAGACTCTTTTTTAAGCTCCAAAAGCCCCAATTTACTCAAGAGATAACCAAGGAATCCCAAAGTGAACGCCCAAAATAGTAAGACGCCCTCTTCACAAAACAGTCCTGATAAACCTGAGCTGAAACCGGCTAAAAACGTCCTCTATGCACAAGCCGGTGGCGTCACAGCCGTCATCAATGTCAGTGCGGCCGCCGTTATTGAAACAGTTCAGCAACATTCTGATTTTTTTGGAAAAACCTATGCCGCATTGAATGGCATCAAAGGTGTATTGGAAGAAGAGTTAGTTGATTTAAGTGACATCTCCCAAGCCACTTTGGAAAAGTTGAAATACCAACCTGGCGCAGCCTTCAAAGCCTGTCGCTTTGATTTGGACCCACTTGATCATAATCCTGGACAATATGAACGGGTTTTAGAGGTTTTTAAAAGCTACGACATTGGCTATTTTCTTTACAATGGTGGCAATGGCTCGATGCTAACCGCACAAAAAGTGGCTGATTATTGTGGTCAACATGGTCACCCCGTCATCTGTGTTGGTGTTCCGAAAACCATTGATAATGATTTGGATCTATCGCACTGTAGCCCAGGGTTTGGCAGTGCCGCAAAATACCTTGCGACGAGTTTTCTAGAAGCCTCGCAGGATATTATCTCCATGCATGAGACCTCTACTAAATTCTTTGTGATGGAGTGCATGGGGCGCAATACTGGTTGGTTAACTCTCTCTGCCGCTCTTATTAAAGATATCATTCCTGATGTACCCTTAATCATACTGCCCGCTGAACGTCCATTTAATGAAGCCGCTTTTCTGCAAAAAGTCGAAGCTCTGATTTTTGAAAAAGGCTACTGCGTCTGTGCTGTATCCGAAGGTTTACAGACAGAAGATGGCGAGTACATAAGCATTGCCAGTATCGAACACACCCATGAGCGTGACTACGTTCAATTAGGCGGCGCGGCGACCACCTTATCGCATATCGTCGCTGAGCACTTAAACAGTAAAACCCATTGTGCCATTCCTGACTATCTACAACGCTCTGCCAGCCACCTGGTATCAGAAGTGGATTGGCAGATGGCCTATGGCGCAGGTAAAGCCGCCGTTGAAGCCGCGTTAGAGGGGTTACATGGCGTTCTACCTATTATTGAACTAACCAGTATAGAACCCTTTAAATGGCGCTTTAGAACCGTTGATTTAAACGTGGTGGCCAACTTAGAAAAAACGGTGCCAGAGGCTTTTCTGACAGAAGATGGCATGGATGTCACGGCGGCCGCTTTAGAATACTTGCGCCCACTGATTCAAGGTGAACGCTCTGTTCCGTTTAAGAATGGTTTGCCAGATAGCCCAATCATTGAGTTTGTGACGGTCGACAAACAACTGACGCCGTATATCGCCATCAAATAAGTAACACGAAGCAGAAATCTTTAACTATTTCCATCTTCTCGAGAGGCCTCTAACCTGCTTATTAACGCCTGCAAAAGTCTCACGTCGACTCCCCAACTCCAATGACCTCTAGCCTAAGCGACAGGCATAAAAAAACCCGGTCATAAATCATGACCAGGTTGATAATAACGCTAGTGGTTCCTGTGGCTACACCTTATTAAAGGTTAAGGCATCCTCTTCACAATCCACCACAATCTCACCGCCCTTCTGTAAATCACCAAACAGTAATTTATCGGCTAGAGGCTGCTTGACCTTTTCTTGAATTAGGCGCGCCATAGGTCTTGCTCCCATAGTAGGATCATAGCCATTTTTAGCCAACCAAGCACGCGCACGGTCAGTGACTTTTAGAGTCACTTTTTTCTCTGCTAACGCATTCTCTAGTCCATAAATAAACTTATTGACGACTGAACCCATAGAAGCCTGGTTGAGGCGATCAAACTGCACCACACCATCTAAACGGTTACGGAATTCAGGGGTAAAGACTTTTTTCAACTCTGAATCAAAATCCAATGTATGGTCTTGTTCTGTAAAGCCCATACTTGAGCGAGCCACCTGTTCAGCACCCACATTAGAGGTCATTATTAAGATGACATTTCTAAAGTCCGCCTTGCGTCCATTATTATCCGTTAAGGTACCATGATCCATGACTTGCAATAAAATATTGAAAACATCTGGATGGGCTTTCTCAATTTCATCCAATAGGACAACGGCATGTGGATGCTTATTGACCGCTTCAGTTAATAAACCACCTTGGTCATAACCTACATAACCAGGCGGAGCACCAATCAAACGTGACACCGTATGACGCTCCATATACTCCGACATATCAAAACGGAGCATCTCTACACCTAGGTGCTTGGCTAACTGTTGTGTCAGTTCAGTTTTACCCACCCCTGTCGGCCCTGAGAAGAGGAATGAACCAGTCGGTTTATTAGGGTCAGACAGTCCTGAACGGGACAATCTTATGGCAGACGTTAATTGGTCAACCGCATGATCCTGTCCAAAAATAACCCGTTTAAGGTTATCGCCCAAGTCGTATAATTTGTCTTTCTCTTTCTGAGTAATCTGCGTCACCGGAATGCGGGCAATACTGGCAATGACCTGCTGTATTTCAGTCACCCCAATCTGCTTTTTACGCTTACTGGCAATCGCTAATGCTTGTTTGGTACCCGCTTCATCAATCACATCAATCGCTTTATCAGGCAGATGTCTATCGGTTAAATAACGAGCGGACAGTGCAACAGCCTCTTTAAGAGCTGGCAAGGTATATTTAACATGATGATGCTCTTCGTACTTCGTTTTTAAGCCCTTCAGGATATCAAAGGTTTCTTGAATGGATGGCTCTTTGACATCAACCTTTTGAAAACGACGCGCTAAGGCACGATCTTTCTCAAACACCCCTCTATACTCTTCATAGGTTGTGGCCCCCATGCAACGAATTTTACCGGATGATAAGGCAGGCTTCATCAAATTAGAGGCATCCATAGCGCCGCCTTGAACAGCACCTGCACCAATCACGGTATGTATCTCATCAATAAACAGGATGCCATGTGGCTCTACTTCTAACTCATTTAACAAAGCTTTAAAACGCTTCTCAAAATCACCGCGGTAACGCGTACCCGCTAATAAAGCGCCCATATCCAAACTATAAACCACGGCATCGCTTAACAGATCCGGCACCTGGTTATGGACAATTTGATAGGCCAAGCCTTCCGCAACGGCCGTTTTCCCAACCCCTGGTTCACCGACTAATAATGGATTATTTTTTAGACGACGACTTAAAATCTCTAAGGTACGATTTAATTCCCATTCTCGACCGATAATCGGATCGATTCGACCCAATACCACCTGGGCATTCAAGTTCGTTGTGTAAGACTCTAAAGCCGTTTTTTTAGCTTCTGAATCTTCCCCAATCTCTGCGGCACCTTCAGAATCCGGCGTTGATGATAAGAAATCATCCGCTTCTGAGGCAATGACACCGTGCGACAAATAACTCAAGACATCTACTCGCTCAACGCCATTACTTTCTAAGAGGTACACCGCTTGCGAATCTTGTTCAGCATACAGAGAGGCCAGTACGTGAACGGGATTTACCTCAGGGTAGCCATTCGACTGCACCAGATAGATAGCACGCTCAATCACGCGCTGAAAACTCATGGTTGGCTGAAGCTCATCCGGTTTACGGCTAATACCCTCGGACTCGAGAAAGCGCTCAAGCCCCTCTTCAATCACGGATATTTCAGCACCACAGGCGACAATCACCTCTTGTACTGAAGGCACGCCCAATAACTCTAATAAAAGATGTTCTAGGGTGACAAATTCATGTTCATACTCATGTGCAACACTGAATGCATTGCTTAACGTCATTTGTAGTTCTTTACTCAACATCTTAAGCGACCTCCAATTGACACATCAACGGATGTTTATTTTCGCGTGAATAACTGTTTACTTGTTGTACTTTCATCTCCGCTATTTCGCGACTAAAGACCCCACAAACCCCTTTACCATCACGATGCACTGCCATCATAATCATGGCGGCTTTCTGCTCGTCTAAACCAAAAAACTGCTGCAAGACATCCACTACAAAATCCATAGGAGTGTAATCGTCATTTAATAAAACGACTTGATAGCGTTTTGGAACTTCCACTTTGGGTTTAGCCGTTTCTAACAGTAAATTACCGTCGTCATATTCATGTGAATGGGGCATTCAAAACCTTTCTGTTTTTAATTATTTTACGGTTATTACTATTGAATCTATTTGACGGCAAGAGCCTTCGTCTAATATAGGCTTTCAATAAAGCCATTGTCTTAAATTAGTTTACCTATTTATATAGGCTAATAGAGATTTTTCAAGTCGATCTATTTCCGCTATGGCATGTTTTAGAATTAAGTTTAGACCATCACCAAACGGGCATAGAAGTCACCGGCGGAGAGCAACTCATCTGCAGGCAACCCCATGGCCGGAACTTTAATATAATCGTTGGCCGAATAAGAAGTTGGCACTGTGAAATTTAACCGACCACTGGGTGCCTCTATCTCTACTTTCTTACCCGCTTGTAAAAGACCGCTAGGCACTGAAAATACGCCGTAAATATCACCTGCTTCTAGCTGAAATCGGGCCGTGTCTAGCTTAATATCAAAGCGCACTAAAAAATCACCCTTTTTACCACCAAACAAACCACTGTACCCCTTACCTTCTAGGCGGAACGTTTTGCCCTCAAAAGCTTCACGGCTAAATTTCATTTTGACTTTTAAGCCGGGAATATAAAAAGAACCTAATTTGAGTAGACGAATCGCATAACGTAATGTCAAAGGATAGATAATGATTCGATCTTTGCCATCTATCGGCTTTTGTGCTCGGTAAGTTTGCCGAGAATAGCCCTGCGATTGCTGTCGATCCTCGGTATAAGAACCTGATTTAGGTCGAGGTTCAGAGTACCTAGCTTTACTTGTCGCAGAATAGGTTTGCGATCTTGCTTGGCTTCGACGGCTTGAAACACTTTTTTTATGACGTTCATGGTCTATACAATAAGCATCACGATGCTTCTTTAAAATTTCATAAGCGGCCGAAATATCTTGAAACTTTTTTTGCGCGTCGTGAATAGTCGATACATCGGGGTGGTAACGTCGCGCCATTTTGCGATACATCATCTTGACCGTTTTCTCACAAGCACCATAATGCACGCCGATTACGGCAAAGTAATCGATTGATAAATCGTATGTACTATTCAATATAAAGCAACCATCATCCAAGCACTCTTTAATGCATCCAAAGCTATTAACTTACCCATCCAAATTCTAACCGCAGAACCGACAAAACAAAAGCCAAAAACCAGCATTAATAATGCTAAATGCATTCACTAACCAGGCCTGTTCAATTTAAAAAATCTTTTATATTTCGGTATTCAGCGCCGTATAGATCCACAAAATGCTAGGCAGTAACCGAACTATTGCTGATTTTTGCCTCTAAAAAAGGCATAATACGCACACAAATTTAACGGTTGCTTCTAACTTGCTAAAGGTTCCAAGTATCGACCAATAACCTGAATATAAGCGAGTATAAAATAATGAGCATTGAAGAAACTTTAAAAACCCGTAGTGGCAACAAGTGTGAGCTTTGTGGTTCAGAAGAAGACTTAAGCGTTATGGATGTAACACCTTCTAATGGTTCAGCTGACCAAGCAATTCTAGTCTGTGCTACATGCAAAAGCCAAATAGAAGACCCAGCAACGATGGCTCCAAACCACTGGCGTTGTTTGAATGACAGCATGTGGTCTCCAGTTCCTGCCGTACAAGTTATGTCATACCGCTTATTGCACAGCTTGCGTGGTGAAGGTTGGCCGCTAGAGTTATTGGATATGATGTATCTAGACGATGAAACAAAATCTTGGGCGGATGCGGGTTTAGGAGCAGAGTCAAATGATGACAATGCACCCACTAAAGACAGTAATGGTACGACTCTTGAAGAAGGTGACAATGTTACATTGATCAAAGATCTCGTTGTTAAAGGCGCTAACTTTACCGCTAAACGTGGCACGGTCGTCAGAGGCATTCACCTAACCGACAACCCTTTGCACATTGAAGGCAAGGTCAATGGAACATCAATCGTATTGATTTCAGCCTTTCTAAAGAAGGCTTAGTTTTTTAAAGCCAGCTTAATAGGCTCTTTAAAAACCAAAAAACCGCTGTTTTACCAGCGGTTTTTTTGTGTCTGTTCGCGCGGTTCGCTTATTATGAAGCGAGTGACAACGGCAAATGAGACCTAATCTCTTCCGGCGATAACTTCACAATATTTTTACCTAAGCTAAAAGCGATATGCTTTTCGACTCGACTCGAAAGGGCATTGCGTAAATCGCCCAAAAAAGACGGTGCTGCAACCATAAAAAGTCGATCATATTTATTTTGATTTAATTCATCGGATAGATGATGTGCAACACGGGTGGCAAAATTAATCTCTTCCTGCTCTTTGGGTGAGTGTTCATCACTGTAAGCATGTCCACCGGCTCTCTGTGGCCCACTAGTTTTACCCGGCAAATCACTGTCCATATCCCGTTCGTGCAAACGCCCTTCTGGATGTAACAATGTCTCAATTTCGATCAAGTCTGCCTGTGAATTTTCTGCGCTAAAAATACGCGCCTGACTACTATCTGCAACAATAACCCATACTGGCTTCATAATTCACTCTCCATACAACCATTTATTCAACTCGCTATCAACTAATTGATAACCCAAAAAATAATGTTTAAGATAATTTAATCTCTAAAATTCATTGTACCCTTTTCAATAAAAAGAGATAGGCTAAGATAAAACACTGGTCAGGCGGTGATTAAAACTTAAACAAAAGTTGAGTTAAATCAATATTATGGGCATTAAGATGACCGTTAAAACGCTAATATAGGATTCATGACGATTAGACAAAGGTTCAGTAAAAAGGTCTTTATCGAGCAGAGTACAGGGTTACATTCCCTAATTATTTATGCTTAGTATGGTAGAAAAAAATTGCAGCCTTAATGCTCTGTTATACTTTTGCTAAAGAAGGTTAAAAGATGGTTGAGGCGCAGGTGAAAACAGATCAAGAGTTGAATAAAGATGTGGTATTCCATGTCAGTGATGTCACTAAAACCTACCAGATGGGTGAAGTGGCTGTGCAAGCTCTACGTGGCGTCGATTTAGATCTTTATCGTGGTGAATTCGCCGTTTTTCTGGGTATTTCTGGCAGTGGAAAATCGACCTTATTGAATATTCTTGGCGGCTTAGATACACCCACCACGGGGCAAGTTCTCTATGGCAAGCAAGATTTAACGCGCGCCGATGAGCATGCTCTAACCGAATACCGTCGTTATCACGTGGGCTTTGTCTTCCAATTCTATAACCTCATTCCAAGTTTAACGGCACGAGAAAATGTTGCTGTCGTGACTGAAATCTCCAAATCTCCCATGTCACCTGAAGAGGCGTTGGCGTTAGTGGGTTTAGAGAATCGTATGGATCACTTCCCCGCCCAGCTATCAGGTGGTGAACAGCAACGCGTTGCGATTGCACGTGCCATCGCCAAAAATCCAGATGTCTTGTTATGCGATGAACCTACTGGCGCACTGGACTCTCAAACCGGCATTATGGTGTTAGAAGCACTCAAACGGGTTAATGAAACATTGGGAACAACGACAGCGGTCATCACGCATAATGCAGGGATTGCGCAAATGGCGAATCGAGTCATACACTTAACCGATGGTTTGATTAGTGATATTCACGTCAATGACCAACGTATTGCCCCTAACCAGCTTAGCTGGTAGATTCTTATGAAGGCTCTCGACAAAAAACTCTGGCGAGAACTTTGGGCGATGCGTTTGCAAGCCTTGGCCATTGCGATGGTCATAGTCAGTGGTGTCGGTATTTTTATTATGTCACTGAGTACGCTCGACTCACTCACTGAAACTCGTGACAATTACTATCGTGACAATCATTTCGCAGATGTCTTCGCCACACTCAAACGCGCTCCCTTATCATTGGTTCAGCATATCCAACAAATTCCAGGAGTGGATAAGGTAGAAGCTCGGGTACTGGCCTATGTCAATTTAGAGGTTACCGGCTTTAGCGACCCGATTAGTGGCCATTTAATCTCTTTACCCGATAACAGTCGTGGCCTACTCAATCAAGTTCAACTACGCAATGGTCGTTTAATTGAATCCGGCCGGGATGATGAAGTTCTACTGAGTGAGGAGTTTGCCAATGCACATTCTTTAAAAACGGGAGATAAAATATCCGCCACTATCAATGGTCGACGTAAGGCACTCACCATAGTAGGCACCGCACTTTCTCCTGAATATATTTATCAAATCGCCCCCGGCGCCATGTTTCCCGACTATCAACGCTACGGGGTTCTCTGGATGGCGCGCAATCCACTCGCCAGCGCCTACGATATGAAAGGTGCGTTTAATAATATCTCGCTCACGCTCAGTAAAGGCACCAACTCTGAAGATGTGATTGATCGGCTGGATGACATACTCAGGCCTTATGGCGGAATTGGAGCCATCGCCCGCAAAGACCAGCTTTCAAACCGTTTTTTAAGAGAAGAGCTCAAACAACTGCGTACTACAGCAACGATATTTCCCATTATATTTTTCAGTGTTGCGGCCTTCTTACTGAATATCGTTATTAGTCGTCTTATTAGCCTAGAACGCGAACAGATTGCTACGTTAAAAGCCTTTGGCTATAGTAATTTAGCCATCGGATCACATTACATTAAACTGGTTTTAATGATTGTCTCAATAGGCGTTCTCATTGGCCTTGGATTGGGCATTTGGATGGGCATAGGCTTGAGTAATATCTATATGCATTTTTATAGTTTGCCCTATATGATTTACACGCTAAAACCCCAAGTGGTTGTATTTGCGGCATTCATTAGTATTCTGGTGGCAATCGTTGGGACGGTATTTGCCGTCTACAAAGCCGCTAAACTTCCTCCTGCGCAAGGCATGCGTGCCGAACAACCCACGACTTACCATACGACAGTCGTGGAGCAGTTCGGTCTCCAATCATTTTTTTCACAACCCTCGCGTATGATTTTACGCCATATTGAGCGTCGCCCCTTTAAGTCTTTACTGACGACGCTGGGCATTAGTATGGCTTGTGGCATTATGATGGTCGGTGGTTTTCAAGAGGGCGCTATTAAGCAAATGATTGATGTGCAATACAATATGAGTCAACGTGAAGACATCACAGCCCTATTTACCGACCCAACCTCTCAAAAATCGCTCTATTCATTGCGTAATTTACAGGGAGTGGAATATGTTGAAGGCTTTCGTAATGTGTCAGCTAAATTAAGCTTTGAACATCGTTCTTACCGAACCTCCGTCAATGGCATACCCGAAGACAGTCAACTCATGCGTTTACTCGACGTCGACCTCAAGGAAATAGAGCTACCCGAAGAAGGCGCTATTTTAACTGGCTACCTGGCAGAACGATTACACATAAAGCCAGGAGACATGCTCACCATTGAGCTATTAGAAGGTAAACGTAGTATCTTGAAAGTGCCTGTTATAGGTACCGCTAAACAATATCTAGGCGCGAATGTTTATTTACAACAAAAATCCCTTAATGGTCTGCTAAAAGAAGGAAACGTTATTTCAGGCGCCCTCTTAAAGGTCGATAAACGTGACCAAGAGCTCGTCTATAAAAAACTTAAAGAGATGCCTCGGATTGCCGGCGTGATTGAGCAACGCTCAGCCATCGAGGGCTTTTACGAAACCATGAATGAATCCATACTCTTCTTTACCTTTATCAGCACCCTGCTCGGTGGTAGCATTGCTTTTGGAGTGATTTACAATAGTATGCGAATCGCGCTATCTGAACGGAATCGAGAATTAGCCAGTCTTCGAGTATTGGGCTTTCATCGGAGTGAAATCGCCTATATTTTATTAGGTGAACAATTTGTTTTAACCCTGTTGGCAATCCCATTAGGCTTTCTAATCGGTTATGGCTTGTGTGCCTATTTAGCCTCTCAATTTGTTTCAGATCTATACCGAGTTCCGCTGGTATTGGAATCGCAAGTTTATGCGTTTGCCGCCCTGGTCGTGATTGGTTCCACCCTTATTTCAGCCATTGTGATTTGGCGTAACTTGGCACACCTTGATATGGTTGCCGCCCTTAAAGCGAAGGAATAATGTAATGCTGCTTCAAATACGAAATCATCCAGGAATTATCGTCAGTACTCTGTTGATGATTGCATTATTGGTGTGGGGATTTTGGCCTAAGCCGCTGTTGGTTGAATCCGCTATGGCTAAAGTTGCTCCCCTGACCATGACCATTGAAGAAGAAGGTCGTACCCGAATCATTGATCCTTACATCATTTCGGCACCCGTGAATGGAGTTACCTGTCGACAACACCTTAAGGTCGGAGACAGCGTTGAGCAAGGGCAAACACTACTGAGTATTACGCCGCTTGCCTCACAAGCGCTTGATCCACGCAGTCGAGCCCAAGCACAAGCACAGGTCTCTGTCGCCAAGTCAGCATTACAAGTGGCTCAAGAAAAAGCCCAAGCGGCAAGCGTGGCGGCGCAACTCGCCAACACCGATCTCAAACGCTACCAACCCTTATTAGAAAAGGGTCTAATTTCTCAAGGTGTTTTCGATACGGCATCCACTCAAGCACAAAGCTTATCCGCCACAAAACGCTCTGCTAATTTTGCGGTGGAAGTCGCTCGCCATGAGTTAGAATCGGCACGAACCACCCTAGAATATTCTAAGGAATCTTTTGCCGATCAATCGATAGAGCGCGTCGCGGTGCGCTCCCCCATCACAGGTCAAATACTTAAAGTAGAACGTAGTTGCGAAGGTCCTGTGACGACTGGTGAAGCCTTGTTAGAGGTCGGCGATCCTAAATCACTGGAAATTGAAGTTGATGTACTCTCCGCCGATGCCGTCAAAATCAAACCCGGAATGAAAGTCTTCTTCGATCGCTGGGGAGGAACACTCTCATTAGATGGCCGAGTGAGGGTTATAGAACCCATCGGTTTCACTAAAATCTCGGCATTGGGCGTGGAAGAACAACGTGTGCTGATTATTTCTGACTTCACCTCGCCTGCCGAACAATGGCAACGCTTAGGGGATGGTTATAGAGTTGAGGCGAGTTTTGTTCTATGGCACGAAGAAGATGTATTGCAAGTCCCCGCCAGTAGTCTCTTTCGATACAATAATGGATGGGCACTGTTTGTGATTGAAGATAATCATGCGAAACGTCGCAAAGTCACTATCGGCCAGCGTAATGGTCTCCAAGCCCAGATTCTTCAAGGCATTACCGCAGGTGAATTGATTATCAATCATCCAAGTGAAGCAGTCGAAGACAATATCTCTATTGAACAGCGTGTCGAATAAGCTTTAAGAACATTGGATTCATTACAGAAGAGCGATTATGTAACCTACCAGGCCTGGCATGTCCTGCGGCCTTATTAAAACAATGTGAGCGCAGGATCAATTCATCCTCATTGTCTTTCTGACAGACAATAAAAACCGAGCCAAGCTCGGTTTTAGTCGTCGTGT
>VCMI01000028.1 GCA_006222135.1 Thiomicrorhabdus sp. | reverse complement strand
ACACGACGACTAGCTTCAGAATCAACATTTTATCGTGTTCTAAAAGCCCAAGGTCAGCAACATCATAGGGGGAAATCCAAAGCTCCGATAAAGCGCGCCAAACCGACGAGTCATATCGCCACCGGACCCAATCAAGTCTGGTGTTGGGACATCAGTTACATGCCCACCGGAATACGAGGGCTCTACTGGTACCTATACGCGATTATCGACGTTTACAGCCGTAAACTGGTCACCTGGGAAGTTCATGATAGAGAATGCAGTCAACTTGCCAGTGAACTGGTACAACGTGCCGTACTGCGTGAACAATGCCTACTTACACCACTGGTATTACACTCAGACAATGGCAGCCCGATGAAAGGCAGTACCTTAAGAGCTAAGCTCGAATCACTTGGGATAGTCAGCTCTTACAGTCGACCAAGAGTCAGCAATGACAATCCTTATGTAGAGTCGTTGTTTAAAACCTTAAAATACTGCCCTCAATGGCCAACTAAAGGGTTTTCAACCTTAGAGAATGCCAGGAAGTGGATGTTGAAGTTCGAACAGTTTTACAACCATGAACATCGCCATAGCGGTATTCGATATGTAACGCCTAGCGAGCGCCATGGGCTAAAAGATGTAGCGCTGCTTGGACAACGTAAAGTGGTGTATGAATTAGCAAAATCAAAGTATCCAGAAAGATGGTCTGGCAGACAGACCAGAAATTGGACACCAGTAGGCGCGGTAAGCTTAAATCCGGATCGGGAAATTGTTCCGGTTCAAGCCGTCGCTTAAAACACGTTTATCGGACAACTACCTTGAAAAACTCCGATAATGCAGTACCTATATAAGAAAAGTAGTTGACTCAAATCCTATCCCCCTTATAATACGCGCCATCTCGCCGAAATAGCACAACTGGTAGTGCAACTGATTTGTAATCAGTAGGTTGTTGGTTCAAGTCCAATTTTCGGCACCATATTCTAAAAGCCCGTAATTTCCTTAGAAATTACGGGCTTTTTTTGTATTACAGTTGTAGCAATTGTATTGCTGTCTTTGTAACTGTTATAATAAAAATATTTATAAGAAAAGTAGTGGAAACAACTGAATGGAACAGCAATCTAGTTACACAAAAGAAGAGCTTTTATCGAGTGGCCGTGGTGAACTTTTTGGTCCTGGTAATGCACAATTACCTTTACCTCCAATGTTAATGATGGATCGAATCACCCATATTTCAGAAGAGGGTGGTGCATTTGGTAAAGGTCAAATAAGAGCAGAGCTCGATATAACTGAAGATTTATGGTTCTTCGAGTGTCACTTCAATGAAGACCCGGTCATGCCTGGTTGCTTAGGTGTCGATGCTATGTGGCAATTGATTGGTTTCTTCCTCGGTTGGACGGGTGGTCCAGGTCGTGGACGCGCTTTAGGTTCAGGTGAAATTAAATTCTATGGCCAGGTCTTACCAACGGCTAAGAAGGTTGAGTACGTTATCGATATGAAACGTGTTATCAAACGTAAGCTCTATATGGGCTTAGGGGATGCTAAGATGTTTGTCGATGGTCGTGAGATTTACAGCGCAACTGATTTGAAAGTTGGTTTATTCACAAATACGGAAAATTTTTAAGCTATGAAAAGAGTCGTCATTACAGGTGTTGGGATTGTTTCAAGTCTAGGAAACAATACAAAAGAAGTTACTGAATCTCTTTATGAAGGTCGCTCAGGTATTGTTGCTGCGCCTGAATATACTGAGAATGGTTTACGTTCACAGGTGCACGGAGCCGTGAAGAACCTTAATTTTTCGGATCACATTGACCGTAAGCAATTACGTTTTATGGGGGATGCGGCGGCCTATACTTTTATAGCAATGCAGCAAGCCGTGAAAGATTCAGGCTTAACTGAGGATCAAGTTTCTAATCCTCGTACAGGATTGATTGCAGGTTCTGGCGGTGGATCGAACTCGAACTCAACGGCTGCTGTTGAAATTGCTCACAGCAAGGGCGTTCGTCGTGTAGGGCCTTATATGGTCACACGTACAATGGGTTCTACTGTTTCAGCTTGTTTAGCAACACCTTTTAAGATTAAGGGTATTAACTATTCAATCAGTTCAGCGTGCTCAACGTCTGCACATTGTATTGGTTCTGCCATGGAACAAATCCAACTAGGTAAGCAGGATATAGTGTTTGCTGGTGGTGGTGAAGAGCTTCATTGGACCATGTCTGTCTTGTTTGATGCGATGGGTGCCTTATCTACTAAATATAACGATACACCAGAGAAAGCGTCACGTGCTTATGATGCTGACAGAGATGGCTTTGTTATCGCTGGTGGTGGTGGAATGGTGGTCGTAGAAGAGTTAGAGCATGCACTTGCTCGTGGCGCAAATATTTACGCTGAAATTACCGGTTATGGCGCAAATTCTGATGGTTATGACATGGTGGCCCCATCTGGTGAAGGTGCGGTGCGTTGTATGAAAATGGCCATGGAAACGGTTGATGGCGATATTGATTACATCAACCCGCATGGCACTTCTACACCTGTTGGTGATACTAAAGAAGCGGCTGCTATTCGCGAAGTATTTGGGGCGAAGGTTCCAAAAATAAGTTCAACAAAATCCATGTCTGGTCACTCTTTGGGAGCCGCTGGGGTACATGAATTTATTTACAGCTTAATGATGTTGGAAAATGACTTTGTTTGCCCTTCTATCAATATCGACAATCTGGATCCAGAATGTGAAGGGATGCCAATCGTAACCAAACGTATTGATAATGCTGGTCTAAACCGCATTATGAGTAATAGTTTTGGTTTCGGTGGTACAAATGCTTCTGTGATTTTTGAGCGTTACAAAGCTTAAATCTAAGCTAGATTAAAGTTTGTTTAGTTTTTAAAGTTTTTAGAATGACCAGGCCTGGTCATTCTAGTCTTAAAATTTAAACAATAAAAAACCGAGTAGTGAGTTTTCTCTACTCGGTTTTTTTATGCCTGAAGCAAAAGTATTCATCTTTAATCTGGAAGTTTAATCACATCTAGCATACTGCCTTCTATACATACGACTACGGTTGGACACTTTTTTAGCGACCTTCTGTAACCAAGGCTTTTTAAGATAGGTTCTACGTGAATAGCCACCTTGCCCTTCGTGATAGGCGAGGTAAAGCTTATAGGTATCCTTGCGAGATATTTTAAGGCGTTTGTGTGACTGATAGTTATACCAGCCCATAAAGTCTAACGCGTCTTCAATATCTGAACGGCTTTGGCTCCATCGGTTTGTGGCTTTCTTATAGTCATCCCAAGTGCCATCTTGTGCTTGAGAGTAGCCATAGGCACTTGAGTTCCTGAATAAGGGGATAAAGCCTAATGCATAAGGTCTGGCCGGTTGAGCATCGGGTTTAAAACGAGATTCCTGATGAACCATTGCCATCAAAACATAAGGTGGTGTGCCCCAGCGTGTTTGAGAGAGTTGCGCCGCTTCTTTCCATTCCGGATCATGTTGAAAAATCGAACAAATATTATCATAAGTCTCCTTAGGCGGTGGTGTACTACTACAACCGCTGAGGACGACTAATGAACCCAATAGAGCTAAGCCTAAGGACTTCTGTTTGATTTTAATAACTGTGCGCAAGAGGTATTTCATTATAGGGTTCCATAGATAAATGTTTTTCGGAAGATTACGTCTTGGTTTGCATCAAGTACTTCAATATACCAAGTACCTTGCCAAGCGCTGCTCATTTTTTTTGACGACCAAGTCTGATCGTTTTCACGGTTAATTTTCAGAGGGATTGTTGCTAAAATTCGATTATTAAACAGCCAGCGATGACGAATCGTTTGGTTCTTAGCATGCTCTATTTGAGTATAAAAACTAAGTTCACGGATATATTTCGGAACAGTTTCATTAAATTTGGTACCGGGTTGTTGTTTAATAATTTCACTGGTTAAAATTGCATTGGTGATTTTGATATCACTTTCAATCACTGGATGCAGAGGAACATTTTCTTTGGCTCGCTTTTGCGCTTCCTCTGCCTTGTAAACTTCTAAATCACGTCTTTGCGCCGTGGAGAGTAGCGCTAAATCTAACTCATGCCTTTTTGTGATTTTTCTGGAGTCGCTGTGTTCGTTAATGATGGAGTCTGCTCAGGAGGTGCCGTTTGAGAAAGGTTTTGAGTTTGCACTGGGGTGCCAGCAATTAGACGTGCTTGTTCAGCTTGCTCCTCTTTGATATTACTCATCATTAGTAGTGTCGTACTAATGCCGCCTATGAGCATCATAATTCCCCAAGCAAATCGACCTCGCCAATCTGATTGACCGTCATCATCGACACTTAAGCTAATGTCTTCTTCTGCTTGTTCCCATCCCATCTGAAAGTAACTACGCATCTCCATATCTCGACGAATGAGACTAGGCATGCTGCTGAAAGGCTTTCCTTCAAGCGCCATTCTATAACCTTTCTTGAAGGCATGCTGGAAGTGAATGTTATCAGTATCAGGTATCTGCATACAGCTCTACGGTTACATTATTAGTCTGTTTTAATGGATGTCGGCTAATTGTTTTGATCAAACAGTGCTTCAGTAAAGGCTAAGCTTTCAAATGGACGTAAGTCATCAATTGATTCACCAACGCCAATAAAACGAATGGGAATTTGCGTTTGTTCTGCTAAGGCAAATACGATCCCTCCTTTAGCCGTGCCATCCAATTTGGTTAGGGTAATACCTGAAACATTAACCGCTTCTTTGAATTGTTGTGCTTGGTTCAGGGCATTTTGTCCTGTTCCTGCGTCAATCACGAGCATGACTTCATGCGGGGCGGTCGCATCTATTTTGGCCAAGACTCGTGTTACCTTTTTCAGCTCTTCCATTAGATTGGATTGAGTGTGTAAGCGGCCAGCGGTATCCGCAATCAGGATATCAATTTTTTTTGCTTTGGCCGATTGAATTGCATCAAATAATACGGCGGCTGAGTCTGCTCCCGTTTTTTGAGCGATGACGGGTACATTATTACGTTCCCCCCAAGTTTGTAACTGTTCTACGGCGGCCGCGCGGAAAGTATCTCCAGCGGCGAGCATGACAGATTTACCTTCTTCTTGATATTTCTTAGCAAGCTTACCAATCGTAGTGGTTTTTCCGACACCATTAATTCCAACCATCAAAATAACAAAAGGACCTTCTTGTTTGGCTAAGTGACGGTCAATCTCAAGCGGCAATTCAATGGGGGCTAAAATATCCTGTAATAGCTTTTTTAAAGCCGTGATTAAGGCTTGTGGTTCTTTGAGTTCCTGGCGTGAAACTTGTTCCGTTAAATTCTTAATAATACGGTCAGTGGCATCAATTCCCACATCAGCGGTTAACAGAATCATTTCCAGCTCTTCAAGCAGGTCATCATCAATTTCTTTGCGGCCTAAGACCAGAGTCGCTAAGCTGTCTGTAAAACTATGGCGCGTTTTGCTTAAACCTTTTTTTAAGCGGGTAAAGAAACTCTGTTTTTTAAGCGGAGTTTCCTGATTAGAAGCGTCTTTGGCTTCCGTTTGTAAAGTAGACTCACTTGCAATAACCGCTTCTTGATTAAAGTGTTCAGCCTCCTCAGATGGAGTGGCCTCTACTTGCAACTCGCTATTTTGAAGTGCATCATTCACTAAACTATTTTCAGTGACAGTCTCTACACTTTCGATAGGCTGGACTTCAGGCGTTGTTACAGTTTGTTCTGGCTCGGCCTCAGCGGGTAATTCTAAAGGTTGAATCTGCTCGACAGACTCTTCTTCCGCGTGTTTTTTCTTGCGACGTAAAAAACTAAACATGATGTGTTCCTGTTAAGACCTTTTGAAAGGCTTTAGGGCATACGAAAATTTGGAATTCTTCAAACTCTCTTAATGCTTGAAATTGAATATTCGGCTATTATAAATGAATTCAAAACGGTTGTAGACACAACCCCTAGTTCAAAATGCTTGAAGAAGCGTAAAGGTTTAATAAATATGAGAATAATGTCTCTTAAAGCATTGATTACGGCTGCATTGCTATCCGTGCTGTCTTTACCGATCCATGCCAGTAATTTACCAAGTATCTCTGAATACCAGTTAGATAATGGCATGAAGGTCATCGTTAAGCAAGATCACCGTGCCCCTGTTGTGGTGCATCAGGTCTGGTATAAGGTCGGTTCCACATATGAGACGGTCGGTAAAACTGGCTTATCACACATGTTGGAACATATGATGTTTAAAGGCACGAAAACCTTAGAGCCAGGGGTGTTCTCTAAACAAGTCTCTCAGCTTGGAGGTCAGGAAAACGCCTTTACCTCTGCTAATTACACCGCCTATTATCAAGTAGTGGGTAAACAGCATCTTGAGAAGGTCATGCAGTTAGAATCCGACCGTATGCGCAATTTAGTGATTGATGATACTGAATTTAACAAAGAACGCAAAGTGGTCACCGAAGAACGTCGCTGGCGTTTGGAGGATCAGCCTACTTCTAAACTCAATGAACAGTTTAATGCGACGGCTTTTATGAACAGTCCCGCGCGTAACCCTGTGATTGGTTGGATGACGGATATTGAGCATTATAAGGCGAGTGATCTGCGAGATTGGTATCGTCAATGGTATGCACCTAATAATGCGACCTTAGTGGTGGTTGGGGATGTTGAGCCACAAGCGGTCTTGGCTCTTGCCAAGACCTATTATGGTCGCTATAAACCCGAAACTATTTCGAGTGTGAAACCGCAGTTAGAGATTGAACAAGAAGGGTTGCGTCGTATTGAACTTAAAGGGGCGACCAAGGTCCCTTCCGTGCAGTTGGGATATCACGTTCCCAGTTTAGTGACCGCCAAAACCGCAGTCGAAAAACAGGAGGTTTATGCACTTGCTGTCTTGGAGAGTATCTTAGACGGTAGCAGTAGTAGTCGTTTGCCGGTTTCTTTAGTGCGCAAACAACAGATTGCCGCGGGTGCGAGTGCCGGCTATAACACCACTGATCGTCTATCGACTTTATTTGAGTTGAGTGGCACGCCGGTGACGGGTCATAAAGTGAGTGAGGTTGAAAATGCATTATTGGCTGAAATCGAAATCCTTAAAACAGAATTAGTCAGCCAGCCAGAGTTAGAGCGAATTTGGGCGATGGATGAGGCCGATCATGTCTATTATCTAGACTCCATTCAAGCGCAAGCCTCTATTATCGGCTCTTTGGTAAGTGTCGGTTTAGAGGCCGATACGTTGGATTATTGGATTGAAAATATCCGCAAAGTTACCCCGCAACAAATTCAGGCGGTGGCTAAGAAATACCTGACTCGCGATAACTTAACCATCGCGACCTTGTTTCCTGATGGCAAAGATCACTCAGGCCTTAAAGCCTACACAGGGAGGCTGTAAATGCTTATATTTCCGAAACACAGCATAGCTTCAATTTTGATGAGTCTGGCATTGAGTCTTTTCTCTCTGAATGCTTGGGCGGCGGTACAGATAGAGCAGTGGCATACACAAAATGGCGCGAAGGTTGTTTATGTACACGCTCCGGAACTGGCGATGTTGGATATTCAAGTGAGTTTCGATGCAGGAAGTGCTCGCGATGGAGAGCCGTGGGGCCTTGCATCCATGATGACGACGCTTTTAGGATTACAAACTAAAACCCACAGTGAAGAAGTTCTGTCTGACAAAATTAACGCATTAGGTGCCAATGTAGGCGGCCGTATTAATCGCGATATGGCCAGTTATACGCTTCGAACGCTGACGCGCGACTCTATCTTAAAGCCCGCTTTAGACTTGTTTCATGACACGATTGTAGAATCGACTTTTGATGAGTCTATCTTTGAGCGCGAACGTAATCGTGTCTTAGTCGGCTTAAAACAACAGCAATTAGCCCCGAGTGCCATGGCCTCTAATGCATTTTGGGCCATGCTGTATGGGGATCATCCTTATGGACATCCTGTGGCCGGCAATGTGGAGAGCGTTAAAGCCCTTAAATTAGAAGCCATTCAGGCTTTTTACAATCAATATATTGTTAGTAAGAATGCATTGATTTCGATTGTCGGAAATGTCGATAAGCAGCAAGCTCAACAAATTGCTGAAAATCTATTGAAAGGACTGCCTGCGGGTTCAAAGCCAACGGCGATAGCGGCTCCGAGTGCTTCACAAAAAACATTGACTGAAGCAGAATCGAATCTAGTCATTGAGTTTGATTCAAGCCAAACCTATTTTAAGCAAGGTCAGATAGGCGTTAAACGCGGTGATCCTGATTACTATGCGTTGTTCTTAGGTAATCATCTATTAGGTGGCAGTGGTTTTGGTTCGCTACTCATGGAAGAGGTGCGTGAAAAACGCGGATTGGTGTATGGGGTTAGTAGTGGGTTTGCTCCGATGCGTCAGCCAGGTCCTTGGTTAGTCGGTTTATCCACTAAAAACAAGAGTGCTATGGAAGCCAAAAAAGTCGTCAATCAAACCATCGAGGCCTTTATGAAAGACTTCGATGAAACGCACTTGCAAGCCATTAAAGATAATCTGGTCGGCGGCTTTCCTTTACGCATAGACAGTAATGGCAAAATTATCGGCTATATTACGATGATTGGCTTTTATGATTTGCCATTGAATTACCTTGAGGAATTCCCTAAGACGATTTCTGAATTAAGCAAGCAGGACGTATTAGGTGCTTGGCAACGTCATATGGATTTAAAGAGTATGAAATCGATCATGGTAGGCAAGCCCGAGTAGTTTAGTCTTTTGACTACAGCGATGATTTAAAATGACCAGGCCTGGTCACTTTAAATTCGAGGTCGTTTTTACCACTATTTCTCTTCACTTGTCCTCAATAGGGCTCATATAACGCTGTTTTTCTTAGGCTTTATCTTATCGATTTCGACAAAAATAAACGCATCAATACAGCCGTTAAAATCTGGATCAACACTAAAGTCTATAAAACGACAGCCTTTATCATCACACAGTTCGGCATATTGCTTAAACAACGTAGGCACTTTGACACCTTCCAAGTTTAATAAAGCATTGAGCTTTTTATAGCTCTCTTTATAGTCGCCAGCAAACTCAGTTTCGGCAATGGCTTGCGTTGGTTTACTCAGTTTAAAGGGTCTCTTACCGACCGCTAAAGAGTGTTCATCGCCAAGTTGTTGTTTGTAAAAACCACTGATTAACTCCTTCGCTAATTTCGGATAAGCATCTGACATACTCACCGGGCCAAACATATACTTGATCTGCGGATTGCGCACAAGATATGCGCCTATGCCATACCATAAATAATCTAAACTACGTTTACCCCAATAACGCGGTTGTACAAAACTTCGCCCCAATTCTAAGGCATTGGGTAGATAAGCTTCAATCTCAGGTTTCAAGTCAAATAGCGTGCTGGTATAGAGGCCCTTAATCCCTTTTTTAGCCATAATATTGGCGCATTCGCCAATACGATAAGCCCCTACAATCTCTAAATCTTGTTCATCCCAGAGTACCAGGTGGCGATAATCGGCATCATAAGCGTCAAGGTCCAAGCGTTTTCCTGTGCCTTCTTCGACGGTGCGAAAGGTCAGTTCGCGTAGTAGACCAATTTCTTGCATGACGGGAGAGTCGGCTTCATAGTCAGATAGATAGATCTGCTTGCCATCTTGGGTTTCTCCCAGGCGCTCGGCTGTTTTGAGATCCTTTTTAAGGGCGCTACGATTCACAGGATGCGCAATCGTTTCTAGGGTTTCCAAAAAAGGCTTTTGTTTTATTTTCTTGGGCTTGTCTAAGCGGTAAAGATATTTTCTAAACTCATTAGCCAGCTTTTTCCCCTTATGCTCATGCTTGGCAATAGACTTCCAAGGGATGGGTTTGCTGATATGAAACTGAATCTGTTGGTGGCTTTGCTTAAACATCTCTTGAACTAACATGAGCGTGCCTAAGGGTTTATAAATTGCGGATAAGGCGTAAAATAGTGCCGAATTTCGGGCGTCGATATAGATGGGTAGAACAGGGGATTTGGTTTTTTCAGCCAGCTTTAAAAATCCCGCTTTCCAAACGCCATCACGCACGCCGCTTGGACGGATCCTAGAGACTTCACCAGAAGGGAATATAATCACAGCCTGGTCAGATTGCAGGGCGGTTAGCATCGCTTTAAATTGGCTTTTATGTTGTGCGCTGGCACTCATGTTGTCGACCGATAAAAACAGAGAATCTAGTGGGTCGATGTGTGACAACAGTTCATTGGTCACGATACTCACATCAGGACGCACGCTACGCACCAGTTTTAACAGTGCTAATCCATCTAAAGAACCAATAGGGTGATTGGCCACGATAATCACTCGGCCTTCAGCAGGAATATTATTGAAATCACGATTGTTGATCTGGTAACTGAAGTTAAAGTGATCTAAAACATGATCTAAAAAAGCAAATCCCTTTAGGTGCTGATTGGTTTGAATGAAGTGATTAATCTCATCTTCATGCAATAAGCGTTTCAGGAGTTTTAAAAACAACTTAGCGCCTGTCTTTTTCCCAAAGTCTGGGTGCTTATGGGAGATCGTTTTTTCAATATTAATCATAAGTCACTTTTATTATCTATTTCTATTCAACCTGTAGTCTGACACCCTTATGTGACGGTGTTATGACCTATAGATTACTTTTGATAATGCCTCCTAGATCAGTGGAGAAGTAGCTTTAGTAAGACAAAAGTGACGTTGTAAATTATTATTACTTAATCTTTAAGATATTGATTTTATGGAGATACTGTACTTAGGTACAGTGTAAAGTTGCGAATTATAAGTTATAATACTCGAATAGGTATTAATATAGTTAATGGGATCATAAGAATGAACAGAAGAAATTTTTTGGCACTAGGTGCAAAGCTAGCCGCTTCCTTAGCGATACCAACATCCTTAGTCGGTTGTGGTGGCGGTTCTGGTGATGCTGCAGATTTAGCTCCTAATGCCGCTACGTCTAGTATTGATAGTAGTTTAGCAACGACCAGTGCTTTACAGTCGGATGCCGACGGTACTACTACGGCATTAAATGATTCTTTGAGTTCGACTTTAGCCTCACCTACTGTTGCTCCAGCGTCATCATCAATGGCAAGCGTGAGAACGAGTTCAGATTCTCTAACGGTCGAAGATAATGCTAAGCTGGTTGAGTTTTTTCAGACTCGCACACCAATGTATGCGCCAGTTACTCCTGTGGATGGTACGACCTATTTAACTTCGCATTATCTAGAAAATTCAGGCACTGGAACGCTTTGGGAGAATGCAGTTTCCGCTCAGCAATTGGCTTACGAGCAATACACGCATCAGTACACTAAATTAGTCGCCACAATGCGTTTGTTTAATTCAAAAAATGATAGTAGTACGGATGCACAAACGGCAAGTGCTAGCTCTGTTGCTCCGCGTGTGGTGGTGCAAGCCTCCGCACGTTCGTTAGTTGCGAGTCCTAAAGCGATTGATGCCTTAGACCTGCTTGACGGTTTAATTAAGTTGATTTCTAGTAGTTTCACCAGTACTGGGCTTGGGCTTATTGCAGACGGGCTCCAAGCTGTTTACACCTGGCTTTCTGAATTATTAGGAACCTCTCAGCTTCAAGGTTTAGCTTATTCATTTTTGGTCACAGCTTCAGTGGATGACATGCTTCAAGCCGTGATTACCAAAAATACGACGGGTCTAGCTTTTGATGACCGTACAAATATTATGCTGAGTTTGTCTAAAATCAGTGTGGCTTCTGGCGCATTATTAACATTGACCAAAATGAATGATTTGGAAAATGCGACGGCTGATTCCATTGATACCGAGTTTATGACAACGTACCTAGCGAATAATAATGTTGTGACCAATATTTCATTAATGTGGTTAGGGTTGTCAGAGACAATGACTTCAGACGTAGTTGGTACGATGCAAGCGAGTGCACGTGACGCAATAGAACTTGACGCTAATCGTGACGTTATGCCAGATACGACAGGACTGATTACAACGTTGGAAACTAATTCAACAATATTAGCGATGGTCTCATTAGCCATTAAGAGTATTTTCTCTGTAATGGAGAGTGAAACAGTCGACACAAAGACGACAGGCTTTACAGCAGATAGTAGCGCTGATATTTTTAAAATACTATTCACTTCAGAGCAAAGTCCTACGGATGTACTTCTAAGCTCGTTCATGGGATCAGCTCTCAGAAAGGGTCACAACAGCGGCAACAGATTTAGCAACAGCAGCAAAAGATGCTGAAACTGATGAAGATCCAGCTTCTGCAGCGGATGTGGCAATTGCGGAAGCCGCGACTACCTGGAGTCTTGATCCTGTTAATATTTCATCCCTAGAGGTGACAGACGCCGGCACAGCTGCAGTAGAAGATGACGCTTTTGTTTTTGCATCAGAATTAGCCAGCTTCTTTTATGAATTTACGGCACAAACGGAAGGGGACGCCTCTGAATTTGCGATACATATGGCCGATTTAGCGTATCAATTCACTATGGATATAGAGAATGATGCCTATACCTTTGCCATGACGGGGATGGAGTATGGTTATCTGTTTGCTTCACGTGGTGAAGAAGTTGGTATTATGGCGGATCGTATTTTGTGGATGGCCGTCCAGATTGGCATTATGGCCGATCGAATTGGAGAGATGGCCGATCGAATCGTTTATACCGAGCAGTTCATTGTCTACTCTGAAATTCTTATTTTAGATTTTGGTTTACTGATTTACGGTACGATTAAGCAAATCACGAACTTAATTCTAACGGGTATGGCCTTAATTCTTGATCGAGAGTGGTACGACGGTGAATCAGAAGACTTGGTTCTTGATGCGATTACGGGTAATGTTAATGTCATGCTTGAAAATATGAATATATATTCGTTAGCCGTATTAGATAACCAAAGTGACTTAAGGCAGTTAACATTGGATTCATTGGTCGCTTATGCTGATTATCCCGAACCAGCAACCGTATAACTCAATAGAGTATTAAAATCGTTATGTTATTGCAGACTCACCCAATCAAATTAAAGCTAAGGCTCGCAATGAGTCTTGGCTTAATGGTGGGTGGTTTTAATGTTGCCTTAGCCAATGAAGTCATCACCCCTGCTGCGGTTTCTGGCGCTGTCGTGACTGAATCGGCTACGGTGAAGCCGATTGAAGACGCTCAAACGATCTACGATAGAAGTGTTAATATTTTCTCCAGCAAAAACATCTATTTTATAGTCGATTCTGACATTCACTACGCGGATGGAGGAACTGAAGAGAGAGCTTTTATATTGGCTAAGAAATCTTCGGCAACGGATGAAAGTTCTATTTTGATTCGTTTTTTAGCCCCTTCTAATATTAAATGTACTACCGTCTTAGTAAATAAGAGCGCTGACCAAACCAGCCGTTTTGCTTATTTTCCCGCATTGAACCGTACTCGGGTCATTCCGGAAAAAGATAAGCAAAAAGAGGTGTTTGGTATTGGTATTTCGTATGAAGATTTGAATAAACCTAGTGGTCTGTTTTTAACCTAGATACATTCAAGTCGTAAGTGCAACAGTTTTAATTTCCCAGAACACCTCATTAGGTGTTCTGAATCCTAAACACTTTCTTGGGCGATTGTTGAGCTTATCAACAACCCAATCAATTTCTTCCTGAGTTACTTTATCGAAGTCTGTTCCTTTTGGAAAGAATCGTCTTAACAATCCATTGGTATTTTCATTGGTTCCACGCTCCCAAGAAGAGTAAGGGTGGGCAAAATAAAAATCTGTCCCAAGCTCTTTTGCCATCGTTTGGTATTGTGAAAACTCTTTGCCATTATCTGAAGTTAATGAATGAACAGGCCTGTTTAAAGCTCGTAATTGCTCAATGATGACAGCGCTAACGATGTCTGACTTTCTCGTGTTAACTTTAATGAAGCGAGCGATTCTAGATGTGTCGATCAACCATTGAGTCGTGTGT
>VCMI01000167.1 GCA_006222135.1 Thiomicrorhabdus sp. | reverse complement strand
TCAATGTCTTATGCCGTTGAAAATCTAAAGTCAGTGAGTTTTGAAGACCAGTGGGAGCAGGTGCATAGCATCGCAGAAGACACTCAATGGGTGGTTTTTTCTAGCCATAAAGACGGTGGCAAGTGGGTTAAGGAAATTTTTAATGAGTTGAAAGTAACCAATTTAGACGATTATAAAATCGTTTATGTGGCCGATATTTCAGCCATGCCAGGTTTTATTACCAAGTTGTTTGCGATTCCAAAGATGCAAGATTTTCCATTCGAAATCTATTTGGATATGGAGGGTGATGCGACGGTGAATTGGCCGAGAAATCAAGAGCAAGTCTCCGTTTATCATGTCGTCGATAGCGCATTTGAAGAGACACAATATTTTTGCAGACAAAGACACTTTAAAGGCCTTTTTGCAAACGGTAATCATTCAATAGTTCACTTCTTACAAAAACCAACAGGCCTGTTCGTTTCTGATACAGAATTTTGTAAACGTAATTTTCAGATCTATCTGACGAAATGAAAATTTACTTTACAAAGGTGACTTTTTTTCACCTGATAATGCATTTTTTTCAAACTCTAAAACAATCTGACTGGTTTTCAGTAGGCTGTCTGGATTGAGACTTAATGAATCAACACCGAGTCCTACAAAAAACTGTGCCATATCAGGATAATCGGAGGGTGCTTGTCCGCAAACACCACTGTGTAGACCATTCCTTTTAGCGCCTTCAATGGCCCATTGAATCATCTTCTTAACGCCGTTATCGCGCTCATCATAATCATAAGCCACCAGTTCTGAATCTCGGTCGACACCGAGTATCAGTTGCGTTAAATCATTCGTGCCAATAGAGATACCGTCAAAGTAGGGCGCAAAATTATCAATCTCCAAGACGTTATTAGGGATTTCGCACATCATATAGAGTTTTAAATCATTTTCCCCACGACGTAAACCATATTTAGCGAGAGTGTTAATGACCTGCTTGGCCTCGGCAACGCGTCTTACAAAAGGCACCATAATAATTAAATTGGTTAAACCCATCAGTTCACGAACTCTTTTAATCGCGAGACATTCCATTTCAAAAGCGGGCTCAAATAGTTTTGAGCTATAACGAGAAGCCCCACGAAAACCAATCATCGGATTCTCTTCTTTGGGCTCAAATTGCTGGCCGCCTAATAAACTGGCGTATTCATTGGATTTAAAGTCTGAGAGGCGAATCACCACGGGTTTGGGGTAAAAGGCAGCCGTTATAGTGCCAATGCCTTCAGAGAGTTTCTGAATAAAGTAATCTGTTCCAGACTTGTGGTTTTTAATTAATTCTAAAATGCGGCTTTTCTGAATAGGATCTTTGATGCGTTCAGGATGCAGTAAAGCCAACGGGTGCGCTTGAATGGATTGGTTGATAATAAATTCCATTCGAGCTAGTCCAACACCTTTATTGGGTAGAAAACTGGTTTGAAAGGCTAGGTCGGGATTGCCTAAGTTGAGCATCATCTCTGTTTTAGGTGAAGTTTGTTGGCTAAGGTCGGTTTCAATGACTCGAAAAGGGATTTTTCCAGAATAAACGGTACCAACCTCACCCTGCGCACAAGATACAGTGACGTAGGGGTTGTGTTGTAAAAGTTCGGTCGCATGTCCACAGCCGACAATGGCCGGAATACCCAGCTCACGTGCAATAATCGCCGCATGACACGTTCTGCCGCCACGATTAGTGACAATGGCTGAAGCGAGTTTCATAATCGGTTCCCAATCTGGCGTGGTAATGTCAGACACAAGCACTTCGCCTGCTTTAAATTGATGAATATTATTGACGTTTTCAATGACGTTAATTTGCCCTTGGGCTATTTTTTGACCGACCGAACGACCTTCTATTAAAACCTCAGTGGTTTCTGGAACTTCAATTTCATAGGTTTTAAGGGTGGTGTCACTGGCTTGTGAAGTGACTGTCTCGGGTCTGGCTTGCACAATATAGAGCTTGCCGTCTATTCCGTCTTTCGGCCCATTCCATGTCCATCGGTTTGTGATAACCCGCGTGTTCAGAGTAATATTTTTCAATACGGATAGCGTAGTCGGCTAACTGCAAGGCTTCTTCATCTGTAATACAGAATTTTGATTGCTCTTTGAGTGGTGTCGGAATGTTTAAAACAGGGCTTTTGGTGGTRTCAGTCGCATAGACCATCTTGATTTTTTTTACGTTCCCTAAATGACGCTTGAGAATACAACGAAAACCTAATTCAAAGGTAGGTTTGTGGACGTAAAATTCATCAGGCTCAACGGCGCCTTGGACGACATTTTCCCCTAAGCCATAAGCACCCGTAATAAACGCAGCATCTTTAAACCCCGTTTCTGTGTCTATCGAGAACATGACGCCCGAAGCGGCTAAATCTGAACGTACCATTTTCTGGACGCCGATAGAAAGGCCGACACTGAAGTGATCAAACCCATTATCAATTCGATAATGAATTGCTCGATCAGTAAATAAGCTGGCAAAGCAGCGTTTACAAGCATTTAAAAGGGCTTGTTCACCGGTAACATTGAGATAGGTATCTTGCTGGCCAGCAAAGCTGGCGGTCGGTAAATCTTCAGCGGTGGCGGAACTACGAATGGCTAGACTGATTTCGTCTGGAAATTCAGATCTCAGTAAAGTATAAGCTTTCAGGATTTCGGCTT
>VCMI01000166.1 GCA_006222135.1 Thiomicrorhabdus sp. | reverse complement strand
ACACGACGACTGCCTGTTCATTCATTAACTTCAGATAATGGCAAAGAGTTTTCACAATACCAAAACGATGGCAAAAAGAGCTTGGGACAGATTTTTATTTTGCCCACCCTTACTCTTCTTGGGAGCGTGGAACCAATGAAAAATACCAATGGATTGTTAAGACGATTCTTTCCAAAAAGGAACAGACTTCGATAAAGTAACTCAGGAAGAAATTGATTGGGTTGTTGATAAGCTCAACAATACGCCCAAGAAAGTGTTTAGGATTCAGAACACCTAATGAGGTGTGCTGGGAAATTAAAACTGTTGCACTTACGACTTGAATGTATCCCTCAAATAAATAATAATAAAAAACGTGAGTGGAGTTTAAGAGGCCTGACCCCTTTAGGTCAAATTAGTGGGGCACTTTGACTGTAATTCACCAATCAAAAGGTGTTAGCACAACTCGCTGCCACATAAGATTCCCTGGTCAAGCCAGAGGATGATTGTTGGTAATCGGATTGGTAAGTTAGGATTTATAAATATCCACCACGCCCGGTGGTGGCTTACGAAAGCGTTTATAAGACCAAAGATACTGTTCTGGCACCAACGCAATGCAAGCCTCAACCCCCGCATTTAAAGCCGTAGTGGCAACTAACTCATCCTTACTCGCAATACCGGCATCGGCAGGTAAAAAGTGCAGTCTATAGCCTTCGGCATTTGGCAGACGTTCCATCACCATAAACAGTGCGGTACAACCGGTTTTTTGAACAAACTTACTCACCAAAGTCATACTGCGGGCAGGACGACCAAAGAAAGGCGCGTAAACTCCGCCCGACTCACCCGGATCTTGGTCGGGCAAAATCCCGGTCACTTCATTATTTTTCAGCGCTTTAATTAACGTGCGCACACCCCGTAAATCGGTCGGTACCAGTTTGCCCCCAAAACGTGAGCGCGCCTGCTTCATAAATGAATCAATCGAAGAGACATTCGGCGGTCTATAGAGAAAGGTGGCGGGATAAAGACTTGATAGATAGATAGCATTCAATTCCCAATTACCGATATGGGGGCCGAGTAAAATCACGCCTTTTTGATTTTTGATTGCCGCATCTAATAACTCTTGGCCTTTAATCTCTTTAATCAAAGGTAAAATCTGTTGACTCGTCCAACACCACATAGGCCCTAGTTCGGTAATAGTCTTTCCGAGCTCTAATAAATTTTTATTGAGTAATTGTTTCTGCTCTGCCGCACTTAAGGCTGGAAAAACCACTTGAATATTTTTCTGAGCGATGCTTTTTTGACTGTTTGGCAGCCAAATCAATAACCAACCAATGCCACGACCTAGCCTTTGATTCCATGACAGAGGGAGCCACGAAAACGCAACCAGAAAGCCTTTGAGTAACCCGCCTATCCAGGCCTGGTCATTTACCGTCTTCTTTTTAACAGGCTTTTTCTGAGCCTCTTTTGGCTTTAAATCACTCATAAATCAACCTCGTCTAATTCGGACTGTCGCAAACTCGCTTGCCCTTCGTGATTATCATCTGCAATTAAGGGCTGCATGGCACGCCACAGATTGGCATAGAGATGCGGATTGGTTTTTTCTTGTTCTAACAATAACTGCTTGGTCTGTTCACGGGCTTGCGGTTTAGCGTAACAAGCTGGACAGTTGTCTTCAATCACTGGCAAGCGGGCCTCGGTGGCAAAGTCACGGGTTTGAGATTCACGAACACGCACTAACGGACGGATAATGCGCACGTCTTCATCGTCATTTAAATAGTGGGCTTTCATAGTCCGTAACTGACCGGAGTTAAAGGCGCTCATAATAAAGCTTTCAGCCAAATCATCTAAATGTTGCGCTAAAGCCAGCACGTTATAACCTTCACGACGACAAGTAGAATATAAAATACCGCGTTTTTGACGGGCACAGAAACTGCAGAAGGAGTTACCTTTCATACGCTCATCAGCCAGTTTTACAATATCTTCCGATTCATAAAAATAAGGGACATCCAATGAGGCACACCAGGCTTTTAACGGCGAAGGATCAAACCCCGGAATTTCAGGATCAATGGTGCAGGCGGCAATTTCAAAATTAATCGGCGCATGACGCTGTATATGCTTCAAAATAATAAGCAATGCCATCGAGTCTTTGCCACCAGACAAGCCCAATAAAACCCGATCGCCTTCACGCAACATTTGAAACTGCGCCATGGCTTTACCGACCAGTTTTATGATGGACTTAGGTGGTTTTATCCAATCCTTGGTGCGTTCTTTTTTCGACAGCTTGGTTGGAACGGACTCAGATTTAACATCAGAGCTCTCTTCGATGATCGCTTTGGCGGTGGGTTCTGTTTTTGATTCAGTCATGGTCGCAGTCATTTGGTCATTGTTTAGTTTGTTAGCGACTATTCTACACAATCCGCTACAATAACGGCTTGATTAAACACCTTATAATCCGAGCCAGACATCATGCCGCTAATATCGCACCTTACAAGAGTGACACACTCCAAAACCATATTTTTAGGCGGCCTAGTGTTGGGGCTGATATTCAATATTAACCCTGCCATGGCCAATACTCTGGCGACCTCACAAAACGACCAGGCCTGGTCGTTTTCAACTGAGTTAGGCATTGACCCTTTGAATATCAGTGGCATTGTCGTCACCGCGGATTTTATGGCGCTGGCGACAGATGAAGGCCATCAAATACAACTGTTTAAGCCGCTCAAGACAAAAGCAGGCCAGCAAACCTGGCAACCGAGTCAATTGATCTCTCTAGACAATTCGCCTGCCGCATTAAACTCCGAACTCGATATTGAAGGGTTGGCTTGGCAAGCGCCTTACCTTTATGCCATTGGTTCTCACAGTGTTAAACGCTCTAAACTCAAAGACAATAACGCCGCAAAAAAGAATTTAAAACGTTTGCAAACCATCATTAGAGAGCCCGCCAGACAGCAGTTGTTTCGGATTCAGCTTGATGGGCACTATAAAGCGGTGGCCGTTGAAAGCCTTTCATTAGCAGACGAATTACAGAACCATCCAACTTTAGGTTTATTCACAGGAATTCCAAGCAAAGAAAATGGGGTCGATATTGAAGGCTTGGCAATAGATGCTAAAGGTCGACTGTTAGTCGGTTTAAGAGGACCGGTGCTGCGAGGCAATATCGCCACCGTTTTACGTTTAAAGCTGCATAAAAAGAAGTTTAAAATCAAATCCGTTAAAACCCGCTATTTGCCCCTAACGGGCAGAGGGATTAGAGGCATGAGTGAAATGGCCTCTGATTTTTTACTACTGACGGGCGCGGTGGGCGACCAGGTTTTAAGTTACCAGGTCTATCGCTGGGATGGTGAAAATGCCCTGCCGAGTGAATCTGTTTCTAAAACAGGCTTGCATTATCTGTGCGACCTTCCCCCAATGATGGGTAAACCTGAAGGTATTCAGTTTTTAAAAATAACCCCTTCCAACGTAGAATTTATTATTGTCCAAGATGGTCATAAAAAATGGACAGCCAACGGTGTTTAGCTGCCCACTAAACTGACAAGAGTCCTAGAAGGTTTCTATTAAGGCTGAGATTGTCTTTTTCCATGAGGCCGATAACGAAGGGTGTTGGACAACTAATCTTAAATCATTGCGCTCTTGTTCTGTGACATGAAACTGTTTGGCAATAAAGAGTTTTTGAATGGAGATCTGAATCGGAACATCTTTATTCTCATCATTACGTGTTAACCAAGTAACTGACTGCCCTTTCTCTAAATCGCCCCGTCGCTACAACTCGACAATAAAACCCCACTCGACCACTTTCGGAATAAGCTTTTAAAAACTCCGCGGAACTCCAATCTGACCCACCGCTGGCATGTTGCCCTAACTTCCAACAAGGTGAGCGAGGTTGAGTGACTTCTAATAAAACCGTACCAATTTGTAGGCGATCGCCCAAACAGACTTCGGTTTCGTCCAAGCCAGAGAGCGTTAAGTTTTCGCCCAAAAATCCAAACGGTTGATCTATATTAAAGAGTGCATAATTATTTTCAGGCATCACAAACACGGCTTTATCTTCACCGCCGTGGTTTTTACTGTCGGCCTGTTCATCTCCAGCAAGACCCAATTTACTGACCGCAACCTGCCCTTCAACCGCTGACTTATGCATGGCACTGGGCGTGCCGTCACGCCAAGATTGTGTTTGAATTTTACCGACATTGACCGAGACCACTTTCATCAATTTACATTCCTTTTACATGAGATTTTAAAGACAAACTCTATCAAACAGAGTTAAGACTCGTTTATAACCAGGCCTTATATGTTGAAAGTGTTCTCCAGAAGTGGAGAATTTATTAGGGACGCTTAGTAAAAGGACAGAGAGATCTTGTGACCAGGCCTAGGGTAAGACCTTCCATGCCAGATTAAGACMKTYGTCCTCACACACTATAAACTGAACGGTATCTTAGGCAGGACACGACTCCTAGCCTGTATTCATAAGGTTAGTAAAGCCATAGTGTGAACTTACCAAGCGAGACTAAATACTATCACATATTAGGCGGTTTATCATGGCGACATACATTGGAATTGACAGTCGTCGTGT
>VCMI01000027.1 GCA_006222135.1 Thiomicrorhabdus sp. | reverse complement strand
ACACGACGACTAATAACTGCGCGTTAGCAAATCCCATGATTTTTTGTAATACCAGACGCATTGGCCCGCTGTGCGTGACCAATAATACGGAGTCATAATTCTTTTGAATTAAATCTGACCAGGCCTGGTCGATGCGCAGTTGAAACGCCTTAAAACTCTCAGATTGCGGAATATCGTTTTCATAAGGGTTCTTAAGATAATGTGCGAGTGCTTGCGGATATTTTTGCTGGACGCTGGCAAATGGCAAACCATCAAACACGCCAAAATCTTTCTCTTGCCATGCTTGTTCCATGTCCAAATCTTCTGACCAGGCCTGGTCATGTTGCTGCTGGCTAAAAAGCGAACAGCGCTTAGCCGTGGAGCTTATCAGCACTTGGGCAGGTCTGATGAGACCGAGTTGATGCTGCATTTTCTGCCAACCTAAAGCCGATAATTCAGAATCCACTCGGCCTCTTAACCAGGCCTGGTCAAGACATTCACCATGACGTAACAGATCAATTCGCATCCGAGACATTGGCCTCTTCAAAAGTCGCCATATTGGCATGTAGCGCGCAGGCTAAACGAATAATCGGGATTGCCATCGCCGCCCCCGACCCCTCACCCAGTCGCATTTCAAGATCCATAATAGGCGTGACCTCTAACTGTTTAAACACAGCTTTCTGAGCCGGTTCGACCGATTGATGCCCAAATAACATCCACGGTTTTAGTTGCGGCTGCATTTCATAAGCGACCAAAGCGGCGGCACAAGAGATCACGCCATCCACCACGATGGGTAATCCTACTCGTCCACACTCTAAATAGGCACCGGTTAAGGCCGCAATTTCTAAACCGCCAACACAGCGTAAGACCGCTTCTGGCGAGTCCATCTCAGCTTGATGCAATAATAAAGCGGCTTCTAAAACAGTCTGTTTATGTTGCAGCTGTTGATCATTCACCCCCGTGCCTCGCCCGACTAAATCTGCAATCGGTTGTTGGCAAATCTGACTGATAATGGCGGTTGCCGCGCTGGTATTAGCAATGCCCATTTCGCCACCTATAAACAGATCTGCACCGGCATTAAGCGCGCGATCAACCGCCATTTTTCCTACTTGTAACGCACTGCGCAACATGGCATCGGTCATCGCGGGCTGTTTCGCAAAATTAAAACTGCCTGCTGCCACTCGATTAGAGATCAGGTTGGGCAAAGGTGAAACATCGTTTAAGACGCCGACATCGACCACTTCAAAAGCCGCTTTTTCCTGTTGCGCAATCACGGTAATTGCCGCTCCGCTCGCCGAAAAATTTTTAACCATCTCTTGCGTGACCACCGCAGGAAAAGCGGAGACGCCCTCATCGGCAATACCGTGATCGGCTGCAAACACTGAAATCCAGGGGGATTTTATCTGTGGGCAAACAACGCCCTGACAACCCGCTAATTGGATCGCAATATGCTCGAGTTGCCCCAAGGAACCTGGTGGTTTGGTTAATGTATTTTGACGCTGTTGCGCGCATTGCATCATTTCAAGATTGATTGGTTTCATAAATAGCGATTCGTTTTTTGAGGGGTTTAGAAATTATTAAGCATTATTACAAAGCATTACAAGTTATTAGAGATTATCAGGATGTTTATAAAACACCTATAGCCTGTCGACAGTGGAGAACATCAAACAGCCTTTAAGCTTGAGATGATGATTCAGATGCCATCGGTGATTTTAAGGAGAGTGCTTGACCGGCGACCATAAAGACCATGTTGTCTGACAACGCACCCACGTCTTGATGTAATCGGCCAAGCTCATCAACATACTGGCGAGTTAACTTACCCAGCGGCACAATGCCCATGCCGACCTCATTACTCACCAAAATAACTTCAGCGGATAGCGTTGCTAAACAAGCCAATAAAGCCTGTTTCTGCTCAACAAAACACTCCGCCTCGAGTAAATTAAGGGTCCATAAGGTTAAACAATCCACTAAAATGCAGTGCTGAGGATCATCTAATGACTTTAAGGTGTCGCTTAACGCAATCGGAGTTTCTAGCGTTTGCCAATGAAGAGGACGATCTGACTGATGCATCTCAATGCGCTGTCGCATTTCTTGATCCAGACTAAGCACCCCGTGTTCATCGACGCGCTCAACCCGAGCGGTTGCAATATAGAAAACCGTTTTACCTTGCGCTTCATGAATTTTAGCTAACTCTTCTGCAAATCGGCTTTTACCTGAACGAGCGCCGCCTAAAATAAAATGTCGCATATTGAATACTTTAACCTGAAATAGTGAAATTGGAACTTTTAATCTGAAATGCTGAATCCGGTCGACTTTTAACTGAGTCTGATTAAATCAAATTTAACTGCTCATGGTTTGAAAAATAAAGAAATAAATCATATAACCGCCATACATAACGACCATCACTATCGACATTAACGTAATAGGACGCAGGCCTTTCTGCTCTACAACAATTCCTTGTTGCGCCAACTTACGATTGCGGATTTTCTGTTTGATTATGTAATAAAGCAGATAGATGACAGCCAATAACGTTAGGAACTTTAACATTTAGACCGAACCTGACAAGCCCGACAAGAGCTGACGAACTCGAGCCAAATCTTCTGAGGTATCGACACCCACGCCCGCGTCGCACAAGGCATCCAATACCAGAATTTTTTCGCCGTGCCATAACACCCGTAATTGCTCGAGTTTTTCGACATGCTCTAAATCACACGCTGGCCACGCCACATACTGTTTTACAAAACCCGCACGATAAGCGTATAAACCAATGTGGCGTTTATAGGCCCAGTTTTCAGGGAGGGTTTGACTGTTTTTCAGGAAGGTATCCCGCGACCAAGGCAACGGCGCGCGACTGAAATTAATCGCACAATGATTGACGTCCCTACTGACTTTAACGGCATGCGGGTCAAATACGGTTTCAACGTCATTAATGGGTTCACACAAGGTTGCCATTGGAATATGCGGATGTGCTTCTAACCCTTGCGCAACTTGGTGAATCAGATCCGGCGGCAACATGGGTTCATCACCTTGCACATTGACAATAATCTCGTCGTCCTGCAACCCAGACAGCTCTATAACCTCGGCAATCCGTTCCGTTCCGGATTGATGATGTTCTGCGGTTAAGCAAACCTCAGCACCAAACCCTTCACAAACGGCTTTAACCTCGAGAGACTCGGTGGCAATAATAATACGCTCTGCGCCGGATTTTTTGGCTTGTGACCAAGTCCACTGAATCATAGGTTTGCCATGAATATCCTTCAACGGTTTGCCTAGCAAACGACTGGATTCAAAACGGGCTGGAATAATGACGGTAAATGACATAATGGGCTAAATTCTCTTGCGAACGTTTACATTGATTGACGTTTATTTACTTCTGTTTACGGTAAGTTTCAACGTCTTCTGCGGATAAAACGCGTGCTTCATCTTCTAGCAAAATAGGAATACCATCTCTTACTGGATACGCTAAATTGGCAGCCGTAGAGATGAGATCTTGGCTGTTTTTATCGTAAATTAACTTCGTTTTACTCACTGGGCAAACTAAAATTTCTAATAATTTAGGATCCATTTAATTCTCTTTTTTTAGGCTTGTCGAGCGGTTTGGTTTAGTACCATTAAATTATGGTTTTAATTGCTGCAATAGCTGTGTTAATAACTGATTATCACCCTCATCACAGATGGAAGCCACTTCTAAATACCACCAGTTCGTTTTTTGATGCGTTTTGGCAATTTCGATACATTTTACCGCATCTTTCTCTGTCATAAGTAAGGGTTTTTCATCATCAAAGCCTGAAAAATCGGCTAAACGATAAGCATAATGGTCGGCAAAGGGGTGTGACGTGATTGAAATATCCAATTCTTGTAAGGTTTCAAAAAACCGTTGTGGGTTTCCAATTCCCGCGATTGCATAGGCAGACTGGTTAGCAAAAGCATCTATAGTAAGGGTTTCATTAGAATTCATTACTTGCCTGAAACAGACTGGCGCCAAGTTCATTTTAAACTGAGCGACTTTCGTAACTTGTGTAACCGATGTCAGAGGGTACTCTTTATCGGCCTTTAAGCCATTCCAAATACAGAAGTCAACTTGATTGAGTCGACTCATTGGCTCTCTTAAAGGGCCGGCAGGCAGGCAACGTTGATTACCAAACTGGCGTTGTGCATCAATCAGAACCACTTCAATATCACGAGCCATCGCATAGTGCTGTAGACCATCATCACAGATAATGACATCTAACTTAGTTTGACTCTCTAACCACTCTTGTTGATTGAGCAGCTCAATGGCCTGCGGACGTTTAGGGGAAACCGCAATAAGACACCCCAATTGCTTGGCCAATAAAACTGGTTCATCCCCCACCAATCTAGGATCACTCTCAGCCGTCACCAACAGTGGCCAGGTTTTAGAGTGACCGCCATAACCCCGGCTGATAATGCCTACGTTTAAACCCTGGGCTTGCAGTTGCAACGTTAGCCAGATAATAAACGGCGTTTTACCACTGCCGCCGACGACGATATTGCCGACCACAATCACCTTAGCTTGAGTTTGGCGTAACGGTGGCAGCTGTTGAAATTTGTTCAGGCGCCGAGATGCTTCCCAACAGACCAGTTTAGCCAGTGGGGAAAGCAGCTTGGTTTGCCATGTATTGTGGGTCCAAAAAACTGGCCAGCTCATTGAAATAAATGCCCTTGTTGAGAGTTTAAACAGGCATGATGATACCATTTACGCTGACTTTTGCGTGCTTCTTGCCGCAAATTAATACCAGATTTAGTGACCTCAAATTGCAGTGCACCGGAACAAGCCGTATTCCACCACTGAATTGGCCTAGACTCTCTCTTGTTTTCAATACGTTTTAACACGGCTTTATTGGGAAAGCGGTAACGATTTAAATAGCCTGCCGAAAACACTACTTTATTTGGCGAAACCTGATTTAACCAGTCCTGACCAGTCGAGTATTTACTGCCGTGATGTCCAGCAATCAATAAATCACTCTTTAATTTTTGTGGCTTTTGGGCAAACTGTTTGATTAAGACGGCTTCGCCTCTTTGACTTAAATCGCCAGTCATTAAAATGGAGTGCTGACTGGCTGTGATTTTTAAGACACAGGACAAGTCATTATCGGAATTCAAGGTCTGCCCTATTTCAGCCGCGTCTGGCGATAAGATCTGAAACAGAACCCCATCGACCTGCCAGGACTCTCCTTCTTGGCACAATGAAAAGAGTGGCCTATTTTTTGAATCCTTGTTATACAGTTTGTATGGCTTGCCTTTTAAGCGGTGATTCATAATCTCAGGCTGACCACTGAAAGCTTCTTTTACAGGCAAGTTCTGTACAAGGCTCAAAGTGCCACCCGCATGATCGGAATCACTGTGACTAATCACCAAAGTGTCAATCTTACCCCAACCTTGAGACTTTAAATAAGGCAAAACGGCTAATGTAGCGCCATCCAGACTCTTTCCCATTTTCGGACCCGTGTCGTAAACTAAAACACTACTTTTCGTTTCAACCACAACGGCCTGCCCTTGACCAACATCCAAAATGGTCAACCAGGCCTGGTCAACTTGCGGGCGATTATTGGTAGGCAACATTAAACTTATCATCGTCAATAACAGCCCAGCAAAAGCAATTTTTTTATGTCGTGTGGACTTTAAAATAAGCAGGGCAAAGATAAAGGTATACATGGAGAGCAACCAAATCAAAGAAGCACCTGTAAATCCAACGGTACTTTGGGGCAAGCTATCTAACCACTGTAGATACTGCCAAAAAAGGACCCACAGCTCGTCGAGCCAGTGAATCATAAACTGCCCCCATTCAATGGAAATCATGCCTATCAACGCACTCAAAAATAACAAGGGTAAGCCAATGAAACTGATAAAAGGCACGGCAATCAAATTGGCGATAAAACTATAGAGAGGCAAACTATGAAACGCCCAAATCAAAAAGGGTGCTAGTCCTAAGGTTAGTAAGCCTTGAAGCCACAAGAGCTGTTGCCATTTTGATCGAGTACGCAGAAACGGCAGTGCTGCAAAAATCAACCCTACCGCAATAAACGATAACCAGAAACCGAAACTTAATACCGAGCGACTATCCCATACCACAATTAAAAACGCCGCAAATCCCAATGCGGACCAGGGCTGAAAGGTTCGTCTAATGAGGACAAAAAACAATACCGCCACAACCATCAACCATGCTCTTTGAGTTGGGATTGAAAATCCTGATAGGGTTAGATAAAGGGTTGCGAATAACAAGGCACCCGACGCAGCAAAACCCGGTAAATTAACGCTTTCAATACGGTAGACACCCAGCCACCACAACCCTTTGAAAAGCAGATAACCTAAAGTGGCTACAATGCCCATATGTAAGCCTGAAATAGCGAGCAGATGAATCGTTCCAGTATTGCGTAAAATCGACCAATCCTGAGTCGAAACGGCCGATTTATCGCCCAGCGTTAAAGCCTTATAGAAATGGCTGAATGCACTTTCTGAAAATACTTGCTTTAAACGTTCTGATACCAAGATTTGCCACTGATAAAAACCGAATACAGAAGGTTCTTTGATCCTTTGTAACAGAGGCGCTTGAGAATTTCCTGCGGAATCACGTTCATGTTTGGTTCTATTTTTAACATAGCCTTTGGCCGCAATATGCTGCTGAAATAACCAGGCTTCATAATCAAAACCTCCTGGATTCAAGGAGTAGTGATTCGCTTTAAGTTTAACGCGCATTTGCCATACTTCCCCCAATTCAGGCAGAGGTTCAAAGGCTAAGCGCTCTGTATCAGAAACATACCAGTTAACAGAGACAATAGGTTTTGACCAGGCCTGGTAGGTTCTCTCATTTATTGCATTATCTGCTTGCAAAGAAACCTTACTGGTGGCGTTAGCATTACCTTTAGATTCAAGATAAACCTTATCCAGCTGAATCTTATAGGTAAATCGAGACTTGTGCGCGTATGAGGGTTGCGATGAGGCTTCAATTATTTGTCCAGAAATCCATACAGGCTGATTCAAAAGGCTCTCAGGAATGACTGGCGTAAAAAAAGACTGCAAAAACGCCCAGCTCAAGCCTATAATGAGTCCGAATAGAATATTTAACCCGGTATGCACACGCTGTCGAAAGCCTCTGTTTTTTTGACTTAATCCTGCCAAAAGCGGGCTAAAGCGCACTATCAAAGTCATCGTTATTGCCAGACACACGGCAATCACTCCACACCATAAAGGTGGAAACGTAACGAGTTGATAGAAGATCAACACGGTAAACAGAAATGCCAAAACAAAATGAAGAAACATGCCAAAAAAACTCATTAGACGTTACATTCCCACAGCAGATAAAATAAAAAACATGAAGGCCTTAAGCTTTCTAGGGACTTTATTACACGATCCGAACATTTGGCATCTACAACGTCACTCTGTCTCTAAAGCGTTTATCATTGGACTTTTTTGGATGGCGATTCCCCTTCCAGGTCAAATGCTTTTCGCTGCGCTTTTTGCCATATTCTTTAGAGCCAATCTACCGTTGAGTGTCATTTTATGTTGGATTAGTAATCCACTCACCATGGGGCCTATTTTCTATTTCAATTATGTTGTGGGTACGTACATCTTAGGGCAACATACGAGTGAAAACTTAACTTTCGAACTGAGTTGGCATTGGATTATCAATGTACTGGGTGATGTGTGGCAACCTCTCTATTTAGGCAGTGTTGTGGTTGGCCTCTCTCTAGGCGCTATCGCCTATTTTGTTATTCATGTACTTTGGCGCCTACATGTTATTAAACTCTGGCAAGAACGCAGCAAAATCAGAAAAAACCGTAAGAAAGAGTTACAAAAATAAGTTGTCTAGCTTATTAGGTGAATATTGACCTGATTTAAACTGCTCTATTAATGTTTCTAGCTGCAAGATTAAGCTTCATTCAAAACAACTTAAACCACTAGGCCTGCTTATTTATGGATTTTCTAACCTTTAAAAGCTTTATCAGTATTGAAACGCTTATTGTGTTCTATTACATGGGCGCCATTGTCATGCCCATCGGACTATTCTTGTCACTGGCTTGGTTTATACAAAAATTCAGCCTGGTTAAAAACAGCCTAGAACAAGGTAAAAAACAGCTCTGGAGTCGATTGACAGGTTTACAGAAGTTTAAAACTTTGCTCTTCTTGATAGCAATATTTCTATTTATGGAACTTTTTTGGAGGATGTTATTTGAATTTTTAATTGCTTATATGCAAATTAGAGACGCTTTAGTCACCTTTCCTTAGAAAGGAGAGCTTAAAAAATACTTTATTCTTTGACTGATCAAAAGAAAAACATCCTACAGCGGTCTTATAACGACATTCCGTCTATTTCTACTTCTGTTTAAATGCTATTTATTGAATCTATCTGAACTTATTTACAAATATAGTTTGACAAAGATAATTAAAAGACTATACTCACTCCTAGCTTGAAAGTTCGTTTTATCTTTATGCACAATGTCGAAGCCTAGTAATAGTTTTCGTCCTGTTCTTCATTAAGTAATCGCAACACATTTCAGCCCAACTTGTACTCTTAATAATAAGAATACAACTAATTACAAATGAAAAAATAGGATACAAATAATATGTCTACTACTACTGGTACAGTAAAATGGTTTAACGAGTCTAAAGGTTTTGGTTTCATCGAGCAAGAGTCTGGTCCTGATGTGTTTGCACATTTCAGCGCTATCCAAGGCGGTGGCTTCAAAACTCTAGTTGAAGGTCAAAAAGTTGAGTTCACAGTAACTCAAGGTCAAAAAGGACCTCAGGCAGAAAACATCGTAGCTCTTTAATTAGACTCGATATGGTTTGTTAATTCAAACCATTGCCTCTTCTCTCTTTGAGAGTTGAAACTAAAAAGGGCAAGTCCAAATGGACTTGCCCTTTTTATTGCCTAAACAAAAATAAAAATGAACTCCTAAAGCTATTATCATTCATTAAACCGTTAAACTATTCGGTGTGAAAAGCATTCGCTAACAGCAAACCCCTTCCACATCCATAACTTAACTATTCAGACTTCACATTCATAGCTTGTAATGCCGCGATCACTTTCTGATTAACCTCTTCTGCAGGCAACCCGGTTAATAACCCTAAAGCATCATCAATATGGCTTATGGTATAGATATGAAATTGACCCTTTTCCACAGCCGTTCTGACTTCTGCATTCAGCATTAAGTGACTGGCATTCGCTTGGGGTACAATCACACCTTGCGTGCCAGTCAAGCCGCGTGCACTACAAATCTTATAATAACCTTCAATCTTCTCGTTCACCCCACCGATTGGCTGAATCTCACCAAACTGATTTATCGAACCGGTAATCGCCAAATCTTGACGCATTGGAACGTGTGCAAGAGAAGATAATAGTGCCAATAATTCTGCAGAGGATGCTGAATCCCCCTCAACACCACTATAAGATTGCTCCATGACAATCGAACCACTGAAACCAAGCGCTTTCTGCTTCATATAGCGACCACGAATGTAACCTGAAAGGATCAACATCCCTTTAGAGTGAATCGGCCCAGCCATATCGACTTCACGTTCTATATCCAATACCCCCTCATCTCCTGCCGAAGCTTGAGCGGTAATTCGCACGGGTTGACCGAATGATTGTCGACCCACCGTCAAAACCGTCAAGCCATTCACCATGCCGACATGCACGCCATCCGTCGAAATCAAAACCTGCTGCTCTGTAATGGCGCGGTGATAATACTCTTCCATCAGTCCAGTATGGAAATCACGCTGAAGAATGGTCGATTCAATGGTTTCGCGATCGACTCTATCCTGCCCATTAGCACGTGCAAAGGCATTTGATTCCGCTAAAACATCTCTCAATATCGCTTTATTGGTATAGAGACGACTTTCATCCTCTACCATACGTGAGGCGTATTCAATCAGTCGCTCGTAGGCTGAAATATCCACTGGCAAATCATCCCAATCCAATATTTCTGCAGCCAACTGTTTCGCCAGGGTCATTTCGTGCGCTGGTGTCCGAGAAAGCTCAATCTCAAACTCAACCTGCACTTTAAACAAGCGATCAAATTGAGCATCGATTTCCTGTAATGCATAAAAATGTGACGATTGCCCCACCAGGATAAGTGTCAGGCTTAAAGGAAAGTCCGGCAGATGATAAGGCACGACACTGCTAGAAGAAGGGATTTCAAAGCTGAGTTTTTTACTCATTAAAGCGGCTTTTAAATTAGACCAAATTTCAGGATCTTTTAATAAAGCCTGAATATTGACAATCAGATAGCCACCATTAGCTTGTTGTAGTAAGCCGGCTTGATGATTCATCGCCAGAGTGACGGTATCTGCGGAGTTGGCTGTCGCCGAGTTAATGGTATAACCGAACAACTTAGGATTAGTGGTATTTTGCTCGTAGATAATAGGCGCATGCTCTAAGCCGCGATGATCAACCAATAGATTTACTTCAAAAATCGCTAAGCCTTGTTGCTCTGAAAAGAGGTCTTCCACACTCGACTGCGTACTCGCCGTCACCTGATCGCCCGTCTGATCCCAGAATAGGTGCAACTTTGAAACGACCGCATTCTGCAACGCTTCTAAATAATGGGTAACTTCAGGCGCCTTTCCAAACTCTACCTTTAAAGCCTCGACCAAAGGCGTTAGATGCTCATTCGCTACTTCAGTATTTAAGCGTTTACCGGTATCTAAATACTCATGTTGTAAAAATGGGAAGTGGGTTAAACCCTTATTTAAAGCGGTCTCTACCTGATCAAATGCATCCATATATTGCTTTTGAGTGGCTTCATCAAACGCTTTTAAATCTATCGCGCGATACTGCTTACCCTCAATCAATGCCGTCAAAATAAAACTATTTTCACTTTGAGTTATTTCTATATTAAGCGCTTCTGCCAAACTATAAGCCGGCTCTAAAATACGCTCTTGCTTAAGGATTAGATCATTTTCTAACTGCTGGCTTCTGAGCTGATAAGCATGACCATCAAACAATACTGGCAGCTGAGTTTTAATCTGCGTTACAAACGTTTCTAAGGCCGTTTTGAATTGATACCCTATCCCTGCTTGAAAATACAAATACTGGGTTTTATTCGACTCAGTGAAATCGGAAACTAAGACAACATCAGACGGTAAAGGCATTTGACTCGCTGTTCTTTTCAACATCGCCTTAGTCATACCAATCCGACCAACACCTGGCTCACCCATAATAAAGATGTGATTATGGTTACGCTTTAAATGCAGTCCAAAATTAAGAGACTGGTAAGCGCGAGGATGAAAATGTTGCATAAAATCTAAAATTTCAGACTCTTTACTCTTTGCCTTTTCTGGCTGAAAAGCCGATGAATCTAATTTCGTAAAACGGTATAACTGCGGGGCGGATAGTTTTTCCATAGGGGAATTTTCTACTCTATAAGTTTGTGTTGAACATTCAACCAATTAAGTATTCACTATAACAAAAAAGCCCACTATTAAGAGCGGGCTTTTATTGAGAATAGCGCTTTTAAGACATTTTAAAAATTAATAGTCTTCGCGTGGTGGATTCGCATGTATTTTATGAAAGGTTAAATCAGCACCTTGGTATTGCTCTTCATCACTCATACGAATTGCAGAGACTTTATTAACGATGACATAGACAATATAACCGCCGACAAATGCAATGCTAATACCAATGCCGGTACCGATGATTTGAGATATTAATGAAACACCACCTAAACCACCTAAAGCTGTTGAACCAAAAATCCCTGCGGCAATCGCCCCCCACATACCACAAAGACCATGTAGTGGCCAAACGCCTAGAACGTCATCCATCTTTAGATGCTTCTGGGTCCACGTAAAGGCCTTAACAAATAACGCGCCGGCCACTATACCAATGACTAAAGCGCCTAAAGGACTCACCACATCTGAACCGGCGCAAATCGCCACCAACCCGGCTAAAGGACCGTTATGAACAAAACCTGGATCTTTATTACCCACAAAAGTGGCTGCTAAGATACCACCGACCATCGCCATCAAAGAGTTCATGGCCACTAGACCTTGAATGCCACCGACCTGTTGCGCCGACATGACATTGAAACCAAACCAACCCACCGTCAGAATCCAAGCACCTAATGCAAGAAAAGGAATACTGGATGGCGGATGAGCATGTTTGATTTTGCCATGCTTATCATAACGACCATGACGAGCTCCTAAAACCAATATGGCCGCTAAAGCGATCCAACCACCAACAGCATGAACAACAATAGAACCTGCAAAGTCATGGAATTCTGCACCAAATTCTGCTTTTAGCCAAGCCTGCACACCAAAATTACCATTCCACGCCAACCCTTCAAAGAGGGGGTAAACAAACGCCACTATCAAGAAGGTCGACATTAAAACAGGGTAAAAACGGGCTCTTTCAGCAATCCCGCCTGAGACAATCGCAGGAATGGCTGCAGCAAAAGTCATCAAGAAGAAGAACTTTACCAATTCATATCCAGACTTTTCGGTCATCGCTTGAGTCAATTGCCCATCGATGTTAAAACCTAAGAAAACACCATAAGCCACACCGTAACCGATAAAGAAGTAAGCCACGGTGGACACGCCTAAATCGCTCATGATCTTAACCAAAGCATTGACTTGGTTTTTATGTTGCACCGTGCCAACTTCTAAAAAAGCAAAACCTGCATGCATAAAGAGGACTAAAATAGCTCCTAGTAATATAAACAAGACATCTAAACTGGTTGTTAGCTGTTCCATTGTGCGCCCCGATGAGCCTAGTAAGTTTTACTAAGGGTTAATTTTAAATAAATAAGTTGGGAAAATTGTACCAGAATGAAAGCCACATTTTCTGTAAAAACCACCCCTATTACGCAACTTTCATGCCCACTGTTTGATGAATATCAAGTAAAAGTCTGGATGAAACGCGAAGAGCTGAATCATCCAACGGTGCAAGGCAATAAATTGCACAAACTGAAGTGCAATATTGATGAGGCTGTACGACAACAGAAAGACAGTTTACTCACCTTCGGAGGGGCTTATTCAAACCATATTGCAGCCACTGCAGCCGCGGCCAAACAAGTCGGACTTAAAAGCATCGGTTTTATCCGGGGTGAAGAGCTTGCATTAAGACCTGATAAATGGAGCCCAACCCTTAAGCTCGCTCAGCAAAACGGCATGACACTGTACTTTATAAGTCGTCTTGATTACCGTGAAAAAAACGACCTGACACCCTGCAAAAGTTGCAATCTGAATTCCCGCAGGCTTATATTCTTCCAGAAGGTGGATCCAATATCTTAGCCGTACAAGGCTTTGAATCTCTAATGACGGATATTGAAATGCAATGTCCTGACTGGACACATCTTTATACCTCTGTTGGCACAGGTGGCACTTTAGCAGGCCTAGTGAGCTTTGCTAAATTCAACTCAAATCGAACCCTTATAGGCGTTGGCGTTTTAAAAAATGCAGACTATTTAACCCCTTTCATTGAACAATGGATTCTTCAAGTAACGCCTCATAACCCAGTCAATCAATGGCAACTTTTAACGCAGTACCACATGGGAGGTTACGCCAAAAAAACAGCGGAACTACTACAACAAATGTCTGATTTTGAAATGCAATTCATGATCGATTTGGAACCCATTTACACCGCCAAAATGATAATGGCTTTTTATGATCAACTGCAAAATAATCTAATAAAACCTGGTTCAAAAGTAGTTCTATTGCATACAGGAGGTTTGCAAGGAAACCCTGAAAAACTGTAACTTACAAATCCAAACCCACAAAACGGAAACCCTTAAATAAAATGATTTAATATTCATCAATTAAGGTCACTTTAAAACAGATAAAGCAGATAAAAAAACTATAAATAACATTAAAGTTAGCCTGTAACAGATTGATTAAGTAGAAATAAATATTAACTCTTAAAGTAACTTCTCAAACAAAAACCTACCTCCAGAAAAACCGAAGACAGCCTGACTTCATCCAACTTAAAACCTGAACAAGTTGTCAGATAGTTCTACGTTTCACCCCTTAATTTCTGATCAAAACCTTTCCAAAAAACAACCTAAATAACGCTCTTAAACACTCACCACTGTTTCAATATTAAACCACCAGGCCTGGTTACAATCTCCAAGAACAATACCTCTCTAAAATCAATAATTAAGCACAAACACGACTCCGCGATTAAGTGCATTAGATGTTTTAAAACGCTCTAAATTTAGCGCGTCTTTTTGACCTAGTGATAAGTTATTTTTGTTATCATCCATAGATAGAATTGAAATGCTTTTTTATAAAAATTCCTTATAATGCCCTAATAAAATTAATGATCGTATGACGGAGTACCCATTATGAATATTACTATCCTTGGCACTGGTTTTGCCGCCTTAACGGCCGTAAAACAAACTCGTAAAAGTGCGCCAAAAGCCAATATTACCGTAATTTCCCCGAAAGAGGAGTTGATCTACTACCCTAGTCTTATCTGGATTCCGTCAGGTTTACGAAAAGGCGATGATCTACGAGTTAATTTGCACAATTTCTTTAACCGTCAGAATGTTCAATTTATTGAAGGCACCGTACAGAATGTGACCAATGGTGGACGTACCGTCGTCACGGAGAATAGCGAATACCAAAATGATGGTCTTATTATTGCCACCGGTGGCCGTTTTATCAAAAAACTGCCTGGTATCGAGCATGCAATCACTCCTTGTGAAGGCATTCCTGCCGCAGAGAAAATTCGCGACCGTTTAGATTATATGAGTGGCGGCACGATTGCCATTGGCTTTGGTGGTAATCCTAAAGAACCTTCCGCAATGCGTGGTGGCCCGATGTTTGAATTCCTCTTTGGAATTGATAATCTACTCCGCAAGCAAGGCCGTCGTTCAAAATTCAAAATCGTCTTCTTTAACCCTGCACCAGAACCTGGAAAACGCTTAGGGGCTAAAGTGCCTGCTAGCCTGACAAAATTGATGATTAAGAAAGGCATTGAAACCCACTTAGGCCACAAGATGGTCGGCTTTGAAGAGAAACTCGTCAAAACTGAAGGTGGCGAATTTTCTGCGGACTTGATTCTCTTTATGCCAGGTATGACAGGTCCTTTATGGCTAGCGAACTCTGAACTTCCTAAATCTGTCGGAGGGATGATTACAGCCGATATGAACGCTAAGGTTGAGGGCTATGACAATGTTTATGTTGCCGGTGATACAGGATCATTCCCTGGCCCTGATTGGCAGCCAAAACAAGCTCATGCCGCAGATCTACAGGCCGTTGCAGCGTCTAAAAATCTAATTAAATCCTTAAACGGCCAATCAGACTTTGAACCCTTTAAACACGAACTCATCTGTATTGTTGACACGCTTAAGCACGGCATATTGATTAAACGTACCGAAAAAGGCACCACCCTACTGCCGCCTTGTCGTTTACTGCATTTTGCCAAACGTATGTTTGAGTGGCTGTATTTACGTCAATATAGATAAACCCTCGACCCCCACACCAAAACCAAAGGAAAAAACCATGCAACAGAAGATGTTTAAAGATAAGTATCCAATTTTTTCACTTGAATTCAGTAAAGCCGAGTCAAAATTTGCGACCACTCCAGCAATTATTGAATATTTACATGGGTTAATTGAAGCAGATCCAAAAGCCGTTAATATTGCTATATTTGACCACTATACTCATACAAAAAGTGTTGATGGTGTGATTAATCCAGAGATCTCTGATGCACAAAACATCAATTTTTTGTTTTGGTTGGGAATTGCCTTCAGCCGATCCTGTTGCTGTCCGCCCACGCTCGTTTGGTGTGACTGAATTCAACGACAAGTTCATCGTTAACTTTATGGAAGCGCCTAATCCTGTTGCTCAGGAGATGATGGTGACTTGGGTTAACAGCTTAGTCAAATAAGAGCCTTAAAGATATTTGCTAAACTCTTAATTGATTAAACCCTTCATGACTTATGTCCTGAAGGGTTTTTTTATGCCTAATTTTAAAGCTATCTGACCAAAAACAGCTAAATCCTTCTGCCTTTTTCTAGCCATTGATTTACACTAGCTGTATCTCCATTAAGTTTACATTCAGGCTTGTTGTTCAGATTACTATTCCAATTCAGAGCCTATAAAGGAAGTTTTATGCCGAAACAGTTTGACCGCTCTCGCGTTATTCCAGCCATTACACTACTATTTTTTAGCGTAATGTTCACTCTATTCAGCCCCGCTCAGGCGTCTGAAACACTTGTGAAAACAGATGCTGCGTTGCAACTGCATATAGATTTAATTGAAGTCGCGCTTAAAACGGATTCTTACAATAAACGCTGCCGTGGCATTAGTACGTCTTCAAACCTTCACCAAGTAAATCGCTTATATGTCACGAAGTACAGCCTTACCTCCAATAACTTTATAAAAGACTATATTAATGAAGATGTTAGAGCCCTTAAAACAGTGCGCGAACATACCCTAAATAAACTGTTAGCCAAAACAGGTGGCTGCGAAAAAGCAGAATCACAGGATTGGGTAAAACAGCTGAAACCAGATTTTAAACGCCTATATGAACAAGCTGAGAAGTCACCTTGGTATCCTGAATAGCCCAATAATAGAACCCTCTACCCATGACTAGCCGAGCCAATTTAATTACCCGAGAAGGTCGCACTAAGCTTGAAAAAGAACTCGATTACCTTTGGAGGGTCGAGCGCCGTGATACCACAGTTTCTGTCACCGAAGCCGCTGCGCATGGTGATCGTTCTGAAAACGCGGAGTACAAAGAAGGTAAACGCCGTTTGCGAGAGATTGATCGACGCATTCGTTTTTTAAGAAAACGTTTGGATGTATTACATATTGTGGAATATTCGCCACAACAAGATGGCAAGGTCTTTTTTGGTGCTTGGGTGGAGTTAGAAAATGAGGATGGAAAAGTCGTTCAATACCGCATTGTCGGAGCCGATGAATTTGATCCAACGAAAAATGCCATTAGTGTCAATGCGCCCATGGCGCGTGCCCTTATTGGTAAAGAGGTCGATGATGAGGTGGTGGTTGATACTCCGCTTGGCAAACAAGAATGGTTTATTAATGCGATCCAATATAAACCGTTTGAAAGCGCTTGATAATCATCTGATTTACAAACTCTCCCTGCGCTCTCATGGCTGTATAAAGCCGCAGGACATGCCCTGCGCTCACATAGCTTTATAAGGCCGCAGGACATGCACTGCACTCCTACGATCTTGTAAAGATCGTAGGACATACCAGGCCTGGTCAAATACTTTAGATTTTCGCTTTGACACAACTGACAAAACCTTCACACAAACACTTGCTTTTTATTTGACCGCTTTAACGGTAAAATCATTAACAATCTACTCTCTTCTTTTAAAGGTTACTCATGGATATTTGGTCAAAACTATTTACTTACTCAAGTGCTGCGATCGGCGCCGTTGTTTTACTGGTCGCTCTCATTGTATTGTCGAACGCTCAAGATGGCATGTTAACCGTAGAAGGCCTGCAACACCTTGAAGCACCTTTAACGTCATTTTATGAAATGATGCTGTTTTTCATCTATCCTTGGATGGCTTTATCACTGTTTATCTTTGGCCGATTTCTATATCGTACCTTTATTCAAAAATGATCAGCGGTTAGGGTCAAGACCCCGGTAAAGCACCACTATTTTGTAACGTCTTATAAATAGCTTCCGCCAAGGTTTGATAACCCAGCGCATTAAAATGCACAAAGTCAGATTTCATGGAGGCCCGGGTCATTAGAGTGGCAACGATATCTCCTTCTAATGGAATCTTATATAAGTCGGCTAACTCTTCGTACAAGGGTTCTGTATCACCAAATAACTTCTTCTCTGGGATACCAATAAGTAGAACCGAAATATGTTTCGCTTGCGCCAATTCAATCATCTGCGCCAAGTTCTGCTGAATAGTTTCTAACGGAACTTTTTGCAAAATATCATTACCCCCTTCGAATAGAATCAAAAGCTGGGGTTGATGCTTTTCCAGCACCGCTTCCAATCGCTTTAAACCTAAAGCGGTTGTTTCTCCAGAGACTCCTGCATTAATGACTTTAAAAGCACTCAATTGCCCCAGTATAGATGGATAACTTTGTTCTTTATTAACACCATAACCGAGTGTCAAACTGTCTCCAAAAGCCAAAATAACGGCTCCCTGCTTAAGTTCAGGTAACTTATGCTGTTGGCAACCGTTTAATAAAAGAGCCGAGAATAGAATCGCCATTAAATGCGACCATTGACGAATGTACAATAACGTCATCACTTACCCCTCCATAATCATAAATAATTCCTTCAGAGACTTTTGCACGACTCAGCGTCCAGGTCAAGAACAGAGTATTTCGTCAATTGATTAAGGGGCTAAATTAAACCCCTCATAGGTTAAATCTCCTATAATCCATTTATCACCTTTAATTGAGAGCTTCAGACATGACGACACACTCACCTTCTACAACTAAAGTCCTTATCACAGGTTGCTCAACGGGCATGGGCTATCACTGTGCCAAACACCTACAATCATTGGGCTACCAGGTGATTGCCACCTGTCGAAAGCAGGAAGATGTCAGGCGTTTGAACGATGAAGGTCTCACCTGCTTGCAACTCGACTTGGCGGATAGCCAATCGATCAACTCTGGTTTACATCAAGCACTCTTAATAACCCAAGGCAAAATCGACTTGTTATTTAACAATGGCGCATTTGGTCTGCCGGGCGCTGTGGAAGATTTAACTCGTGAAGCGATGGAGTATCAGTTTCAAACCAATGTGTTTGGTACCCAGGAATTGACCAATTTAGTTGTGCCTATTATGCGCAAGCAAGGTGGCGGAAAAATCATCTATAACAGCTCTATTTTAGGCTTTGCAGCCATGCAGTATCGTGGCGCATACAATGCCAGCAAATTTGCAATTGAAGGCTTTGCGGACACCTTAAGGCTTGAAGTTAAAAAAGATAATATTAAGGTGAGCTTGATTGAACCAGGCGCGATTATTTCTAATTTCAGAAAAAATGCCTTCGAGCAGTTTAAACGTTGGATTCCTCAGCAAGGCAGCGCCCATCAAACCAGCTATGAAGCGATGGTCGCTCGTTTAGAAGCCGTTGGACCAAGCGCTCCCTTTACGTTGGGACCTGAAGCCGTGACCAAATGTGTGCTACATGTTTTGCAAAATCCAAAGCCTAAAATTCGCTATAGAGTCACGGTACCGACTATCGCTTTTGCGCTGTTAAAACGACTGTTACCGAACCGTGCTTTAGACTTTCTACTTATTAAAGCGGGTGGTGATGGCAAACGTTAGTCTGAAAAGACCATTGAATATGGACGTGCGATATCTTGAATGACCTTCTGTAAGCTAAAGGTACGCACGACTTCAATAAACCGCTGACCCGTGAAAAACACCTGCAATGTGGGCAGCGACAGAACACCATTTTGCGAACAGACGTCGGTCACCACATGACAATCGACGTAGACCATTTTTATTTTTGGATAGTTTTCCGCCACCATCTCCAGCAACTTCGGCTTAATCGTGTGACAGACATTACAGTTTTTCCCGCCAAAAAGAACCAATAAAGCGGCTTCTGACTGCTTTAAGTTTTCCAGTTCTTCTAATGTTTCAATGTTTTGCATGTTATTCCTATTAAGTTATGCGAAAGGTTATGACTAGGCATGAATACTATAACCAAGCCGCGCCACGAACCCCGCTGGCATCGCCAAACTTGGGCGCCACTAAACGTGTATTGAGTTGATCACTAAAGACCCACTCTCCCCATATTCTAGGGATATCTGTGTATAAGCTTTGAATATTCGACATGCCGCCACCCAAGACAATGACATCTGGATCAAGGAGGTTGATTACGCTGGCCAAGCCTTTGGCTAACCAAATCGTATAATCATGCATGAGTTGCTGAGCCATCTCATCGCCCTGTAAACTCAACTCTACAATTTGCTTCGCGGTTTTGACCAGGCCTGGTGAGTTTGTTAAATTCATTCGCTTTGAGTAATGGGCTTCAAAACCTGAACCGGAGAGGAAGGTTTCATTGCAGCCTTTTAGACCGCAGTAGCAAGGTCGTTGCAATTCATCTGCGTCTAACCACGGCAAGGGATTATGCCCCCACTCACCACCAATGGCATTGATACCATTGAGTATTTGTCCATTAACGACAATGCCACCACCACACCCCGTGCCTATAATCACACCAAAGACAACTTCAGAACCTTGTGCCGAGCCTTCTAACGCTTCTGACAAAGCAAAACAGTTGGCATCGTTGGCTAACGCGATCGGTCGATTTAAGCGTTGTTGTAAATCGGCCTGCAAATCTTGACCCATTAACCAGGTCGAGTTGGCATTTTTGATCTTACCGGTTTTATGCGAGATGGAACCCGGAATACCTATGCCCACAGAACCTTTCTGGGAAAGCGCCTCTTCAGCCTCTAACACTAGCTGACTGATGACATTCAATGTAGCGACATAATCGCCTGAGGGCGTCTCTATCCGCTTTTGGTATAGAACATTATCAGAACCAGTAGAACCCGGCTTCAGAGCCGGATCAATAGCGATAATCTCAATTTTGGTCCCACCCAAATCAATACCGAAACGAATCAAACTCATAACCTAATCAACTTCTAAAACCACTAGGCTGTTTATGTAGATAAACGGTAAAGTCATTTTCAAGATAGCCTTCAACCAAAGTTACCTGAATGGCAAAACTCTGACAATACTCAATAATTTCTTGCGGATAAAAACTCTGTAAATCCGTTCGAGTTTCGTGCCATGCAAAACGTCGATCCAATAGATTAAACGCCACACCCTGACGACTAATCTCATACATTTTGCGAATCACCGACTTTGCATAGTCACCCTGCTGATTGGCCAATCCTTCAATATCTGTTTCAACCACTTCATTTAAGGCGCCTGATAACATCACATAATCAAATTGATTATTGGTGTATTCAAAATCAGAAAGTTCGCCTTCGATCACACTGAGTTCAGGCGCCATGCCTTTGGCGCCACGAACCATATCTGGCGAGACATCAATACCAGTATAGTCAGGAAAAAGCTGTTGCTTGAGCATATAACGCTGCAGATCTGCAAAACCACACCCCACATCTAACAATGACCAGGCCTGGTGGCTTTCGTTTAACTCCGATTGAAAACAACTCTGAGGAAGTATTTCAATCAGCTTCTGAAAACGAATCTCTTGGATGGCCTGAGTACTCCAAAATAGGGCTTGCGGTTGATAACCGTAATTCTCAATGGAGACTCTATGCCGAGTTTGGATACGCAGGCGTTGAATGGCCGTCAGTTTAGAAGTCATAGTCTGTAAGTCGTCATAAAGCTATTACTGAGCCGGTTTAGGTTGGTTAAGGGTTTTAAGCCAAGCAATCTCTTGCTCACAAAAACCGGCTTGCGCACGTGCTTCGTAATTAAAAGGTCCACGCAAGTCGCCATGATAGTAGTTCTCAATAGTCTCTTGAAAGGTATTGAAAGGATTCAAATTGCGCTCAGCACAAATATGACGGAACCAACGACTACCGACTTCGACATGACCAATTTCGTCCTGCAATAGAATTTTTAGGATTTCGACACCTCGCTTGTCACCAATAGAACGTAACTTTTGGATCATGGGTGGCGTAACATCTAAACCGCGCGCTTCTAATGTTCTAGGGACGAGCGCCATTCGGACCAACGGATCATGGTCGGTTTCATAGGTCGTCATCCACAAACCATCATGCGCCACCATATCGCCATATTCATAGCCTAAATGATAAAGGTGTTCACGAATCATTTGAAAATGATAAGACTCTTCAACCACGACACCCAACCAATCCAAGTAATATCGTTTGGGCATTTCCTGGAAACGATAAATAGCATCCAAAGCCAAATTCACCGCATTAAATTCAATATGGGCGATTGAGTGCAGGCCTTCAGGTGAACCCAGACGCCTTCTTGGTAGCTCTTTAGGAGAAACCAGCAAAGGTTTTTCAGGACGCCCAGGATCAGGAACGCGATGAATAACGTCAGTCGGGGTAAACTCAAACAGGTCATCTGCCCAATCGATCTGTAACTGCGCGACTTTTGAAACCTTAAGATCTAAATCGGCTTCCATTAAACACTCATAGACAGATTGAAAAATATTCTTACTTTGCTTCACTTGGACTCAACTCTTATCAACCGAACTGTCATTTAAATATTACGCGCTATTTTACGCTTTTCAAAAACAAAAAGCCGGTCTAGGACCGGCTTTTTTAACTAAAAACTACAACGTTATCTTAACGGTAGTATGTCGCTTGCATGAAACGAACACCTTTGTATTTTTTAGTATCGATCGCATCAAAAAGTGCTGACCACTTTTTACGATCTGCTGGAGTCATCACTGAAGAAGGATTAACAGCTTTAGTTTTGTCGCCATATTTAGCTTCAATTTTAGTTAGCTCAGCCATACAAGCTGAAACTTCTGTTTTTTGCTCGAATGCACGTGCTGCAGTAGAACCTTCTTTAACTGCAAGAGCAATCAAATCTTCACTATCAGTAATACACTGATCGTATGTTGTCGCTTCAGCTTGAACATTCATTGATAGAGCTGCAATAGCAGAAATGAATAGCGCTTTAAGTGTTAAGTTTTTCATTTTAAAATAAACTCCGAAGTTTTAATTTGTTTTTTAACCGGATAATTTTGACTGGTTTTATGGCAAATTGCAAGACTAATCTAGTTAGAAAATAATGAAATGCTTATAAGCTTTTTTTATGGCTAAATCATTATTTTTTAGACGAWTTTTTTCTCCCTTCGAAAAGAGTCTTTAAACTCCAATAGAGTAGCCATAAAATAATGGATAAATAGCCCACTTGATAGACACCATGTAAACTCGCAAACAGAGGCCAATCAACAGAATTCTTATCTAATCCTAAAGGATAAAGCCCCTTTATTTCAGCCATCCAGGGCGATATCCAAAAACGTAATAGTATTAACAGGCCCAAACTTAAGACTAAACTTTTAACCTGTTTCAATTGGTTTTTGTAAATTGCGTAGAACCCAATCAACAAAATAAGGCTACCAGAAACAATCAAGCTAACCCTATTAAATAAGAGTCCAGCAAGTTCTCCAGCCTGTTTTTGAGGCAATTCTAAAAATAAAATCGGCGTCACTAAATAGCCAATCGTCACTAATAGAGTGACTAAAACCATTATCCATATTGACGCTAACTTAGAATATGGCAATTGAGCGTTACTATTTTTCAAACTTAACTCCTAATATACTTAATCTATCCTGCAACATCAGAGCTCTATTCAACCTCTTAAAACAATAATGCCTGCATTAAAGCAGGCATTATTTTGAACTAAAGTGAGTCTAAAGTTTAGATATATTGAACGAGTACAATATCATAATCAATATTACCTTTTGGCGCAGCAACAATAACTTCATCTTCTTTTTGCTTGCCTATTAAGGCTCGCGCAAGAGGTGAATTAACGGATATTTTATTGTGCTTAATATCCGCTTCGTCATGACCAACAATTTTGTAAGTTAACTCTTCATCAGTATCGATGTTTAAAATTGTTACTGTGGCTCCAAAGATGACCTTACCATTCGCACTTGCCGCTAATCGAGTCACGTCAATCACTTGAGCAAAGCTTAAAACCGCTTCAATCTGTTTAATTCGCCCTTCAATCAACCCTTGATCTTCACGGGAGGCATGATATTCAGCATTCTCTTTCAAATCACCATGCTCACGCGCTGTCGCAATCTCTTCAGTAATTCTTGGACGATCTTCTTTTTTAAGCTTTGTTAATTCTGTTTGAAGCGCATCAGCGCCTTCTTTTGTCATAGGATGCTTTTGCATAACCCCATTCCTTCATCTATTTTCTAAATAAAATTCAATACGAAACTCAACACAGCAAAACGCCAAAGTCTTTTAACAGATTTTGGCGTTTTGGCTTTAAGTGGGTTTAGTGAATATCTTGTAAACGCGTTACAGGTTGATCATCTAAATAATCCATTGCAGCAACCGTAGCGAAAGCACCCGCAATCGTCGTGGTATAGCAAGTTTTATGCATCAATGCTTCACGACGAATGCTCGAAGAATCTTGAATACTGCTTGAACCGTCAGAGGTGTTCACAATTAAAGCAATATCTTCGTTCACAATCGAATCAACAATATTAGGGCGACCTTCAGTGACCTTATTGACGACTTCACACGCCACACCCGCTTCTGTTAAGGAAGAGGCTGTGCCACGTGTCGCAACCACACTAAAGCCTTTAGCAATCAACTGATTCGCTAGGTCAATAACCTGTACTCGGTCTGCTTTACGCACGCTCAAGAACACGGTTCCAGAGCGTGGTAAAACCGTACCAGCCGCTAACTGTGCTTTGGCATAGGCCTGTGCAAAGTTAACACCAATCCCCATGACTTCACCGGTTGACTTCATCTCTGGCCCAAGAATTGGATCCACACCCAAGAACTTGATGAATGGGAAGACCGCTTCTTTGACAAAGTAGTGAACAGGAGAAATTTCTTTCGTAAAACCTTGAGTTTCGAGCTTTTGGCCGACCATGCAACGTGCCGCAATCATCGCCAAAGGATGACCTATCGCTTTAGAAACGAATGGAACAGTACGTGATGCACGTGGATTCACTTCTAATACATAGATATCATCGCCTTTAACCGCGAACTGTGTATTCATCAGACCAACCACCCCTAAAGCAAACGCCATTTTGGTTACTTGGTCACGAATACGGTCTTGAATCTCTTCTGAAATACTATAAGGAGGTAAAGAACACGCTGAATCACCTGAGTGAATACCGGCTTGTTCGATGTGTTCCATAATCCCACCAATAACGACCTGCTCACCATCACAAATAGCATCAACATCTAATTCAATCGCATCATCTAAAAAACGATCCAATAGCACAGGTGATTCATTAGAAACATCAATTGCAGCTTGCATATAACGATTTAAGTTAGCTTCGTCATAAACGATTTCCATACCACGACCACCTAAAACATAAGATGGACGAACCACTAACGGATAACCAATTTCTTTCGCTAGAGCAGCGGCTTCGCTAGCATTGGTTGCTATACGGTTAGGCGGCTGAAGCAGACCTAAATCATTTAGAATCTTTTGGAAACACTCACGATCTTCTGCCAAATCAATTGATTCAGGAGGGGTTCCTATAATTGGAACACCCGCATCTTCTAACGCGACGGCAAGCTTCAATGGTGTTTGACCGCCGTACTGAACAATCACGCCTTTTGGCTTTTCAACTTCAACGATTTCTAACACGTCTTCTAACGTTAACGGCTCAAAATATAATCTATCAGATGTATCGTAATCGGTAGAAACCGTTTCAGGGTTACAGTTGACCATAATGGTTTCATAACCATCTTCACGCATTGCCATGGCCGCGTGAACACAGCAGTAATCAAACTCGATTCCTTGACCAATACGGTTAGGACCGCCACCTAAAATCATGATTTTGTCACGATCCGTTGGCATGGCTTCGCACTCTTCATCGTAGGTTGAATACAAATAAGCCGTGCTGGTTTCAAACTCAGCGGCACAGGTATCAACGCGCTTAAAGACGGGACGAATATTTAAAGTGTGACGGAATTTACGAATAAACGCGGCATCGGTATTGAGTAATTTAGCAAGTCGGTTATCAGAGAAACCTTTACGCTTAAGGTTACGTAAATAAACTTCGTCTAAAGCATCTAGTCCACGTTGTTTAACGTCGTCTTCAATGTCGATTAAATCTTGAATTTGCGCAAGGAACCATGGGTCAATTTTAGAGCTTTCAAATACAGCATCCAAATCCCAACCCGCACGAAACGCATCAGCGACATACCATAGGCGCTCAGCACCTGGATTACGTAATTCTTTACGTAACTTGTCTTTGATCTCTTTTTCTTCCATGGTGGCCAATGGCATGATTTCATCAAAACCATTTTTATCGGTTTCTAAACCACGAAGCGCTTTTTGGATAGATTCTTGGAAGTTACGCCCCATCGCCATCACTTCACCAACAGACTTCATCTGAGTTGATAAACGGTTTTGCGCTTGGGGGAATTTTTCAAACGTAAAACGTGGAATCTTAGTCACAACGTAATCGATTGTTGGCTCAAAAGAGGCCGGCGTTGCACCATTCGTAATATCATTTGAAAGTTCATCTAACGTATAGCCAACCGCTAACTTCGCGGCGATTTTAGCAATCGGAAAACCGGTCGCTTTAGACGCTAAAGCCGATGAACGAGAGACACGCGGGTTCATCTCAATGATAATCATACGACCTGTATTAGGTTCAATAGCGAACTGGACATTAGAACCGCCCGTTTCTACGCCGATTTCACGCAAAACTTCAATAGAAGCATTACGCATGATTTGATATTCTTTGTCTGTCAGAGTTTGTGCTGGCGCAACCGTAATGGAATCACCCGTATGGACACCCATTGGATCCAAATTCTCGATTGAACAAACGATAATGCAGTTATCATTTTTATCGCGAACCACTTCCATCTCATACTCTTTCCAACCTTCAATTGACTCTTCAATCAATAGCTCGCTGGTCGGAGACATGTTTAAACCGAACTTACAGATCTGTTCAAATTCGTCTTTATTGTATGCAATACCGCCACCAGAGCCCCCTAAGGTGAATGATGGACGAATAACCGTTGGGAAACCAACTTGCTCTTGAATTACCCAAGCTTCTTCCAGGTTATGCGCTACATCAGAAGTCGGCATATCTAAACCGATTTTAGTCATCGCTTTACGGAAACGGTCACGGTTTTCTGCTTTATCAATCGCGTCCGCATTGGCACCGATTAATTCAACGTTATATTTTTCTAGAATACCTTTCGCATCTAAATCTAACGCACAGTTCAATGCAGTTTGCCCACCCATTGTCGGTAGAATCGCATCAGGACGCTCTTTAGCGATGATGGTTTCAACCGTTTGCCACTCAATTGGCTCAATATAGGTTGCATCAGCCATATCAGGATCAGTCATGATCGTAGCTGGGTTAGAGTTGACGAGGATTACACGGAAACCCTCTTCTTTAAGCGCTTTACACGCCTGTACTCCTGAGTAATCGAATTCGCATGCTTGGCCGATAATAATAGGGCCAGCACCAATAATCATAATACTTTTTATATCACTTCTTTTTGGCATTCTATTTCCTATTATCCGTTACGCGTTTTTAGCGGTTTTAATATTTTCGATGAATTGGTCAAACAAAGGGGCAACATCATGTGGACCAGGGCTTGCTTCTGGATGCCCTTGAAAACTGAATGCTGACTTATCTGTACGAGAGATACCTTGTAATGAGCCATCAAACAATGATTTGTGCGTTGCGATTAAATTTGCCGGTAGTGAATCACCGTCCACTGCAAAACCGTGGTTTTGCGCCGTAATCATAACTTTTTAGTTTCTAAATCTTGCACTGGGTGGTTAGCCCCGTGATGACCAAACTTCATTTTGAGGCTTTTTGCGCCACTGGCCAAAGCCAATAGCTGGTGTCCTAAACAGATACCAAACACCGGAATATCCGTTTTTAAGATTTCCTGGATAGCGGTAATCGCATAATCACAAGGCTCTGGATCTCCAGGACCGTTTGATAAGAAGACACCATCTGGATTCATGGCCAAGACTTCTGCTGCAGTTGTTTTTGCTGGTACAACCGTTAACTTACAACCACGATCTGCCATCATGCGCAGGATGTTACGCTTGATACCATAGTCGTAGGCAACGACGTGAAAGCCATTATTCGATGAACAATCTGCATGACCCTTGCCAAGTTCCCAAGAGCCTTCTGTCCAAATATAGGTTTCAGCGGTGGTCACTTCTTTCGCTAAATCCAAGCCCTTTAGGCCACTGAAAGATTTTGCTTTAGCCACGGCCGCTTCAGCATCAATATTATCGCCTGCGACAATCACACCGGATTGAGCCCCTTTGCTACGTAATAAACGCGTTAACTTACGGGTATCAATATCGGCAATGGCAACGACACCCTGCTCTTTTAGATAATCCGGTAACGTTTTTTCAGCACGGAAACTACTCATTCGAACAGGACAGTCTTTAATCACTAAACCCTGAGCCATAATGCGAGGAGATTCTTCATCCTCAGCATTCACACCGGTGTTGCCGATATGAGGATACGTTAAAGTAACAATCTGTTTGAAATACGAAGGATCCGTTAAGATTTCTTGGTATCCCGTTAACGAAGTGTTGAAGACGACTTCTCCAGTCGTCTCCCCTTCCGCGCCTAATGAAACGCCCCAAAAAAGGGTTCCATCTTCTAAAGCTAGCAAAGCTTGTGTCATTGATTCATCCATCCAGGTTAGATAAAATTAAAAAAGCTTCTTTACGGTTTCCTAGCAGTGCATACAAAAAAACGGAGCCAGCCCCCCGTTGAGGGCTCACTCCGTTTTTTAAGTTTGCTAAATGACTTTACTCATCTCTGCCAAATACTCCGTAAAAGCAACTTCTGCTTAATTTTAATCGCAATAATTCATTGGTCAAATTGTACTCGAGAAGGCAGGTTTTGTCTATAACTAAAACCGTCTAAAATGGCTATTTCGTAAGCTTTTTTGGCTCTATGTGATTTGTAGTGGGTAATGCGATAATAGCACCATGAATAGTACTACTTTATTTAGCATGGCTCTTGGCCTGCAATCGCCTTGGCAAGTGAATGACATTTCGTTTTCTGATGATGGAAGCACTCGCAAAGAGCTTCACCTACATATCGGTTTTGACCGAGGCTCACGTTTTCCAGATGAGACCGGTGTCGCCTGTCCAGTGCATGACACCGTGACACGTGAGTGGCAGCATTTAAACTTCTTTGAGCACCATTGTTTTTTGCATTGTGCT
>VCMI01000165.1 GCA_006222135.1 Thiomicrorhabdus sp. | reverse complement strand
ACACGACGACTGCTCATTGGGCAACACCTCTTTTGTGTAGGAACTTAAAAGGTAGCTTATCAACTGGCCTTTTTCAATTCCTATAGGTGTTGCACTTACTAGTTGAATCTATGGATCATAAAAACTGGCACCCACTCATTTTTAACGAATGCTTTCCATCAAGACCGTCAACCAAGGTGCGGTTGCCAAAATAGTGACGGCTGACATTAAACCAGCCACCAGGCCTAAGCCGATTTGCGGAACAAGATTATTTGCTTCATCTCGATAGTAGACATTTGACGTTCAACCGAGCCAAAAATATCGATCTGTTTTTTTAATAAACCATTCAAAGTACGGATTTGTTTAAATAGAAGTTGTTGTTCTTTTTCCATCGTCAATGCCGACCTTCTCGACTTCGCTTCCACATCACGAATTTGGTTAGCCAACAGACCAATTGAGGCATCCATCTGCTTAACCAGTCCTTCAATAGCCGTTTTATCTTCATTAAGCCACTGGAAATCAGGCGTAATCATGTCAGACATATCAATATCATGAAAACGGTTAGTGTTCGCTTTATGAGCACCACTGTCCCTTTGACGACGCATCGCTTGCTCTAACAACACACTTTTAGAGCCTAAAGGTTCTACTTTTCTTAAATCAATCGCCATAACGCTTTCCTTGTGTTTCAATTATGCCTATCAAGAACGGGCTTCAGTCGTGCTAAAGACCCAAGTGTCAATTTCTTGTCTATTATTCTTCTGTATACTGCAGATACCGTGCCAAGATGAACTGTTCTTGCAAATATTTACGGGAAAATAATAGTCAACAACCCAAATAAAAAGCAACCTAAGGACTAGATTGGATTTATGAAATATATTGGTGCCCACGTTTCCGCGGCAGGCGGTGTTGAAAATGCTCCTTTAAGAGCTCATGAAATTGGTGCAACGGCGTTTGCTTTATTCACAAAAAACCAACGCCAATGGGAGGCAAAGTCTTTGACCGAAAGCAGTATTGAGCAGTTCAAAACCAACTGTGAACTCTACGGTTATGGCCCAGAGCAGATTCTGCCACACGACAGTTATCTTATTAATTTGGGCCATCCAGATATCGATAAACGCCAAAAATCTCTCGATGCCTTTATTGATGAGTTACAGCGCTGTGAGCAACTCGGCATTAGACTCCTTAACTTTCATCCTGGGAGTCATTTGCGCGAAATAAGTGAAGACGTTTGCTTGGACTACATTGCTGAATCGATTAACTTTGCTTTGGAGCAAACGCAAGGCGTTACAGCGGTCATTGAGAATACCGCAGGGCAAGGCTCAAACCTAGGGTATAAGCATGAACAGCTTGCGCATATTATTGAAAAAGTCGAAGACAAAACGCGTATTGGAGTTTGTATTGATACTTGCCATGCATATGCGGCAGGCTATGACTTACGCAATGACTATGTCGGCGTAATGGCAGATTTTGAATCTGTAGTCGGTTTTGAATACCTGAAAGGCATGCATATTAATGACTCTAAAGCGGTCTTAGGACAAAGACTGGATCGGCACCACAGTCTTGGACAGGGTGAAATTGGCTGGCACGCATTTGAATTACTCATGGCCGACAGTCGAATTGATGGTTTTCCGATGATTTTGGAAACGGCTGACTCCTCTATTTGGGCAGAAGAGATTCAAAAATTGAAAACGTTTGCAGGGATTGAGACAACATAAGCTCAACTCCTTGACCCTATGCAAATCAAGACAGCACTTAGCCTCCGACAGCTTCTCAAAAACTGAGAAAACCCATAAAAATTTGGTGTAAGGAATCGCTTGGAGTAAAATGTTGCACTACTCAATAAAAAGAAAAAGCCCTACTCTAAATGAATAAAAATCAATTTATCGAATTCGTAATGCAAACCGGTGTCCTAAAGCTTGGAGAGTTCACTCTTAAATCTGGTCGCATCAGCCCGTATTTTTTCAATGCAGGCCTGTTCAATACAGGCTCTCAGTTAGCCACTCTTGCCAGAGGCTATGCGGGTGCGATAAAAGAGTCTAATTTTGAATTTGATGTCTTATTTGGCCCAGCCTATAAAGGTATCCCGCTCGCGGCAACGACCAGTGTCTCATTGGCATTAGACTTCGATATCGACAAACCTTATGCCTTTAACCGTAAAGAAGCCAAAAACCATGGTGAAGGTGGCAATATTGTCGGCCATCCATTACAAGGCAATGTTTTGATTATCGATGATGTCATTACAGCGGGCACAGCCATTCGAGAAGCCATGGATATTATCACCGCCAACGGTGCAAAACCAGCCGGTGCTGTCATAGCCTTGGACCGTATGGAAAAAGGCAAAGGCAGTCTTTCAGCCATCCAAGAAGTGGAACAAGAGTACGACATTCCCGTCATGAGCATTATTACTTTAAACGATATTATTGACTACCTAGCGCACTCTGATGATCCTTTAAGCCAACAGTATCTGGATGCGATGAAAACCTACCGTTCAGAATATGGCATTGGGTAGATCAATGGCAATCTCGGTCAAGACTATTCACCATAAAACAGTCAATTCACGCTCCTTCGCACTCAATATGGCAGACCATCAAAATGGCCAGTAAATTACGTGAGTTATTGTTACTTAGACATGCCAAATCAGATTGGAAGCAACCTGACTTATTGGATATTGATCGACCTCTGTCAGACAAAGGTAAAAAGAATGCTCTAAAAATGGGCAAGTGGTTAAAATCTCAGAATTTAATGCCGGATCTAATACTGGTCTCGCCAGCACAAAGAGCACAACAGACACTGCGCCGTATCTGCAGCGAATGTCCAGCTAATAAGATTACCGTAGATGAACTCTATCTGGCTGACTTAAATACCTTAAAAAAGGTACTCGGCGATGCACCAGCGGCTATGCGTGTGATGATTATTGGCCACAACCCCGGATTAGAGTATCTGTATCGATTCTTGCACAACGAGCCTGAACAAGATGCAATTCACCTCTTTCCAACCGCCTCGCTAGCACACTTTATTCTGCCGCAAGACTGGCATAACCTTGAACAAGGTGATGGTAAATTGACGCAATTTGTCCGTCCTAAAGATATCCCTTTCAAATAATTCAGAAAAAAATTATAATACGTTAGACTTCACTCTAGCAACCTTATCTAACCCTTAATAAGTTAGTAAATTTGACTATGCTAATTAACGATTGAAGTGTTATATTAAACTTGTAAAGTTACTCTTTTAAATATGTTAAGGATTTTCTCATGAAAACTAAATTACTTCCCCTTGCGGCCGTATTGTCTTTAGCGGCTTTTGGCGTTCAGGCGCAGACTCTTGTAATAGATTCTGCAGATATCCAAGACAACGGTCAAGGCGCTTATGCTGTCGACTCTGATGGTGATGTTGTACGTGATTCTTGGAATCGTTGTGTACGCACAAACTACTGGACACCAGAAACGGCCATCAATAAATGTGAAGGCATTGCAGAGCCTAAGCCAGCTCCAGTCGTCGTGGTAACTCCAGCTCCGGCACCAGTCGTAATGGCTCCTGCTCCTGTCGTTATGCCTGCTCCACCTAAATACATTAGTCACTTTGACTTTAACACATACGATATCAAAACAGCAGATATCCCTGAGCTTGATACTTTCGCAAAATACCTGAATCGTGACTGTGGTTGCAAAGTTGCCATTACAGGTCACACTGACAGCACGGGGCCAGCAGCTTACAATAAAACTCTTTCTGAAGAACGTGCGCAAGAAGTTGCTGATTACCTAGGGAACAAAGGCGTTGTCCCTGATCGCATGATTGTGACAGGTATGGGTGAAGCCGCTCCAGTTGCTGACAATGCAACTAAAGTAGGTCGTGCTGAAAACCGTCGTGTTGAGGTTGAAATCGTTAAGTAGTTCGATTTCAAAACCTATCGTTGATAGTTTAGTTAGTTAAGCTAACGCTTAACTAAGTTTCGATTCAAAAATACTCGTAGCTCTAATGGAGCTGCGGGTATTTTTTTGTCCAAAATTCAACGATTTGGTTGCTAGCATCTCTCAAACTAAAAAATGAAGAGATGAAGAGATGAAAGAGTTGGCCCTGTTAGACTCTTTTAAAGCAATGCTTTTGTTATTAATGACAGACCGACCAAAATGGTTATTACTTCAAAAGAGCACTTCACCAAACCATTACCTTTAACAATCGCTAAATGCGCCCCCAAATAACCGCCAATGAGAGAGCCTAAAATCAGTGCCGGCAACCAATCCCATTGAATATCCCCTAAAAATCCCAAGGTAATCGCTCCCGATCCATTCCAGAAGATACCGACCAACACCAAGGTATAAGAGACCGCCGTTTTATAATCTAAACCAAACCAGCGCACTAGCCATAAAGTGACGAACAAACCCGTACCTGACGTTAAAGAACCATTTAAGGCGCCAATTAAAAACAAAATGCCTCCACCCATCATCAGGCCTGGTAGGTTTCTATTTTTACTCTCATGAATTCGGCCTAATTGCGGTTTAAACCAAGAATAGAGACCTAAGCAGAACGTTAACAAGCCAAGCAACCCTTGGGCAACGTTATCATCAACCTGCAAGATGATACTGGCGCCTAGCACCACTCCTGGAAGACCTGTGGCGAGAATAAAGACAGAGAACTTCCAATCAAAGGTCGATGATTTAAGATGACGAGCCGTGGCACCCAGGCCTAAAAAGACACTTGCGACCTTATGAGTGGCGAGCGCGGTTCCAAAGGGTAAACCTAAAAACAATAAAGCGGGTAGTTGCAATAAGCCTGCGCCTCCCCCTGCTAAAGCGGAAAACAGATTTGCAATGAGAGAGATGGCGAACAGGCCAATTTGATTGATGAAGTCCATGGGCGTTATTGTATTCGACTACGTTTGACCAGGCCTGGTTATTTATGCAATGCCGTCTAAACCAGAAGCCAATTCATTTAGGGTTTTACAGAACATAGATTCAACTAGTAAGTGCAACACCTATAGGAATTGAAAAAGGCCAGTTGATAAGCTACCTTTTAAGTTCCTACACAAAAGAGGTGTTGCCCAATGAGCACATATCATCAACTGACCTTAGAAGAAAGATATCACATTTACGGACTCAAACGTGCCGGATATAGCATTACGACTATCGCAGACGAGTTAAAACGTCATAAATCGACCATTAGCCGTGAACTCAAACGCAATATTAAATCCCGTGGTTGGCGACCGTTGCTTGCACATACACAAGCCGTCGAAAGACGGTCAAGTAAAGCAAAAAAAAGAAWRTCGTCATGACTGCTGGGAACTTGTTATTCACTACTTGAAGCAGCGTTGGAGCCCTGAACAAGTGAGTGGTCGAATTAAGATAAGCCACAACATAAAAATAAGTCATGAACGTATTTACCAATTTATCTACAAAGATAAATCAAGCGGAGGTTTGTTACACCAGTATTTATGTAGAAAGAAAAAATATCATAAGCGTGCAGGTATTTATGAGACACGAGGCAGGTTCAGCACAGCGCCAAGCATTGATAGTCGTCGTGT
>VCMI01000026.1 GCA_006222135.1 Thiomicrorhabdus sp. | reverse complement strand
ACACGACGACTAGTCGTATCCGCGACATCTGCCTTAGCTTGCTGCAATGGAACCTCCAAATCCGAGGCGCTCATACTAACCAAAGCGTCCCCCGCTTTAACCGACTGTCCATCCTTGACCCAGACACTTTCAATCACACCCGCAATAGGCGCGGCGGCGCTGACCAAAGAAAATGACTCAACCTTGCCATACAACGTCTGCACAGGAGATAAACTTTCAAACTTAGCCGGAATCGTCTCAACCATCCAGACCTTTTCCTTGATCTGCACGGGAGGCTGTTCCGGTTTGGTCTCTGCAAAATAGCCAAAGAAGGCAATGGCCAGCACAATAATACCGACAGGGATGAGCACGCTTTTAGAACGCGCCTTAATCATTGAAAACATCTTTACTACCTTTTTAACATATGTATTTGTGTTCGAACTATTTGCCCGAGTTTTAAAGTAGAACCTTACTATAAAGCCACTTTAATTCGTCTGATTTATTCATACAAGAATAGAACTTTACCACTGAAAAACCAAACAGGAAATAGAATTAGCACACTAGTATAAATAAAACTGTTCTATCAATTGTCTGCACTTATGACTATACTAAACGATATTACTCTTTAATCCATAAAAATATTAGGAAAGCACCCCATGAAAACGACACTCACGGCACTTGCATTAAGCGGATTAATTACCCTACCTGCACTCGCAAATACACAACCGACTAATGAAGAAGCTCGCTCGATTGCTCAGCAATTCGGTGGCGAATTAAAACCTGCTTTGCAGAACAGCATGAAGAATGGCGGTGGCCCTGTGCCATCAATTGCTTTCTGTCACAGCAAAGCACCACAGATCGCTTATGAATTAGCTCAAAAAACCGGTTGGAAAATTAACCGCGTTAGCTTAAAGCCTCGTGGTGCAACAGCAACAGCCGATAACTGGGAAACAACTGTACTTGAAAGGTTTAATGCAAAATTGGCGGCCGGCACAACCGTTAAAGGCATGGAGTTTTCTGAAATTGTGACTGAAAATGGTGTTCAAGAATTCCGTTATATGAAAGCCATTGCAACCGGTAATGTCTGTTTAAAATGTCACGGCACTGACATTGCAGCACCGATTACAGGCGCAATCCACAAACTCTACCCGAATGATAAAGCAACGGGTTATGTAAAAGGCGAAATCCGTGGTGCCTTTAGCTTCTCTAAAGCACTTTAAGCGATAAACGTTTGCCATTCAGAGTGACCCTGCGCTCTTATCTCCTTGGAAGGCCGCAGGACATGCCAGGCCTGGTCACTCTTGCTTCAGGTCGATACATAAGCCTGAATAAACTCCGCAATCAATCTCTCTCTTTCCTTATCTATCGCCTCTGCGATTTCAGCCCCTTTAAACCCCTGCTGAAGAATCTTTTGGTTATCAACTTGATTCACAACTTCCAAGACTTCCATCCAAAAGACCGCCTGCGGATAATCCACTGACTCAAAACCCAATCGGCCTTGTGCATCTGCTTTACAGGCGAGTAAAACTTTTTCAAACCCTATAGCATCTTTTAGAGCACCGCAGCCTTTAATGACTTTTAAATAGGTCACCGGTTTCAAATAAGGCAAAAGAGTGCCCGACTCTGTCCTATTCAACCCTTGATGAATCAAACCATGCCATTCTGTGACTCTTAAAGCCTGCTTTTGCCATTTTTTGGGTACTCGGTAACGTTCACACAATTCCGCCACAATCGGCACCCCAGCCTTTTCATGGCCATGATGTTTAGGCCATAACTCTTCTGGGGTAATCGCTTTCCCTAAATCATGTACCAAAGCAGAAAAACGCACCATCGGATCATTTGACAGCCTTGCTGCAGCATCCAATACCATCATCGTATGAATCCAAGCATCGCCTTCAGGATGATACTTCTTGGGCTGTGTGACGCTATGCAGAGCAAACAGCTCGGGAAATAAAACAGCGACCGCCCCCACGCTATCCAATACGGCAAAAAACAGACTTGGAGACTTCGTATTCAAGGCTTTAACGACTTCTTGCCAAACTCGCTCAGGGGTTAAATCAGTCAGCTCTCCACCAGCCACCATCTGCGTCATCAAGAGTTGCGTTTCTGGTGCTAACTTAAAATCAAAAGGCGCTAACTTAGCCGCAAAACGTGCCACCCGCAAAACTCGTAAAGGATCCTCCTCAAATGCCTCTGACACATGACGCAGGATTTTATTCTCTAAATCTTGCTGACCGCCATAGGGATCAAAGATATCACCTGAGGGCGACTGTGCCATGGCATTAATGGTTAAATCTCGGCGAATAAGGTCCTCTTCTAGCGTCACACTTGGATCGGCAAACACCTCAAAGCCATGATAACCGACACCTGCTTTACGCTCCGTCCTGGCTAAGGCATACTCCTCTCTAGTGGTGGGATGCAAGAAAACGGGGAAATCTTTCCCCACCTGCTGAAAGCCATCCGCCAACATCTCCTCAGGGGTTGCTCCAACCACGACCCAATCACGATCATAGACGGCTATACCGAGCAAACCATCTCTAACGGCACCCCCCACTAAATAGACCTCTAAACCCACAATATGATCCTTTGTTTATTTTTTGACTTTACCAATAAAAAAGCCGTCAATAAAGACGGCTCTCTTTCAGGTGACTAAACCGTTACATCCACTTAAATGGATGCCCATAAGTTCACCCAAGCTCACGAGGGTTACGACCCGCTTTTTTACGGTAAAAATTGTAACGTTCACGAATATTATGCGGTGCGGCGTAGGTTGAAATAACCCACTCCAAGCCACCCGGCATAAAACCAAAAGTCGATGAAAAATCGCTTTCAGAAATCATATCGTGTTTCAGCATCAGTAACTGAGATTCCGAAACAGACGCCACGGGAGAAAATGCACCCAATTTAGCCATAATCGTTGCATTCAAACGACACATAGGAAAGACAATCGCTTCTTTCTGCATAATCTCGGCGACTAATTGCCCTAATTCTTTAAGCGTCATACGTTCTTCGCCACTCACTTCAAGTTTTTGACCAAAAGTCGCAGGGTTACGAATCGAACCCACAAAGGCCAAAGCAAAATCTTTGATCCAAACTGGCTGAACGACTGTATTCACGTTTGCCACCATCAACAACGACATACGCTGCAACTGCTTAGCAAAACGTACTGTCGTATCATCATTCTCACCAATCAACAAGCTGGGTTTAAAGATGGTCACATTTGCACAGGAAACAGCCTGCATTAAGTCATCCGCTTCGGCTAATAGCCCAAGCCAATCACGTCCCTTTTCATCACCAGAGGCCCCTATTTGCGATAGGCTCAAAACACGTTTAACGTCTGCAATTTCTGAGGCGGCCTTGATCTTTTGGTTAACATGAACCAACTCCGACGGCTCTATCCTTTCGGTACCGGTTGAACGATCAGCGATCAAGTTCACGATAATATCGGTTCCAGCAAGGGCCGCTGTTAGCGGTTCAGCATCATAAGAGGATAAAGCCCTGACAACCGTATTGGAGTAAAGGGAAAAATCACGATACCGCTCTGGTCTACGAACTAAAAGTGTCACCTCATAACCCACTTTAGACAACTCATTGACCACTTCTCTGCCAACAAATCCAGTCCCACCAAAGACACTTACTTTATTTCCTAATATCACGCTAAAATCCAGTTTTTTACTTCGAATCTGAAAAGAATAAGGAAATACTGATGATGGGTCAAGTTTTTCAGCACCAAATTTTGCCTAATCTTTATCAAACATTCACCAATATCTTTACCAAACGTTTAGATAATGTGCGTTTTATGCACCCTTTGATTTTGATATAATAACTCAAAACCAGAATACTTTAGAACGAGAATAAGGAATAAGCACTCGATGAACATAATAATTGTATCGGCCTACAAGAGCCCAAAGAAACCAGAACTTTTCCTTTTCGTACCTAAAAAACGGGTTTAGAAGAGTTGCCTGATGAACTCTTACTGATGTTCGGCGAACCGGCTCACGTAATTGATTTTGATTTGACCCCTGAAAGAAAGATGGCGCGAGGTGATGCTAAAATTGTCTATGAGGCGATGACCACTAAAGGCTATTATATGCAGATGCCCCCCGCAGAAGTTGAAAAGATGGGCAATATGACACCGCCACCAGAACGTTTAGACAATATCTTTTAAAGAGGGATTGACCAGGCCTGGTATATCCTGCGGCCTTATAAAATCATGTGAGCGCAGGGTCAAAACGCATTAATTAAAACATTTGAACCACGAAGGCACGAAGACACGAAGTTTTAAGAGAGAACCACCAGGCCTAGCAAATCCAGCGACTGTACAAAACCATGTGAGCGTTGGGCATGTCCTGCGGCTTTAGCAAACCATGTGGGCGGAGGGCCAAATCCTCTTAAATCTTTTCTTCGTGACTTCGTGTCTTCGTGGTAAATCTCTTTAGAACCCCACAATAAACCTACCAGGCCTGGTCACTTTGGTTTATAAAGTTTAATGTATTTAATAACCTATCAATTTACTCAGGTATTTACAATTTCAACTTAAAAGATACAATAGAAAAGTTAATATCATTTATCCATTTTAAAAGGAAATCACAATGGCTTTTACGCTTCCCGCTTTACCTTATGACTACGATGCTCTAGAAGTTTCTATCGATGCTCGTACCATGGAAATTCACCACACTAAACATCACCAAGCTTATATCACTAACGTTAACGCTGCGATTGCAGGAACAGAGTTAGAAGATAAGACGCTAGATGAACTTTGTGCAGTAGCAGGTACACTCCCTCCAGCTGTGCGTAACAACGGTGGTGGACACTGGAACCACTCATTCTTTTGGGATGTGATGACTGGCGACAGCATGGGTGCTCCAACAGGCGCACTTGCAGATGATATCAATGCCACTTTCGGTAGCTTTGATGACATGAAAACTAAATTCAATACAGCGGGCGCAACTCAGTTCGGTTCTGGTTGGGCTTGGTTAACCGTGTCTGCTGACGGAAAACTAGAAATCTCTTCTACTCCTAACCAAGACAACCCTTTAATGGATTGCGCTAAGGTTCAAGGAACACCTGTTTTAGGTTTGGATGTTTGGGAACACGCATACTACCTACGTTACCAGAACCTACGCCCAGCTTACATGCAAGCTTGGTGGGACGTGGTTAACTGGAACAAAGTTTCAGAACTTTATACGGCTGCAAAATAGATCAAATAGAAGCGTAACGTTTTGAGTTACGTTCTTTTGATACAAAAAATCCCAGATTTTATTCTGGGATTTTTTTGCCTGCTGTTTATGACCCGTGCTAATGAACGTTACATTGAAAGTGCCTACCCATATTTCACACGATGTTCACATAGTTCAGTCACTTCAACCCAATAACTTATCAAACGCCTCTACTGGCACGGGACGACTGTAATAATAGCCTTGAAAGAGCTGACAACCATCCAACTCTAACAACTCTTTTTGCTTCAGTGTTTCAACGCCTTCAGCTACCACAGTCAACTTTAAGGTTTTCGCCATCGCGAGAATGGTTTGCACAATCGCCAGGCTGTCGGCATCATGCTCTAAATCTCTCACAAAAGATTGGTCTATTTTTAATTGCGACAAAGGTAAACGTTTTAGATAGGTAAGCGACGAATATCCCGTTCCAAAATCATCCATTGACAATTCAATCCCTAAGCCACGAATGGCGTTCATAACGGCAATCGCCTTATCAATATCATGGACGACGGAACTTTCTGTCAGTTCTATTTTAAGCCCGGATGGATTGATACCACTGCTGACAACAATTTCTTGTAATTGCGTGACAAAATCAGCATTTAATAACTGCTTAGCACTGACATTCACCGCCAATGTTAAATGTTGAGAGAGTGCATTTGACTGCCATTTAAACAGTTGAGCACAAGCCGTTCTTAAAATCCAACCACCTACTGGAAGAATTTGGCCATTACCTTCAATCATCGGAATAAAGTCTACTGGTGACACCATGCCTTTTTGCGGATGATGCCAACGGATCAATGCCTCGACGGATTGGACCTTGCTATGCAAGTCCACTTGCGCCTGATAATAGAGCTCTAACTGCGTAAAGCCCGTTTCAATCGTAACCGCCATATCCTCTTCAAAGGCCTGAGCTCTTTCAATCTTTTCTTGCATTTGCGGATTAAAGAAACAGACTCGATTACGCCCCGCTTTCTTCGCTTGATACATCGCCATATCAGCGTGCATTATGATTTCCTCATCACTTAAGATTTTGCCTAAGAACATCTCCACCCCAAGACTCGGGGTAGAACGGTACACACCACCACTGAGTTTAAATCCTTCAGTAAAAGACTCTAAAATATGATTCGCTACAACTTGCACCGTACTAATGGCATCCTGATCTATTGGACCGAGATCTGTCAGTAATACAACAAACTCATCCCCTCCTAAGCGCGCGACAGTATCCATTTCACGTACCGAGGCCTGTAAACGACGAGCCACTTCGACCAGTAATTCATCGCCCATAGAATGTCCTTTAGTATCATTCAAGGTCTTAAAATCATCCAAATCAATAAATATTAGGCCTCCACACTGCTGTAACCGCTCACTCATAAGGAGAGCATGGTTTAAACGCTCTTTCAGTAAACGTCGGTTCGGGAGTTGTGTGAGGGGATCATAGAAAGCTAAATTAAAAATCTCGTCCTGGGCTTTTTTCCGTTCGGTAATATCTGAAAAACTGCCGACATACTGAGAAACCTCACCCTTTTCATTCTGTACAGCTTCAACCGTTAACCACTCTAAGTACTGTATACCATCTTTTCGGCAGTTCCTAACTTCACCCTGCCAAGATTGTTTAGCTTTTAAAACCGTCCACATTTCAGCATAAAAATCCTTACTCTGCATTCCTGAATGCAAAAGAACACCCGGCTTTACGCCGACGGCTTCTTCCGAAGAATACCCCGTCAATCGGCTAAAAGCGGAGTTGACTTGCAAGATAATCCCTTCGATATCCGTGATAATAATGCCTTCTTGAGTTTCAAAAGCCGTAGCCGCCACGCGCAAACTTTCTGCATTTTTGCGTTCGGTAGAAATATCATGAAACATAACCACATTGCCCAGGTTTTTAGTCCCCTCCAATAGCTGCCGACTATTCACTCTCACCCAGCATGGGTTCTGCACATGGTTTAAAAACTGTAATTCACCACTAAAACCACTCTTACCCAGCCCCTCTAAATAACAATCTGTCTGACTACCTCCTGGTTCCATTCTGTCCACATGAAATAAATCATGGGCTCGTTTACCTAATACGGCTTGTTTTGTCAGCCCCAAAAAGGTTAATGCAGCGCTGTTTATCTCTGTAATCAACCCTTTAGAATTAACCACATAAAGGCCTTGTGCCATGGTCTCATTAATGAGTTCTAAAAAATCCAGACTCTTCTGCTGTGCGCGTTTAGCCGAAACCCAACTCAAAGCAATAAAGCCCAGAACCAGAGCAATGATGGTTGCCATCAGGGCAAAAATAAGACTGTTTCTCAATAACCTATCCAAGTCTTTGGCTAGACGATAGGAGACTAGATAAGCATTATTTTCATGAGAAACATCATTAATCGCAATAAAATTAAGCACTTTATAGGTGCCTTTAACAAAGTAGACTTGCGAGAAAGATTGACCAGAAGTCAAACCTAACACAACTTGACGATCCCGCTTTGCAAGATGTCCGACTAACCTCATCTCACTGGACATGATGGCAGAAGATGGGGAAAGTTTTCTTAAAGGGTCCTCTTCTAACCACTCGTCAGAAAAAGCACTCTCTGCATAAATATTGTCGGCATTTGAAGCCATTTTAAATTCAAGTAAGCTTTTCTTATGAATTAAGCCATATTCCAGGCTATCGTCTAATAAGGCCATCTCTTTTCTTAAAGATTCAAACGGTTGACTAAACTCGACCGTTCCCAGAAACTGGTCATTTTTTTGAATAGGATAAATATGTCTAAATCCCGACTGTAATAAACCAACCTCGAAACCATGTAGGGGCGTTAAACTTTCTTTTACGCGAAGAAGGGAAGGTCTGATAATCGATAAATCATCACCAAACCGACTCGGCTTATGAAATCTTAAAAAGCTCCGGGTTTGTGAATCTTGAAAGTGAAAAATGGATAACCCCTGCTGTTTTAGGGTTTGATAATTGCCATACAGTAAGCGATATAAAGAGAGGCGTGCAAATTTAGCCTGCTGAGGATCTTGCGCCAAAAGCAGTAAGTCCATGACCGCCTTTGAAGCTTTTAAACTAAAGAAATAGGCATCAACGCCTTTTATATGGATAGATTCTACTGCTTTCCAGGCAATCTTTTGTGTACTGTTTTGTTTTTCTAAATAGAGTTCTTTTTGCTCAAGAAAACTTTTAGACACAAATAACAAGCTCAAGAGCCAAAGTACCACAATCAGTAAAACGGCCCAAAATTTTTCGCGCGGTTTAGCCAGCTCTCGGCGGATCATGGCGTCACATCCAAAAGTTGCAATTCACTCAATTGTTCATTTTTCGTCGCCAATTTCTCAACTCGGTCTGTAAACTGCGTCATCTGTTGCTGATCAAATACCACAAAACCAAACTTACCCACTCCCAACGTCTGAAGCTTTTCAGCCGATAATCCCAATAATTGGGTTTGTAGCTTTTGTAATTCCGTGGGAAGCAATTTTTTAGGATTCGAAATCAAAGCAAACATTGGATTCAAGGGTCCCTCTTTTAAAACCTCCAGCCCTAAGCCTTGAAAACGTTCCGCAATAAAATCTGCCATACAGCCGATAGACCCTTCATTTCGTAATAGTGCAAGTGCCACTCGGTCGTGTGCACCTTCAGATTGATAGGCGTAATCCGATAGTGTTAAACCTGCATCCGCAAAAAATGCCTCCGCCGCCATCCAGCCACAAGTCGATAATGGCTGAGTTAATAACACTTTAGGTGCTGCAATTTGTTTAATTTCATCCAACTGCGCCAGTCCATCCAGCGGCGCCACAAGCACACAGCGATAGCTTTGTTGATTTTTAGCGGCGCGTATAGAGACAATCGGTTGCAGACCTGCCGCTACCTTATGCAGTGCGATATAGTTTAAAGGCCCCAGCTGAACAATATCAACGGCCCCCGCCAGATAAGCCTGGATGATTTCATGATAATTTTTATAATATTTAACGGTTACCTTCCGGTCTAAAATGCGCGCCATTTCATTGGCCAAAGGTAAGCTTCTGGTAATCGTGGCAACTTCACTCTCTTTCGGCAATGGGGCGAACACTAAGGTTTCTTGGGCCTCAACAGAGGCAACTATCCCCATGGAAAATCCCAAGCTAATCGCTAAAATCTGAATATTTTGCTGAATTTTTGTAACAAATGAGGACTTCACTTTTAAAGCCTTTTTAGAATAAAGGTATTCGCCGATTATAGCCTACTTTTCTAGCTAATCTAAGAAAATATTTATAACTATTACATAGTCATACATCTTTATACTCAACCTATAAGTAAGGTTTTTAAAATCGCATGATACAGTGATTTTTGAAAGCCACCAGGCCTGGTCAGCTTCAATAGCATAACTATAAAAGCCCAACCTTTGCAAACGGTCAACTCACCTTAAAACCATACCAAAACGATGGCTCACTTAATTATTTCAAACGTTGCTATTTCAATCACTTAAAACAAGCATTATGAAAAAACCACCCGAAATTGCATGAAAATGCTAAAGTTAGTAATGGATTAAAATTTAAGTTTAACTAGATGGTCATTATGAATACTTTTAAAAAACTCCAGCTTGCCTTTGCGTCCATTATCATTATGTTCACGGGTTTTGGTGGTTACGCCATTTATCAAATGGATACCTTGGCTAGCGCAACAGAAAATATTTTTCAACACCCTCTTGCGGTAGGTATTGCTGCTCGCAATCTTAATACTGAAATCCTACAAGTAAATCTTTTACTCTCGCAACACAATAATCACAACAATAACGCTACCATCCGTCAAATAGAAACTAGACGGTTTGCGATGCAGCAAGAATTCGACATTATTAACGAACGTTATTTAGGGTCGGAAATTGATGTTAAAAACATATTAAACCAGTACAACAAGTTTTTTAAACTGGCCGAAAACATCCCTTCAAACCCCTCAGTTTCGGACATGCACCCCATTCAGGGCTCGCGCTTGAATGAACTTAACCAAGTTCAAGCTGACTTCTTTATAGCAAACCAAGTGTTAATTGATTTTGCCTCCAATAAAGCACAAAACTTCTTAAACACATCAACTCAAGCGCGCAACTTAGAAAAAGTTCTGTCATTAGTATTTCTTCTGCTGTTTTCCATTATCATTACCATTTATATCATTCAAAACTTAATAGGCGTGAATAAAGAGGTCTCCAAACAACTGCATTTGATTGATCAAAATATTTTAATGGCTGAATTGGACCCAAATGGCATGATTCACAACATCAGCCATGCTTTATGTCGTGCCTTAAACTCGACGGTTCAAGAGATGACCGGATCAGACAGCCATTTTTTCATTGACGAACCTGAACAACTGCAGCAATTAAAAGACATTTTAAGCTCAGAAAAGGGTGCCAAGATGCAGATTCAGAAAATCATTCTTGATGAAAAGGTTTGGTTTGAAATGAGCATTGAACCTCAATTTGATCAAGACTTTAATATCAATTATTTCAATCTCTTTCTGACAGACATCACCAGTGAAAAAAAGATTGAAGAAGTTTCAATTACCGACAAGCTAACAGGTCTATATAATCGTAATTATTTTGAAATGTTCTTTTCTAAAGAGATGCGTAAAGCCAAGCGAGACAAAAAGCTGTTTGGAGTCATTTTAATGGACATAGATTACTTCAAACAATACAACGATACCTATGGTCATTTACAAGGTGATTACGCTCTAAAGTCGGTCGCCAGCATGATCGATAAAAACACCCAACGCGCTTATGACTTAGCCTTTAGAGTGGGTGGTGAAGAGTTCTTAATTATCTTCAGTGTTGAAAACAACGATCAAGCTCTCGCGTTTGCAAATAAGATCCGTACTGACATTGAAGCGTTAGAGATTGAACATAATTCTAGCAGTGTTTCAAAGTTCCTCACCGCCTCTTTTGGAGTGGGCGTTTTCGCGCCCAGCCACCTATTAAATGAAAACGAGATCTATAATCAAGTTGATCAACAACTGTACGTAGCCAAAAATGAAGGTCGCAACACAGCAGCACTGATTTCCGTGGAATAGTCCACCCGCATACGATTTACAATCGTAACCAAACCCATAAAACCACTCCCAATATTCGCAACATCGCGTTTCGCGATGCCCCCCATTTTAGGACTTCAGCAGCCATCAAAATTCATTAGCCTACAATTAGCACATAGTTCCGAACAAAATTATTTTTCTTTCGACAGACTGATGCTCTGTACCGTTTGCTTTGACTCAAGTACAAAATTATAAGTTTTGTTAACCCGATTCCTTGAGTATTGTTTAATACACCTCCTTGGGCTATAAGCAAACATTGTATTCATAATGTTTACCTCCGCTATTTCAATGAAGGCCTCCCTTGCAGATTCCACCCTACTAAGATCCTCTACATCACTCTCAGATACTTCGTCTACCATGTGAATTTACCTCTAATAGCCTGTTCCAATTTAAGATACCTTAAGACTTAATCAACTTTTCGGTGTCTCTGTCACATTTTTCCAATTAATATTATTACAAGCTAAACACTCTTCTTTGATGAACCCTATTTTGACTAGTAAAGAGTGGACCTTACACCCTGCACAAAATCCTAAGGTAGCCTCTAACCACATAAAGACAATACAAACCCAAACCAAACTAGGTATCCAACTCGGCATGTAATTTTGTGTGACCGGCAGTAATTCACCTCCGAATAGCACATTGATCCATGTTGCAAAAACATCTGGATTAAAATATAAAATACACGCCAAAATCATGCTTGCACCAATACTCCAAGCAAACCGCTTTGGCTGCAATGGCTTCCAGATTGGCTGGGTATTTCTAGATAAATAGGTACTGATTAGAATCGCGGGGGAAAATCGTGCGCTGAAAACAAACATCCCAGCTAACATTTCAAATAACCCGTAAAAAGTACCCACGTTTGGGTGGAGTATTCATAGGTTCGTTTAACAACTTGAGCGGCATAGACTGTGCGCCCTTCCCAGTCAGTCTCATACTGATCGACAATCGAGTTACCATCGACAACCCAGCTAGAGGTGTAGAGCACGTCATAGAGCGTTAAACCTACAAATAGAGGGATGATTAATAGAATACCCGCTCGTATTCGTACGGCGACTTCATTAATATAAAGAGCGTGTTCATTACAATCTCGAAACCATACTTTTTTAAAAATAGAAAACATAACAACTTCCTTGTTTCATTATTTAATGACTAAATGACTCTCTAAAAGACTCATCAATTGATGAGGCATTAAGACTCTATAAATCACTTTAGGTTATCAATTTATAGACACTTAAACCCCATCACTAGAATCAAATCAAAAATCGACCTACCATCCTTTTCAAGGGAAATCATTCATGCGGCATCACAGTGATTTTGATTATTTTGTTCAAAAAAATAACTTATATCTAACGCGGTTTCGGATAATAAGTGCAATTTGGAAATAGGAAGAGCCAGTTGAGTTAAACTCGAAGGCTTTTCCCGACCAAGAGAATTGCAAAATGAGTTATAACCAACTGACCGAGGGTCAAAGACACCAGATTTACGCATTATTGAAAGAGGGATTTTCGCAAAAAGCGATTGCCGACAATATTGAATGCCATCCCTCAACCATGTGTMGTGT
>VCMI01000164.1 GCA_006222135.1 Thiomicrorhabdus sp. | reverse complement strand
AGCAAAACAACAGTAAGCAATAAATAAGGACAGTACGTGGGAAGAGTGATTGCAATTGCCAACCAAAAAGGCGGCGTAGGGAAGACCACTTCTAGCGTAAATTTGGCAGCCGCCTTAGCTCGTTTGGGTAAAATGTTCTGTTGATCGATTTAGATCCTCAAGGCAACGCGACGGTTTCCGTAGGTGTCAATAAGGATGAGCTTAATGCTTCGATCTTTGAAGTATTGGTTGGGGATTGTAAAACCAAGGCGGCTATTGTTCGGGTCGAACAAACCGGTATTGATTTGCTGCCCGCCAATGGGGATTTAACCGCGGCTGAAGTCGTCCTGTTAGAAGACGGTATGGGGCCAAAACGACTCCGTAAGGCTTTGAAGAAGGTGCGTGACCAGTATGATGCGATCATTATAGATTGTCCTCCAACGCTCAATATGCTGACCTTAAATGCTTTAACGGCGGCGGATGGCATTGTGGTTCCCGTCCAGTGTGAGTTCTTCGCCTTGGAAGGGTTGTCTTCTTTAATGAGTACGATCGACACTGTCCAAAGCGAGTTAAATCCCGATTTACATATAGACGGTTTACTAAGAACCATGCATGATCGTCGTAACAATTTAGCGAACGATGTCTCTGATCAGTTAGTAACTCATTTTGGGGTGAAGGTATTTCAAACGATTGTTCCTCGAAATGTACGTCTCGCCGAGGCGCCAAGTCATGGTGAGTCGATTTTAGATTATGATGTCGCATCCAATGGTGCAATTGCCTATTTGGCATTGGCAAACGAGTTAACTCGTAAAACGCAGCTGTAATACAAAATCAGATAGTCAATAAAGGTAGAGTTTACGTGGTTAAGAAACGTTCAGGAATGGGAAAGCTGGGTATTCACGCTATGATTGGCGCAAAGCAGAAGGTGGATAATAGCAGTGCTGATTTACGCATTGAGAAGGTGGCGCTTTCTCAGCTACAACCGGGTCAATATCAGCCTAGGCAGCAGTTCAATGATGAATCACTGCAAGAGTTAGCAGAGTCGATTAAGGTGCAGGGTGTTGTCCAGCCTATTATTGTCCGTCCTATAGGCGCTGATAAGTATGAGATAATCGCTGGAGAGCGGCGCTGGAGAGCTTCAAAGTTAGCTGGGCTTGATAGGGTGCCCGTGGTCATTCGTCAAGCAGACAGTCAGGCGACACTAGCCATGGCGCTGATTGAAAATATACAGCGCGAAGATCTTAATCCGATTGAAACGGCCATTGGCCTGCAGCGTTTATTAAAAGAATTTGAGTTAACTCAGCAGTCTGTTGCAGATGCCGTAGGACGTTCCCGAGCCGCCGTATCCAACTTATTGAGATTATTAAAGTTGCCTGAAGATATTCAGAATAACTTACATGATGGTCTATTGAGTATGGGGCATGCCAGAGCTATTATCAGCTTGCCGGAAGAAATGCAGAAAAATCTTGCAAATAAATCGATTGAAAAAGGCTGGTCGGTTCGTGAGATCGAAGAGGCGGCTCAACAGTTTTTAGTGCCTAAGAAATTAATAAGTGCGGCAAAGAAAAAAGCCGTGCCTGGATTTGATGAGGTGCTATTGAAGCAGGGTGAATTGGAGGCCAGAATTTCAGCGCCTGTTAAAATAACCCATCGAGAGAATGGTCGGGGCAAAATTGAAATTAGTTATCAAGACATGGACGAGCTCAATCGATTATTAAATTTATTTTGAGTGAGTCGGAGTCTATAAGAATATTTAATGGAACTGTCATCTTTGTTTTGATGTACATGTTGTGGTTTGTAAACTGATTATCACAGTATGTAGTTGTAAAGCAGGGTATTAAAGAGAAAACGACAAATTTACGTTTAAGTACGCTGGCTTTTAGGGTCATAAACCATTATCATGAGAGCCCATTTAGCTTGAATTGAGTACGACTAAAAAGTATCATTAGCGGAGTTTGCCATCGGATGAGTGAGTCAAATAAAACCAAACCTGATAGAGAGCAAACAAAGCCACCTGGCTCAGCGGCGAATTATTTACTGATTAGCGCAGGGTCGATATTTACATCGATGCTTATTGCAGGTTTTATTGTGGGGTATATGTTGGATCAATTTTTTGATACCACGCCCCTGTTTTTCCTCAGTTGTGCCGTATTAGGCTTTATTGGGGGAATACAAAAGGTTCATCAGCTGACTAAGCGATTAGATCCACCGCTGAAAGATAAAGAGAGTGAAGATGATCAAAAATCTTGATAAAGCTTTCAAAATTCAGGGGCTGATTGGATTGATAATGGTTGCAATTTTTGCAACTCAAGGCCATGCCATAGGCGCGGGCTACGGTTTTTTTATAGGGATCATAAATGTAGTGATGCTCAGTTTTACATTTAGTAAAGCCAGTGCTCGTGCAGAAGATGATCCAAAAACCGGAATACTAATTTTATATATGAGTGCAGTGATTAGATTTGTTCTATTAGCTGTGTTATTTGTTAGGCGTCTGTCTTTCCTCGATGTTAGTCAAGCTTTCCCAGTCGTATTAACCTTTGTGTTGATGCAACTAGGACAGCTTTTCAATCTGAAGGGTAAAAGACGTTTGACTGATTAAGGAGTAGACCATTGAGTGCTGAAAAGATGGGAACTGTCGAGTATATTCAACATCACTTGACAAACAATAGCATTGGTGAGGGTTTTTGGACTCTTAACTTAGATACCATAGTAGTAAGTGTTTTGCTGGGTGCATTGATTGTATTTGTATCAGCTCGTCTTGGTAGACAGCTTTCAACAGAAGAACCTGGTGGGTTTCAAAACTTTGTAGAGTCAATTTTAGACTTTGTTGCAACCAACGTTAGAGATGCATTTCCTGGTCATAACCCATTGATTGCACCCTTAGCGCTAACGATTTTTATCTGGGTCTGGTTAATGAACTTCATGGATATGATTCCAGTCGATTTATTCCCATATTTGTTTCAGTTGATTACCGGTGATTCTCATGCGTTCTTGAAAATTGTCCCTACAACAGATTTAAATACGACTTTGGCTATGTCTTTAACAGTTTTTGTACTGATTATTTACTACAGCATTAAAATTAAGGGTGTGTGGGGCTTCACTAAGATGTTCCTTTTCCACCCTTTTGGAAAGTTCTTCGTACCTGTGAATATCGTAATGACATTCATTGAAGAAATTTCAAAACCACTTTCTCTTGCTTTGCGACTGTTCGGTAACATGTTCGCAGGGGAACTTGTATTCCTACTGATCGCTTTGATCGGTGGAACTTTAGCAGTGGGTGCCGCTGCTCTATTCTGGGCACCATTACAGATTATTTTGGATCTTGGTTGGTTGATTTTCCACTTATTGGTTATCACTCTTCAAGCCTTTATCTTTATGGTACTCACGATTGTTTATCTTGGGATGGCACATGTAGATGAGTCAGAAGTGAGTCATTAAGCTACTCTTGATAGCAATTAACGGAATAGGCGACTATTAGGCTAGTCTAACTAGTTTAATGTCACCAAAAGGGTTTAAGCGCACCTACTTTAGTTTCACTACTTAGGTAAAAAGCTTTTTATAAACTATGTTTTTTAACTTTAAACTTTGGAGAAAAACGATGGAAGTAACTGCTACTATGATTGCTGATATCTACGCTGCAACTGCTATTGGTGTGG
>VCMI01000163.1 GCA_006222135.1 Thiomicrorhabdus sp. | reverse complement strand
AAGCGAAGCAATCCATGATTCACGTCTAAATACGGTGCTTTGTCATTGAGACATGGATTGMCACGTCACKACKTTCCTCGCAATGACAGAATCAGATGTACTGTGCATAACCACCGTCATCCTCCGGATTGACCAGGGGATCTCTAGAGAGCAGAGCTTTCTTATAACTCTTCGTGACTTTGTGTCTTCGGGGAGAATGTCTTTACGTTTGGATTATCGGGTCGACGCCCAATAATAACTTCGCTGGATTAAACCCAATTAACCTAATTTAAATAATCAACAACATTCCCATTATGGTTAAAGCCATCCACCAAAGTTGTCAGTTGTTTTGATACGGCCTTAAAGTCACTCTCACTCAGATGTTTTTGCAAGATGTCTAGCTCATTCACAAATTCATCATAAGGTAGATAAGCTTCATGGGCTTTCATAATTCTTGGGTGATCGGTTCCATCGACATTATCGCCAATCAGGAGTTCTTCGTAGAGTTTTTCGCCAGGTCTCAGGCCGGTATATTGAATTTCAATGTCGCCCTGACCTGATGCATCCACTACCTCTAAACCAGAGAGATGAATCACTCTAGCGGCTAAATCGGCAATTTTGACAGGCTCACCCATATCTAATACAAAAACATCGCCTCCAACGCCCATAGAGCCCGCTTGAATAACCAAGCATGCCGCTTCCGGAATTGTCATAAAGTAACGGGTGATCTCTTTATGTGTGACGGTCACTGGACCACCCAAGGCAATCTGCTCTTTAAAGAGTGGTATCACTGAGCCTGATGAACCCAGTACATTACCAAAACGCACCATCACAAAACGTGTTTTAGGAAACTTATCTTGTAAAGCTTGCAAAGACATCTCTGCAAGACGCTTACTCGCACCCATAAAATTGGTGGGACGGACCGCTTTATCAGTCGAAATCAATACAAAGTTTTGTACGTCACATTCAGCAGCGATTTTAGCGACCAAATAACTTCCTATGGAATTATTTAAAATGCCCTCTGCAATATTATGTTCAACCATCGGCACATGTTTATAAGCCGCAGCATGGTAAATCGTCTCTACCTCATATTTCTTTATCACCGAGGTCAATTTTGTCGCGTTTTTGACATCCCCGAGCATAACCACCAACTCACAGGGCAGAGCTTTACTATGCATCAACTTGAGCAAATCTTGCTCGATGGAATACAACGCAAACTCACCTAACTCGTAAACGATTAATGTCTTCGGTTTTTGCTTAATAATTTGACGGCAAAGCTCCGAACCAATCGACCCGCCACCGCCCGTGACCATCACCACCTTATTTGAGATACAGAGGCTCAATAGGTCATCACTGGGCGGGACAGAATCTCGTCCCAACAAATCCTCAATACCCACTTCACGAACATCTGCAAAAGAGACTTTACCATCCGCAATCTCTTCCATACTGGGCAAGGTAGAAATAGCAACCGAAAAAGGCTCTAACCAGGTCAAAACCTTTTTCTTCTGTAAGGCCTTTAAAGAGGGAATGGCCAGTAAAACGGCTTTAACATCAAAACGCGAGATTAATGATTGCAACTCATCACGAGGATAAACCTTGATCGAACCAATCTTTTGATATTTAAGACTCTTTTCATCATCAATAAAAGCGACCACTTTACGATTAGGCACCGACTCTAAAGCCTGCATCAACTGACGACCAGAGGCCCCTGCCCCAAAAATCACAATCGATTGCGCATTGTCATTTATGCCCATGGMTTTGAGTAAAAACCAGCGAACGACAAATCGAGAACCGGCCACATAGAACAAAGCTAATAACCAAGCAATAATTAATGCAGATCTGGGAAAGGTTAAATCAAGTAGCAATATAGCCGTGGCCCAAAGCAGAAAGCTTAAAGAGACGGCACTAAAAACGATAAAGACWAAAACGATGACTAATGTAACGGACGACCGCACGATACAACCCCATTTTTACAAAAACAGGTAACGTCAACAGCGGTAACAAAACTATGGCCGGCACGTATTCTGTTAAAGGAAAAACAGTATTGCCCAAACGTAACCAAATAGCCAAAATAGCAATGAGAAGTAACCCAATTACATCAACAAGAATAGAAATTAATCTTTTCTGCCAACGTGGCAACTTTAATAACCAATCAACATTAAACACTAATGAGAGACTCCATCACTTTTAACGACTTTTAAAAAGGTAAGCCACAAAATACGCAGGTCAAACCAGAATCCCTGCTTATTTGTATATTCTACATCCAAAGCCACTTTTTGCGGAATAGGCAGTTCATCCCGGCCATTCACTTGCGCCCATCCCGTTAAGCCTGGTATTAATTTTTCGATGCCCTTTTCCGTGCGTAAGGCAATTAAATCATCCTGATTAAACAAAGCAGGACGTGGTCCGACAAAACTCATATCGCCTTTTAAAATACACCACAATTGCGGCAACTCATCCAAACTGGATTTTCGTAAAAAGTCACCAATTGGCGTTAAGACACTTTTAGGATCGGGTAATAAATGGGTCGCGACTGCTGGTGTACCGGTTTTCATACTTCTGAATTTAGGCATTTTGAAAATAACGTTATTTCTGCCCACTCGGTCAGACCAATACAACGCAGGACCTTTAGAGGTAAGCTTAACCAAAAAGAGCCACCCATACAATCGGTACCAACAATAAAAAGCTGGCCAATAACGCCAGTAATAGATCAAACACTCTTTTCATTTAACAAACCTTAATAAAGCCTAAAATCCCGTAGAATACGTAATTAGAAGGGAATTATAGACATTTAAACCATTTATTAACACTTAAAATTCATTCATTTTCATAAGACTAAACAGCCGCGTAACCACCGCCCATCATTGCTAGTAAAGCGAAGCACCTAGAATAAATATCTAAGCGAAAATCATGGATTGCCACGTCACTACGTTCCCTGCAACGACAGAATCAGATGCTCTGCACATAACACCGTCATCCTCCGGCTCGACCGGGGGATCTCTAAATAGCAGAACTTCTTACAACTGTTTTTCTTCGTGACTTCGCGCCTTCGTGGTGAATGTCTTTATGTATGGTTTGCCGCATCACTACCTTCATCACAATGGCAAGGGAGATTACAAATTATTACTCTTGTATCTTAGATGTTTTCAAAACCTAAAAGAAGACCATATCTTGGCTTTAAACTCAATAGACTTCGTCATGCGTGCCTATATCAATCGGGATAATCTCTTTTYTTTAAAACAAAATCAATTACAACTCGATATTTCATATTAATTGAAACGCTATGATAATCGTTTAATTACCTTGGAGCTTGTGCAAACGCAGTGAGGGGTGAAAAGGATCAAGTTCAAGTAACTCAATGGTTTTACATATCTTCTAAAGCGTCAGGGTGCTTTCTAATAAACTTTAGCTTTAAAATATTCATCCGTCCGAATGATTTATAGTTCA
>VCMI01000162.1 GCA_006222135.1 Thiomicrorhabdus sp. | reverse complement strand
GTTTTTGAAAACCGACAAAACTTATCGGATAAACAGGAAAAGTCATTATCAGACATGCTTGAGCTTTACCCCACWCKASGACAAGGCATACCGATTGAAAGTGCTGTTCAATGATGTATGGGACATGCCAAATAAAGTGGCGGCAACGACGTTCCTGACCAACTGGTGCAGAGAGGTCGAAGAGTCAACTATTCCCGCCTTTATGGCTTTTGCAAAAACGGTCAAAAGACATTGGTCTGGAATTATTCACTTTGTCGAGTCGCGTATTAGCAACGGTATTTTGGAAGGCATTAATAGTAAGGTGCAATTAGCCAAAAGACGCGCCAGAGGCTATCGCAATATCGGGAATTTCATCAACATGATTTATTTCCTATGCGGAAAACTGAAATTCAACTACCCACTCTATTTCACATAGAGCCAAATAATTACTGTCAAACTAACCGTCACAAGAATAATCCTTTGTTTGCCAACGGTCATTCCTACCATCCACAAGAATAAATCCACGCCCCTCTGCATAATTAAGAATTTCATAATCCACTATTGTTGAATCATCACTTGAAGCCCATCACTGTTTCAGCATAGTAATAGAATAATGCTCTCAGATGATAAACAGCGATTCGTTATATGAGATTTTTGGTTTCAAACGTTGTTATCGATCATTCAGAAGGGATTTTGTCATAAACTTACAAGGCCTGGCATGTCCTACGGCTTTACAAAACCACGTGAGCGCAGGTCATGTCCTTTATAAAGCCGCAAGACTTGCCAGACATGGTAAAAGGCTCTATCAAGCCAAACCCAAACCCAAACCCCAGAAACAAAAAACTCACCAGGCCTGGTGAGTTTAAAGTAGTGTTTTAAATAGTTTGTATGAGTTTAGTAAAACTCATACAAAGGCGGTTCTTCTAGCTGATCTGTCCAAGACTTCAGCACCGAACGAGCATTGTTCGGCTGAAACGGTCGAGCGTTGTCTCCCATCAAGTCATTCAACTGTTGAATTTGCTCAGCTGAGGCTTGAACTGGCTGTTTAAAGACCATCCAATAAACCCCTTCTGAACAGGGTGGCGCCGTTAGCGAACCGCTGTATTTATAAAATTCTGTATTAGCGGGTATAAAGCTCGTCGGGTTTAAACTCGCATATTTATGAAACTCCTGCTTACCTACGGATTTTGGCAAATTAGACAATAAGGCATTTAAGCTTTCGTTCTCTTCGCCCTCTTGGAACAAAATACCCATCACGGCTAAATTACCATCGCCATCCTTATGCATCATCTGCATTTCCATCGGGTAGTTAAAACCCTCTTTCTTGTGTTCACTTGGCGTATGGAACTCGACATGTAACAGTTCATAACGATGTTCATCGAGTTTAATGTAACTGCCGAGCGGATAATTGACTTGTACTGTGTGGCCATTATTGAGGACTTTTAAAGGTACATTCTGATAGACAACATCTAGTTGAGGTAGTCCAGTTGTGCCGACGGCCGTGTTATCGCGTAAATCAATCGGCGACTGGTTTTGGCCAATCTTACAACGGATATTTTCAGGCGCTAAATCCCCCCAGTGCTGTGGCCCATCTGGACCGCTATAACTCCATTTAATAGCCTTTTCGACCATAGCAACTTTATCTGGCGCTTGGCTCGCGGTCGTAGAAACGGGTTTACGTGTAACCTGCGCTTCCACCTTTGGCTTTTTTGAATCTAACTCTGCACCTAAGTTCAATAAGGGCTCTGATTCATGCGTCAATTTTGTGGCGCTCTGAGAATCAGCTGCAAAAACCAGCGTGCCCGATAAACAGAGGGCAAGCGACAATAGCATTAAAACTGGCTTTTTCATTCTAAATCTCCGCGAATACATTTGGGTAAGACCTGCTTAACTTAAATAATACCCAGCATTAAGCAATAACTTTGCCAGACAATTAAAAGAGCCGCTATAAAACGTTCTTTAATTCGCTATTTATCTTAATCTAAGCCTAAAAACACCTTTTAGACATGAGACATAACCCTAAACTGAAACGGGCATCACCCTTGCATCAAGCAATTCTTGAAACAGTTCTAACTCATGTTTTTGAATGGCAAAAACACCTTCACCCCCATTTTCAAACTCAAACCAATACAGCGGTAACTCTGGGTAAATCGATTCCATGTAATATTGAGAAACCCCGACTTCAACAATAAGAACACCATCGTCTTTTAGATACAAAGGCGCCTCGGCTAGGATTTTACGTACCAGATCTAAACCATCAGCACCTGCCTCTAACCCTAATCTTGGCTCTTGCTGAAATTCTGGAGGTAAGGCATCCATTTCAATCACATCGACATAGGGTGGATTAGAGACAATCAAATCGTACTGTTTGCCTTTTAGCGCTGAGAAGAGGTCTGACTCAATGGCTTGTGCAAAGCCCTCTAAACCGTACAGCTCGATATTGGATTGCGCAACCTCTAAAGCATCGATTGAGATGTCGACCAAATCGACCTGGGCATTCGGAAACGCTTGCAGAGAGGCAATGCCAATACAACCGCTACCAGTACAGAGATCCAATACATTGGTGACGGTTTCTGGATTCACCCAAGGCTCATACTTTTGATTTATCAATTCGGCAATCGGTGAACGTGGCACTAAAGTCGATTCATTAACTTTAAAACGGATGCCTGCAAACCAGGCTTCACCGGTTAAATAGGCCGCTGGTTTTCTACTGTCAATGCGACGTCTGAACAACTCTGTTACCGCTTGTTTTTCTAGCGTAGTTAGACGTGAAAGCCAATAGTTTCCAGGGACATTCATCGGCAAATTCAGGCCGTAAAAACCAACACCTTGGATTCATCATATGCATTGTCGGTACCATGACCAAAAAACAGTTCTGCTTTGGTAAAGATAGAGCCACCCCAACGGACGAAATCCGTAATGGTCTCCAGCCCTTCATACTGATAACTAAGATTGGTCATGTGATTATCCTTGCTGTTTTTTGATAGCGTGTTTAGGTCTGAATGCTTTGATAAACTCATCATCGGTTTCAAGATAACCGCCTTCAATCAGATCAATGCAGTATGGTACGGCGGGGAAAACGGCTTCCAGACATTGACTGATGGCCGAAGGTTTACCCGGCAAATTGATGATTAAGCTTGAACCGCGTGTACCGGCAATCTGTCTTGATAAAATTGCCGTCGGCACATATTGTAAGGAGACGGCGCGCATTTGCTCGGCAAAACCGTCTAAAATTTTATCGCAGACATTGGCCGTCGCTTCTGGCGTGACATCGCGTTTAGCAGGGCCTGTTCCTCCAGTGGTGACAATCAAACTACACCCATCGATATCCGCCATTTCAATAAGGGTCGATTCAATCAGACTTTGCTCATCGGCAACCACCTTGGCAACGGCGCTCCATTCATTCGTTAAAGCCAGTGCCATCCACGCTTGCATAGCGGGTCCGCCTAAATCTTCATACTCACCACGGCTCGCTCTATCTGACACGGTGACGAAGCCTATTTTAATTTCACTATTTCGCATGATCTGCCCTTGAATACAATTACTTCAGACCTCATATAATACCGTATTATTAGCTCTCTTACAGATGAAAAAAAGAGATCAAAACCAAACATTCACCAAACCATAATGATGAAAATTAACTAATGACTGATTCAATAGACAAACCACAAGATCTGCCAGCCGAATTACCTGACGTGACAGCGACTACGCCACTGAGTAAAACCGTGCAAGATGAGACCGCGGCTGGAGCAGAACTAGAACTAGAAATAGACGATGCCAAATTGGCAACTACTAAGCCCCAAGAGTCCGCGCCTGAAACAGAGAGCGATATTGAGCTGGTCGGTCAAGCAGATATCGAGCTGATGGATGAGCTAATCGAAGAACTCGATACCGAAGCGGATGAAGTTGATAAAGCGGATCAAGCTCGTATAAAAGTTGAAGTTAATGAAGCCCTCAACAAGCAGATGATTCAAATGGAGACCGCCATAGATGGACAACATATAGAGAGCGATCCTGGCAGCGTCTTTGGCCATATTGACACAGAGGATGTTATTTTACCCTCTGAAATTTTCTTGCTCCCCGTTAAAGAACGGCCTTTTTTCCCAGGTCAACAACTCCCCGTTTTACTGAATAAGCAAAATTGGAACGAAACCTTTGAAGCGATTCGCTCTGGTAAATGTCGTTACATCGGTCTGGTCTATGTCGATCGCGAAGAGAACGAAAAAGCCACGCCTGAAGATTTTAGCCATATGGGTACTTTGGTTAAAATCCATGAGCCAAAGGTTAAAGAAGATTATATTCAGCTGATAGCCGAAGGCATTCAACGTTTTCAAATTGTGAACTGGGTGAACGAGTCAGCACCTTATCGTGCGCAAGTCGATTATCCACAAGACATCCAAACAGGCTCTGACATCGAATTTAAGGCCTATGGTTTAGCCATTATGAATGCCTTTAAAGAACTACTGCCTTTAAACCCTCTCTACAGTGAAGAGTTGAAATACTTTTTGAACCGCTATAGTGCCAGCGAACCTTCTCAACTTGCAGATTTTGCCGCCGGCCTGACGTCTGCGGAAAACAGTAAGCTACAAGACCTTCTAGAAACACTCGATTTAACCGAGCGTATGGAGAAAGTCTTGGCACTGTTTAAACAAGAAATTGAGATTACTAAAATTCAATTTGGCATTCGTGAACGCGTTGAAGAGAGCATTTCAGAACATCAACGAGAGTTTTTCTTACGCCAACAGCTACATGAAATTCAAGAAGAACTGGGCATGGTCAAAGATGACCAGAGCTTAGATACTGATCGTTTTCTAGAACGAATGAAAACTCTAACGCTGTCACCAGAAGCTCAGAAAAAAGCGGATGAAGAGCTTAATAAATTAAAAATGCTCGACTCACAGGCACCCGAATACAATGTGGCGCGCAACTGGTTGGATTGGTTAACGCAGTTACCTTGGGGGAAATATAGTACCGATAAACTTGATCTGAAGCGGGCTAAAAAAGTGCTCGATAAAGGCCATGATGGTTTAGAAGATGTTAAAGACCGTATTTTAGAATTTTTGGCCGTCGGCGCTTTAAAAGGCGAAGTTTCAGGTTCTATCATCTGCTTAGTCGGCCCGCCAGGCGTTGGTAAAACCTCCATTGGTCGCTCGATTGCGGAATCCTTAGGCCGTAAGTTCTATCGATTCTCGGTCGGTGGCATGCGTGATGAAGCTGAAATTAAAGGACATCGTCGTACTTATATTGGTGCTATGCCAGGTAAGTTCATGCAAGCTTTAAAAGATTGCGATACCGCTAATCCGGTGATTATGTTGGACGAAATCGACAAGATTGGTGCTTCTTACCACGGTGACCCTGCGTCTGCATTATTGGAAGTGTTAGATCCAGAGCAGAACCATGACTTTATGGATCACTTTATGGATGTGCGTTTTGACATGTCGAAAACCCTATTTGTCTGTACAGCGAATACGTTAGACTCGATTCCTGGCCCCCTGCTAGATCGTATGGAAGTTATTCGTTTGTCGGGCTACATCACTGAAGAGAAGATTAAAATCGCCAAACATCACCTGTGGCCAACACTTTTAAAAGACACCGGATTGACCCGAGAGCAAGTACAAATTACGCCAGGTGCGATTCGTCAGGTCATTGAAGGCTATGCACGTGAATCAGGTGTGCGTAATTTGAAAAAGCAACTCTCTAAACTGGTGCGTAAACTAGCGGTTAAGTTTGTGACGACGGAGTTGAAATCGACGCGCATCCATGTCAATGAACTTGAAGAGATGTTGGGACAACCACATTTTGCACCGGAAAAAATCAATCAACAAATAGGCACGATCACCGGCTTAGCGTGGACCTCCATGGGTGGTGTCACCTTAACCATTGAAGCCAGTCGCGTACATACTTTAAATCGTGGTTTTAAGTTATCTGGTCAGCTGGGTGAAGTCATGCAGGAATCTGCGGGCATCGCTTATAGTTTTATCTCTTCTAACTTAGATAAATATAAAGCCGATCCCGAGTTCTTTGATAAAGCTTATGTGCATTTACATGTGCCGGATGGTTCAACCCCGAAAGACGGCCCGAGCGCCGGTGTAACCATGGCGACCTCGTTACTCTCTTTAGCGCGTAATGAATCGATTAAAAACCCATTGGCTATGACAGGAGAACTTAGTTTGACAGGCCTAGTATTACCCGTGGGAGGCATTAAAGAAAAGGTCATTGCAGCCAAAAGAGTTGGCATTAAAGAACTTATATTGCCGGAAGATAACCGCAAGGATTATCAAGAGATACCTGACTATATAAAGGAAGGGATGCTGGTAAATTTTGCGAAACACTTTGATGATGTGGCACGTTTAACGTTCAATATCCGCTCTAAGTCAGTGGCGTTAAAAACGCACCTGGCACACAAAGAGAGTGAAGTCTCTAAAAAGGCCTTAATCAATACCCAACCTTAATCACAACTTCATATTTTACTAAACGACCAGGCCTGGTCGTTTAGTGATCTTTATCTCTTAAATCCTATTTAAATCCTCCATTTTTACTTTGTCATCATCTTTTACAACCTTCATCTAGTTGTCATAAAACCTTTGTAGTATGCAACGTGTAATTTACACAACATGAGTACAAGATGATTGGCTTACTAGAAAAATTATCCATCCAAAAACGCCTGTGGTTAAATCTAATGATCAGTATTACCTTTTTACTGGCGCTGGCTTATTCTGCAAGACTAGCATTGATAGACGTTCGTGGTAGTACAGATACCTTAGCGCAGATTCAACAAACGCAAAGCGCTAAAATTTCACAATTCCAGATGCGCTTCTCTAATACCTTACAAAAGATGAATGACTATCTCCTAACCTTAGATGAAAAAACAGGCCAGGACTTCAATCAAAAAATAGATGATTTAAAAGAACTCAACCAAAGTCTTAAAGAAGTTGAAACTGAAACTCAAGACACACACTTTACGGATGAGATCGAAACCGTACTAACCAATATTAAAAAGACCTTTAACGCTTCACTCTCCTTAAAAAATAAGGCTCTATGTGATTTGTAGTGGGTAATGCGATAATAGCACCATGAATAGTACTACTTTATTTAGCATGGCTCTTGGCCTGCAATCGCCTTGGCAAGTGAATGACATTTCGTTTAGTCGTCGTGTTGGAAGCACTCGCAAAGAGCTTCACCTACATATCGGTTTTGACCGAGGCTCACGTTTTCCAGATGAGACCGGTGTCGCCTGTCCAGTGCATGACACCGTGACACGTGAGTGGCAGCATAGTCGTCGTGT
>VCMI01000025.1 GCA_006222135.1 Thiomicrorhabdus sp. | reverse complement strand
ACACGACGACTAACGTGAGCCTCGGTCAAAACCGATATGTAGGTGAAGCTCTTTGCGAGTGCTTCCATCATCAGAAAACGAAATGTCATTCACTTGCCAAGGCGATTGCAGGCCAAGAGMCAYGACKAMTATAAAGTAGTACTATTCATGGTGCTATTATCGCATTACCCACTACAAATCACATAGAGCCTTTTGGAATAACCATTGAAGATTATTCTAGTTTAAAAGTGACCAGGCCTGGTCACTTTTAAACTAAGGTTTACACAGAGTTTATTTAGCTATAAATAGCTCTAGCTCTTCAGAACCACCAATCAACTTACCTTCAATAAAGACCTGAGGAACCGTTGAAGCTTGGGCAACCGCACGTAAAGTACGTGACGTCACACCCATATTAGAGATACTAACTTCTTCATAACGAATACCATTTTCTGTCAATAATGCTTTCGCTTTAGTACAGAAAGGGCAACCTGGCTTAGTGAAAATAGTCGCAACACGAGGTGCTTTTGCTTCTGGATTAATGTAGTTCAACATAGTCTCAGCATCAGACACTTCAAACGGGTCACCGGCAACGTCTGGCTCAATGAACATCTTCTCAATCTGGCCATCTTTAACCAGCATTGAATAACGCCATGAACGCATGCCGAAACCAATATCAGTTTTGTCTACTAATAGACCCATGCCTGCAGAAAACTCACCATTTCCGTCTGGAATTAATGTCACGGCATCAGCCTCTTGGTCTGCTGCCCAAGCATTCATTACAAACGTATCATTCACTGACAAACAAACCACATCATCCACACCATTTTCAGCAAAAACGGGTGCTAGTTCATTGTAACCAGGTAAATGCGCTGAAGAACAGGTCGGTGTGAATGCGCCTGGTAGAGAGAATACAACGACTGTCTTACCTTTAAAAAGGTCATCACTGGTTACATTAACCCACTCATCGTTCTGACGAGTAGCGAATGTGACGTTTGGAACAGCTTGTCCTTCGTGATTTTCTAAATTATTACCTGAAGCCATAATGAATCTCCTAATTGACTATCTAAAATTTATTTATCATATCTAATTTTTCAACTAGTTTACAACGGAATAACTCATTAGTAAAATTGTTTGTTTTAAACTTAACGATAGCTTTTAACTATCGGAATTTAAAGCTTTTAAACATAATTACTGTAGCGTTGACCCTTGCAAGCTACGCATAAAAGGTTCTAGCTGATCTTTTTCTTGAGCATACTTCATTAAGAGCCCCAAGATCGCTTGATTTTCATGCTGCGAGGCAATCCGCGCCGTCAACTGATACTCTTTACCAGTGACCGCCCCCTTAAAACCGCCTAACTCTAGCAAAGCCGCCACTACTCCGGCATTCTCTAATAGACAAGCCGCCTGTAACGCTTTAACCGGTTCACCCGCCGCATCTTTCGCGACCTCTTGCTGAGCGGAGACAAAAAAGTCTTGTACCAAAACCATTGTCATCCAATAGTTCATCTCTGGATCGGCTTCGCTCTCTATGGCGTGTAGCAACATTTCACTTGGGTCGGTTTGATGCTTTTCTACCAGGGTTTTGACAACCTTAGAAAAGGAGTCACGATTTTCTGGTTTTAAATTTAATAGATTCATTGACGGTCTCTTTATACTCGGTACACAGCGTTAATGATTGTAACGGCTGATCTATTTCTCATGCCCATACATTCATCGAGTCTGTTTTATCTCACGTATTATACGGATAGACCGCAAGCGACACCAGATGCCCAGGCCCACTGAAAGTTAAAACCGCCTAAATGACCGGTAACATCCAACACTTCACCAATAAAATAGAGGCCTGGTTGGTTTTTAGCCTCAAAGGTTTTAGAGGAAACTTCATCGGTATCCACACCCCCCAAAGTCACCTCGGCTTTGCCATAGCCTCCAGTACCGGCTGGATAGAGTTGCCAATGCGTCAGCTGTTGTGCATAATTTTGCAAAGCCTCATCCGTTACATTAGACAAAACAGTTTCGATTGGAAAAGCCTCTAGCCAGATTTGAGTAAAACGTTTGGGCCAAAACTGATTCAGCCATTTTGGCAATGACTTGCCGTTTAGTTTTAAGGACTTTAGTGCCTCAAAAACCGTTTCAATGGAAAACTCCGGCAGTAGATTAATTTCGAGAACTTGACCCATTTTCCAGTAATTAGAAACCTGCAAAATACCGGGGCCACTCAACCCCTTGTGAGTAAAGAGCATGGCTTCTTTAAAAGAGTGGCCATTCGCGGTTGCGATTATATCCATTGACAAGCCGCTGAGTTCTGAAAAACGGGCTTGCCATTTGCCATCAAAACTCAAAGGCACCAGGCCTGGTGAAGTTTTAATTACCTGCAGCCCAAACTGCTGAGCAATGTCGTAACCAATGCCCGTTGCTTTTAACTTCGGAAAAGAGAGAGCACCCGTGGCAACTACTAACTTTGAGGTACTAAAGAGACCCTGCGAGGTTTTTACTTGATATTGATCCTGCTTAAACTTGACCGACTCTACTTCGCTACCGAGCTCAATGTTAACGCCAGCCCAATCGCATTCAGTTCTTAAAATCTGTATCAAATCTGCCGCCCGTTCAGCACAGAATAATTTGCCTAACTCACGGGTTTCATAGGCCAAACCATGACGTTCAACCAATTCTATAAAAGCCGAGGAGGGATAGCGCGACAAGGCACTTTTAACAAAATGCGCATTCTGGCAGATAAAGTTATGCGGAGAAACATCTAGGTTGGTAAAGTTGCACTTTCCGCCCCCAGAAATGCGAATTTTAGCGGCCGCTTTTGGGGCGTGATCTATGACTAAAACCGACTTTCCTTGATACGCCGCCGTCGCTGAGCACATTAACCCCGAGGCACCCGCGCCGAGCACAATAACATCCCAATGAGACATGGTTACAACCTAGTATTTTTAAAAGTGAATGCATTATGCTTGAAACAAGAAAGCGGGTAGGTTAACCGTTGTCGGTCATTTCATCAAAAATTTAAAGCCTTTTCGGCCGTTGACCTTAACATCATATAAAGCCTTATCAGCATATCTTACCAGCGTTTTGCGGTCCGCCGCATCCAGAGGATAGATAGAGGCCCCCACACTTAGTGAAACATCAACGGAGCCAGCATGGGTTTTAATAGGCTCATCAAACGCCAGCATGATTTTATGCAAGACGATGGCCAACCCCTTCTTGTCTGTAACCCCCTCGATGATCAGAGTGAACTCATCCCCTCCCAAGCGAGCAATGGTATCAGAGGCTCGTAGGCAAGTTTGTAAACGATCTGTTACGGCGATTAACACCTCATCACCTGCCTGATGGCCCAAATTATCATTAATATCTTTAAATTTATCAATATCAATAAACACGACGGCCATCACGGCTGATAAGCGTTGATTACGTTTAATAGATTCATCTAAGCGATCATAAAAAAGCCGGCGATTCGGCAAATCTGTCAAGCTATCGTGAGTCGCTTCGTGGCTCATTTTATCGGCTTGTTCACGTAGTTTCTCTTGTAACTGAATAAGTGAAGTGATGTCATGTGCCGACTCAACAACTGAAGTAACCTCTCCCTGTTCATCAAACATGGGCTTTGCCACTAAATTCACATAGCAATCTATCCCATCATGACTCAGATTATGAATGACCGTCACTTCCTGTTTAGTTTTTAAGACCTCTCTTAACGGACAGGGATGGTCTATACCCTCGCAAGCTCTTGAACGATAGTGCGACACTTCGTAACATTTTGGATCCTCTGAATCCGCAATCCATTCACTCTTCATTCGATCGCGGGCCGCTTTATTCATCCACTCCAAAGAGTAATCTGGACGAATGACCATTACCTCATTAGATAAGCCATCCAACACACTTTGAACATAAGTATGCTGCTGTTCTCTTTCATGCTCAAGTGCTTTTAGATCAGAGATATCTCGCACTTCAGAAACATACTGTAACTGACCGTCTATATCTAATAACTTAACGCTGATGTCAGCAGGATAGGAAGAACCATCTGCCCGTCTTTGAATCGTTTCAAAACTCACTCGATTCATGGGAGAGTTCTTCCGACTTAAAGGCGCAATCAACTGTTTGAACTCAGCCAAGCTCATCTCTGGCTTTACATCTACAGGCGTCAGTGTTCGAGCGGTTTTCATGGTCAGACCACCGCTTTCCAAAGCGATGGGATTTAAATAGGTAAACTTGAGGCTAATACGGTCAAAAACATAAATTTCACTACTGCTTTGACTCACAATAGTGCCTAATAAAGTATTGTAATGTTCGGCTTCTTTTTGCTCCGTTATATCGATAATTGTGCCTATATAATATTCTGGCGCACCTTTATCATTCCGCTCGATAGTCGTTCGATTATCAATCCAGCGCACGGCGCCTTGTCCATCCAAAATCCGATAAACTTGACGAAAACCAGCCAAACCTCTTTGTGTATAGCTGACAACCTCATCCAGAACCCGCTCAACATCATTAGGATGTATTATGTCGGCATACTGCACTCGTCCACTGGCAAAATCACTGTAGTTATAGCCAAACCTCTCGATATTTTTCGAGACAAACTCGACTGGCCAGCCTTCTTTAGCCTGCCAGTAAAAAATAATCGATTGGCTATTATTAAATATTTTTTCAATACGTTCGTTCATAAGACCTTTTATCAAAATTAAGGAGCTTCAATAGAGACTCGCATTTTTTAGCCCAAGTTACTAAAAACACTTTAAAACCCATAATGAGTTATTTGGGTAGCGACGAGGTTTCCTACTTTAGACCTCGTTCGCGTATGAAATTTAAACCCTCTAAACCAATCTACTTTTAAGAGACTGGCAACCATTCACTTTGTCGTTTTTTAGCTTCTGCGACCAACGTTTCATAGCCTTTTAAAACATCCGATTCTTTGCCTTCAACACCCAGCTCAATGCTCCGTTTATCCTCATCACTAATGCTCGGTAAACTAAACAGTCGCAAGCTTGGATAATCCAATTCAAATTGTTGCATAAAATCGACCCATTCTGACTCTTGACCATTGATGAGGCGAATGGCTTTTTCAACAGTCGGTGTTTGCTGGTAATCGGCATAGTAATGATCTAACACCCATTCCATCATCGGCTTAGCCATCATGGGAAAACCAGGCATAAAATGATGATTCTGAATGGAGAAGCCAGGCACTCGGTTATAGAAATTAGGAATAATGGCCGCACCTTTTGGGTATTCTGCCATGTGAATCCGCTGCGGATAAGCACCCTCACCAAACTGAGCCTCAATCTCAGACACCGCCTGAGGGTGGGGTTCAATCGGCAAACCCAGCGCTAAAGCAGCACTCTGTCTTGTGCGGTCATCAGGGGTGGCGCCAATCCCACCAAAACAAAACACTAATCCTCCCTGGGCAAAGCTTTCTCGTAAGGTCTGCGTTAAGAATTCAGGTTCATCCCCCAAAACCCTCACCCAACTCAACTGCAAACCGCGTGGATGCAATAAAGCATTGGCTTGTGCCAAATGCCTATCTTGACGCTTGCCAGAGATGACTTCATCGCCAATAATAATCAAACCAATTTTAGGCTGTTTTTGCATTATTCTTTACCCATGTGGTGCTCTTTTTATAACTCTTTAGCGTTGTACTTTAGAGCTGAAAATGCTCCATAAAACACAACCTTCTATCTATTATATTATGCGCTTTTTGCTGAATAATCAAAAATAAGCAGTATCATGACTCTATGAAAACAGACCTATTAAAGCCTTACCGACCATACTCAGCATCGCCGGATCCGATCCTTCTGCAGGTGCTGGACTGCAAGCCGACTTAAAGACCATTCATGCCTTAGGAGGGTATGCGCTCACGGTGCCTACGGCCATTACCGCACAAAACAGTTTAGGCGTGACGGCCGTTTATCCACTTGCGCCTGAAATCGTGCGCATGCAATTAGAGACGCTGCTTGCAGACTACCGAATTCAAGCCATCAAAATTGGCATGTTAGCCAACTTAGAAATTTTAAAAGTGGTGATTGAATGCGTGCAACAACATCCCGAAATACCGATTGTATTAGATCCAGTACTAATCAGTAGCAGTGGTCGCCCATTATTGGAAACAGAGGCTTTACCGCTGTTTATCACTCAACTACTGCCCTTAGCCACCGTGGTCACGCCCAATATTCCAGAAATTAATGCCCTTATTCAAACGACGACACCTTCCAAACCGTATCAGGTTTTTATTGGCGAAGCAGCTGAAGTGTCTTTTATGGCGCAAGGTCTATTTGCTTTAGGAGTGCAAAATGCGGTGATTAAAGGCGGGCATAGTTTCGAAACGGAGGCGGTTGATTACTTGGTGATGCCGAATGAAAAATCGCCGACTCACCCCGTTATCCAGAGCTACTCAAGCTGTCGATTAGTGACATCAAACACACATGGTACAGGCTGCACTTATTCATCGGCGATTGCGACAGAACTGGCGAAAGGCAAGACTTTAGTGCAAGCCGTAAAAGTAGCAAAGGATTACCTATTTAAGGCGCTTGAGAACGCACACATAGCACAGCCGAAACAAGTTGAAGTGAAATTAACGGTAAAGCAAAGCCGAAAAGGCGTGCTGAATCACTTTGTCTAAAGCGCTAAAGAGAGGCGCAATAGATATATGACCAGGCCTGGTGAAATAAACAGAAGGTTGGTTTCGCTGATTCAGCGTCTTTCGTTAAATCAACGAAATCAAAGATGGCAGATTTATTCTACCTTCTCACGTACGATTTCCTTAGCGCCCGTTAAGGTCTCATTGTCTTCACTGACCACATCAATCACATCCTGCATCTGATCGCCTGTCTCCATCAATTTATCCACGGCCGTCTGGGTATACTCTAAAGCTGAAACCGCTACTTCACGACTACCAAACCAATCGAACATAATGGCAAATGCCAATAACGTAAACAGCCAAAGAATAATGCTGATCTTGCCAAATAAATTCATTTTGAAATTTTCCTATCATTTTATAATCTTGGTTAAATTAACTAATAAATGCATATTAGTGTTGTTCTAATAAAAACGCACGTAATTTTTGACTAAGAGATTCTGCCATTTTAGCCAGCGCCTGACGCTGTGCCTGAGACTCATTGTCTGCTGTTTCGGAGAGCGTTAATTCCACAGAAACAATTTTAATATTGAATTCCGCCAATAAAGCAATTCTAGCATCAAATAACCAAGCGCCAGTGACGCTATCTTGACCCTTGCTATCCAACTGATAATCCAAAATAAAATCCGGCGGTTTGGCGGTAAATAATAGAGAGTACTGCTTCAAAGAGGTTATCAAGTCCGACTCAAATCCCCTACCCTCACGCACTAAGGCTTTCATATTGAATGTAAGTCCCCTGGCCAATCGACTAATATGCTCATCCAGAAAAACGGCTAGACGACTGTTTTTTAACGGCGGGGCTTTAACTCCATTAAGTTTTAACAGTTGGAGCAAAATATGACGCTCTTCAATATTATAGAGCGCTGGCATTAAACGTTTAAGCTGCTCAAAATCAGTGCTTTTTGAACTGATATGCAGGTATTTGGAGAGCTCTTTATCTAAAACCTGTAGCCTAGCAGTGGCTTGATTATTGATAACTTCTGGTAACCAACTTATCACCACATCTGCTTTGTCCGCCTGCAAACTAGCCTGAATATCATTCGGTTGAAAAAGAGGCAACAGTAGTAACTTTTCTCTGACAGCTATGCGTAATTGACTTTCAGGAACCGATTTCTTCGACACGCTAAGCCCTGAGTCCACAAATAATCTGTGCAGTGCTTTGCTCTGGATAAACGTTAACTTTTGCGCGCTACTACTCGAATTTTCTGAAAGAACTTTTATTTGTGCAAAGAACTCTGGCGATTCCGTCGATTGAAACGTCACATTGGCGCCCGTCTGAAACGATGTGCTCGACACCATAAACGGCCACAAAGCAATCAAGATCAAGACCGTTAGATACGATGTATAGCGCACCTTTTTATTGCGATCTTTTGGTTGTGTGAAAAATCTATGTAGCACTATTTACCCTCTGTAATGACTTACTATAATACCTTATATTAAGACGGCTTATTTAATTAAGCCCGCACGGTTACTTCAGGCTTAGTCTATGAATTCTCATGCGATTTACCGCTACGCCACAGGCGAATTTTAAAACGTGCCGGGTGGCTGGCATGATAAAGTGACAAAGGCTGAACCAACGCGCTCCCTTGGAGTTCTGCCAAAATACTTTCGGCCGCTAAAAATACTGACATTAAGCCTCTTGGGCCGTGGCCATTGGAGACATACAACCCTTTTTGATAACGCTGCTCTTTATAGAGATACACCGCATGTGTATGGGATTTTGACAGATAAGCCTCTTTTAGCCACTTTTTGTCTGGTACCGCGCCAAAAATAGGCAGATGATCTGGCGTGGTCGGCCTAAAAGCAATTCGCCCTTGCAGAGATTCAGCAGATGTATTTACCCAGTTAGGCAAAGCTTTGCTGACGTTTTCTAAATTGGTTAAATGACCTTCAATGGAAAGCTCCTCCGATAAACTGGGCGCTTCAAAAGTCGCCCCTGTGACAGCTCTGCCGTGACCGCAGGGCGATGAATAGCCTGAATGTGTTATAGGATATTTCAACGGATAAGCTTGCTGGTCGGCTTCAAGATGTGAAACTTGGCCTTTTACTGGCCGAATCGGCAAACCTAACTGTGCATTTAACGCCCTGTTTAAACTGCCGGTCGCGACCACGACAATATCGGATGTTAAAGTTTGTACGGCCGATTCTACTTGCGCTTTTGATTGCGTGACAACTGACCAGGCCTGGTGACTTTCTGAACCTGAGTTTTTTTCAATACTCTTAACGGACTCTGAGGTGCAGACTTGAATAGAGTCATGTTGTAAACAGCGTTTAACGACCGAAGGAGGATTCAGCCAACCGCCCTGTGGGAAAAACAACCCTGGTGCGTCAACTTGTCCGCCAATTTTCTCACTGGCTTCAGAGCTGGTTAACCAAACCGCTAAGGCTTCTGGCAGCCCCACTCTAACCAGTGAGTCTTGAACGCGCTTTAAACTGGTTTCAGTGACCAATAACTGCACCATGCCATGCAAGTCCCCGTCAATCTCTTTGGATTCCAACCACGGTAACAATATACGTAAAGTGGCTTCAAAGCCTTGCAAATACCATTGACTACGCAGATTCCAATCCGCCGTAATTAAAGGATGCACCGTGCCAGCTAGGTTTCCCGAGGCTGCACTGGCCACGCTCTCTTGCTCTTCCAAAACCGTGACTTTCCAGCCCGCTTGTGCCAATTGATAAGCCACGCTCGCCCCCGCCAACCCAGCACCGACAACAATCGCCGTGCCGGTTTTTATGGGCTCTGGTCGACTGAACCAGGGTGCTTTTAAACTATAAGGACGTTGTTGCACTAAATGGCCAAAACACATTTCGCGTTTTTTACCATAACCACTGGTTTTATCAACAGCAAAGCCGGCCGCTTGCAGTCCTCGGCGAACCTCGCCTGCCGAGGTAAACGTTGAGAAGGTCGTCTCTTTATGACTTAAACGCGACATCTCTTTATAGAGACCAGGTCGCCACATATCGGGATTTTTACTGGGGGTAAAGCCATCGAGCAACCAAACATCGACTTGAGAACCCGCTGACGCACCACACTCCGGCAAGCCTTTCAGCACATCACCAAACCATAGGGTTAAACGCACGCGATCTTTAAATAACCAGAGATCATGCCAGCCCGGCATTAACAGTGGATATTGTTTTTGTAACACTTCGGCGAGTTCTAAAAGCGGCGGATAGGCATGGTGCGCTTTTTGTAAATCCGCCAACGGCATCGGAAACTTTTCAAAAGAGATAAAATGTAACTGACAATCAGCGGGACTGTTTGCCAACCAAAGGGATGATACGGCCAAAAAATTAAGGCCGGAACCAAAGCCCGTTTCGGCAATTCGAAAGGTCTGCTTTGAAAGACATTCCGAAAAGCGTTCTGCCAAGCGATTCGGTTGAATAAAGGTGTGCTCTATCTCTTGCAAACCACCATCGGTATTAAAATAGAAATCATCAAACTGCTCCGAAAAAGGAACGATTTCATCAATCCAAGTAACTTGTGCTAAAGTGAGTTTCTCAAGTGTCATTGTTTGCCGTCATTTACGATTATTTGCCCTAATTTCGTCTGAGTCTTTTAAATCTCTTTAGACGCCGAATAACACTTATTATAGTGTGTTTATTCCATAAAATGAGACCTTTACACGAGATGATAAACGGATAAAGGGAATTCCATAAATAAGAACTTTTCCTCAGGCATCAAACGACATTCGATTCAAAAATCTAAGCCTTTTTAGTGCCGCGGTTCGTTTCACTGTTCGGGTTTAACTATTTTTTATCACTCTAAACCGCTCTCCGGTCGAATCTCTGAGAATATCAGCGCCTTACGTAATCAAGAAACCATTGCAGAGTACATTAAAACCTTGGAAGATGTTAAAGTCTTAACTGAAATCGGCATTACTTATGGTCAAGGTTATTACCTTGGCAAACCTAAACCCCTGACAGAGTGGCTAAATTTTTCGTGAATCATCAAATCTTAAAAAATTTACGCCAACAGTTAAGCCAGCAACGGCATCGAGCGCTCGTCATTCTCAGTGGATCGTCAGAATGGCAAGCTTTACAGCTGGAGAGACTCTGGACAAAAGATGAAACCGTCTGGTGGATTGGTCCTGAAAACTGCGCCATCAATCCACAAGCCCTGCATTACGCGTTCGAATCGATTAACACTCAACAATTGCCCCACAAACTTGGCCAAGAGGTCGATGGCGTGATCTTAGATGCCTCCAAAGGCTTGAGCGCTAATACTCTCGGCATTGCGGCAGGCATGATTAAAGCCGGCGGCCTATTTATTTTATGCACGCCTGACCTCGAAAGCTGGCAAAACCTGCCCAATACTGAGAACGCACGGTTTTTAAACAGCCCATTCACCATTGAGCAAGCCTACCCTTATTTTATTCAGCACCTTATCAAACAGTGGCAAAATCTGGATAACCAAGTTGTCTGGTTAAGTGAAAACCAACCCATTGTTGATCTCCCCTTTGACCTGCCTTCTGACGACTCTTCAAATCCACCCACTTTAGTACCAGCGGTTAGCCAAAACTTACCCACCAGCGATCAGCAACAAGCGATACAAGCGATTCATACCGTGGCCTTCGGACATCGCAAACGCCCGCTGGTCTTGAGCGCTGATCGAGGTCGAGGTAAAAGCAGTGTTTTAGGCTTAGCGGCGGTGCAATGTTTACTGGAGGGGAAAACTGATATCGTCCTCACCGCCAGCCGGTTAGATCAAGCCCAAATGGCGTTCGAACACGCCTCTCGAGCCATTATGAAAGCGGCTGAAACTCAAGAGATCAGCATTGAAAGTAACCAACCAGGCCTGCTCAGTTTCCATTTTCAAAATCAACTTAAAACCTTTAAGTTCATTGCGCCCGATCAACTCGTGATAGAGCCCACTCTGGCCGATGTTTTAATGGTCGATGAAGCCGCGCACCTGCCAACGCCTTTATTGACTCAATTACTGCATCGCCATCACCGCATGGTCTTCGCTACGACATTACATGGTTATGAAGGGTCTGGCAGAGGCTTTGAGTTACGTTTTAAAAAGACGCTCAATAAGCGCACGCCAGACTGGAAAAACCTCCCCTTAAAGCAACCTATTCGCTGGGCGGACAATGATCCACTTGAAACCGCAATTAACCAGGCGCTCCTCCTCACACCCAAGCAGATACAACTCGCTCCAGAGGAGATGTTAGCGAGCCTTCCAGCAAATGATTTGCAACTGCAGGAAGAGTCGATTCACACCCTCGTCGAAAACCCCGAGCAATTACATGCGGTTTTTGAGTTGTTAGTACAAGCCCACTATCAAACCAGTCCCAATGACCTGCAACAACTGTTAAGTGCCCCTAATTTAAGAGTCCTCAGCGCGAAACAAGACCAACTTCTGGTGGGAGTCGTGCTCTGTGTTGAGGAGGGAAAAATAATGCCGACGAGTACCCGCGTTCATGGTCATTTAGTGCCACAGTTACTGTTAAAAAACTACGCCAGTGACGATTTCACGATGCTCACTACTTGGCGTGTCATGCGCATTGCCGTACACCCAAACTACCAACAAAAAGGGATTGGTAAAAAGCTCCTCAAAATTCTGCAAAGCACGGCCAAAAAGGCGCGAATTGATTACCTTAGCAGTAGTTTTGGAGCGAGCAATGAACTGTTGCCTTTTTGGTTTGATCGAGGTTATACGCCACTCCATATTGGGGTAAAACGCGACAAATCCAGTGGCAGTCATAATGTGGTGGTCACGTTGCCATTAACGGCCATGGCGCAACAAGCATTAGCCTGTATTCAACGGGCTTTTCAGGCACAATTTCCGCATACCTTAATCGAATCTTTGCACTACGAGCCAGCCAATCGAGTGCTTGCCATTTTAAAAACCTTTCGTTTTAAATCTCAAAAACCACACTTGGAAGCCGCCGCTTCTCAGTATGCATGGGCACAACGTCAATATGAATCCATTAGCGGTCAGCTCTGGGAGTGGAGTATCCGTAACCCGCAAACCCTCGGCCAGGCGAGTAAAAAGCAACAAGCCGTTTGGTGCGATAAGGTACTCAAAAAACAGTCGTGGGAAGAAGTGGCCCATCACAATCACTTACCGGGCCGAAAAGGCGTCGAAACCGTCCTGCAAGAGATGCTCATAGAAATCCTGCCTAAACCGCGTAAAATTGCAACACAACGTATTATTAAGCCCACATTTGGCCGGTAGTTTAAGGTTAAATTTAGAATGACCAGGCCTGGTAACTTGGTTTTTTGGGCAGAGGCGTTTATTTTCACCTAAAGAGAGGGATAACTCTAGAGCGTAACCATCTCCAAAGAGTTAACGATGCTTTAAAGGCTTCTTGGTGTAGAAGTGCGTTTTGCCAGTTTAAGAACGTTTCGCATACTTGTCGCACATAAATATCGACCAGACCTGGTAAGTATTTACGTGTGTGGACAAGGCTAAAAAGTCTTTTAAACCTCAATCCTTAGTGACTTCGTGGTAAAGACGCTTAAGAAAATACCACCGTTTTGTTACCGTGAATCAGAACACGATCCTCTAAGTGATAACGTAGACCCCGAGCCAGTACGGTTTTCTCAACATCACGCCCTAAACGTTTTAAATCGTCAATGCTCTGAGAATGGGTGACGCGAATCACATCTTGTTCAATAATCGGCCCTTCATCTAAATCTTGAGTCACATAATGACAGGTTGCGCCAATCAACTTAACACCTCGCGCACTGGCTTGATGATAAGGCTTTGCGCCCACAAACGAAGGTAAAAAACTGTGATGGATATTAATCACTTGGCCAGCATAATCAGCACACATCTGGGGCGGTAGAATCTGCATATAACGCGCTAAGACAATCATATCCGCACCATATTGCTGAAATAACGCTTCAGTTGCGGCAAAAGCTTGTGGTTTAGTCTCTGGCGTGACAGGAATATGATGAAACGGGACTTTGTGCCACTCAACCATCGAACGCAAATCATCATGATTAGCAATAACACAGACTATCTCACCCGGCAGTTCATTCTCATGCCAACGGTGCAGCAAATCGGCCAAACAGTGCGACTCTTTAGAGGCAAACAAGGCAATCTTTTTTGGCTGTTCCGAGTCTGAAAGATACCAAGTCATATCAAAGGCATCCGCGACCGCTTGAAAGCCTTTTTCAAAGGCTTCAAAACCACTCGTAATAGAACTGGCTAAAATCTCATGGCGCATAAAAAACCAGCCTTCAATCGAATCGGTGTGGTGGTTGGCTTCCACAATTGAGCCACCATGCTCCGCAATATACGCGGCAACCTTGGCGACAATCCCAACTTGATCAGGACAAGAAATTACTAAACGATAAACATGACTCATAAGTTCAAACTCTCTTCAAAAGAAAACAATGCCCATATAATATCAAATGCATACAAACATAGGCAAAAGCTCGACTAATATTTTTCCATTCAAAACCATCAAGCAAACCATTCTTAACGCATCCTGTGTGCTCGACTAAATACCACAGCAAGCCTCATGAGCTCCGCTTTCGCGTAAAACCTCTCTCCTATACTGTTTTTTGAGTACATCATTCAAGTCAACGTCCATGCTTTTGCCTGAATTTTCAACTCAGTTGCGCTATAATTGCGCATATTACTACTCTCTTTCATCTCTTATTTGAAGCCATCGGAAACCGCATGAAAATAGTCTCTTTCAATACCAATAGCGTTCGTCTACGTTTACATCAATTGCAATCACTCACTGATAGAATTAAACCAGACATTATTGGATTACAAGAAACCAAAGTTCAAGACCATGACTTCCCAATTGAAGCGCTCGAAGAGATGGGCTATCACGCTATTTTTATCGGTCAAAAAACCCACTATGGTGTGGCACTTTTATATCGTAAAGGGATTGAGTTAGTCGACTCACAGAAAGGTTGGAAAACCGATGATGAAACGGCGCAAAAGCGCATGATCATTGGTGATTTCAAGTTTGAAAATGGTGAAACTGTGCGTGTGGTTAATGGTTATTTTCCACAGGGAGAGTGTCGTACCCATGAGATAAAATTCCCGGCTAAAGCCAAGTTTTATGAAGACCTAATGTCTTATTTGGAAACCGAGTGTAATCCTGAGCAAGCCCTTGCTGTAATTGGTGATTTTAATATCTCATCGACCGATTTAGATATTGGGATTGGTGAAGATAATCGTAAACGCTGGTTACGTGAAGGTAAGACGAGCTTTTTACCGGAAGAGCGCGAGTGGTGGGCACGTTTATTAAACTGGGGATTGAAAGATACATTCCGCAGCATTCACCCAGAAGAAGATAATATCTTTAGTTGGTTTGACTATCGATCTAAAGGTTTTGACCGTGAACCACGCCGTGGCTTGAGAATTGATACGGTGTTAGCGACCCACTCGTTAAATGCTAAAGCGGTCGACAGTAAAGTGGGTTATGAAGAGCGCGCCATGGAAAAACCTTCTGACCACGCGCCGATTTGGACAGAATTTAAACTCTGAGAACCCGTCTTGAGATAGGCCGCTCAAGCAACACCTTACAATCACCAACCTTCGGTTAGAAAGAGACCGTTTAGGTTTATAGGATTTAAAATGACAGCTGTTATTCACCCACTTAAAGTGGTTCATGTCGAAAAACTCGCGCCGCAAATTATTCAGCTTTTAATGCAAGCTGAGCACCCGATTACTTATGCTTCAGGGCAGTATATTATGCTCGGATTTGACAGCAAAGACCTTAAGCCTTTCTCGATTGCCTCAGCACCGCGTGAAGATGGCTTGATCGAATGTCACATTCGTAATCAAGATGACAGTGAGTGGATGCATGCCCTGTTTGCTGTGCAATCCGGTGATCATCTTGTTATGCAGGGGCCAAAAAACCAGATGCAATTGCAGCCTGCACATCAACCTATTATATTTGTGGCAGGCGGAACGGGATTTGCTCCAATGAAAGCTCTGTTGGACACTCTGCTTAAGCAAGGTACAGAGGTTCCTATACATTTTTATTGGGGAGCACGTTCGGTAGCGGATCTGTACCAGCACGACACTATGCTGGCCTTAATGCAAACTCATGCAAACTTGGAATACATCCCCGTCATATCGGGTGAAGCAGAAGAGTGGAATGGCTTAACAGGCTGGGTACATGAGCAAGTGTTACAACAACACCCTAACCTACAGCATACAACAGTCTATATGTGCGGGCCTTGGCCGATGATGCAAGCAGCCAAGCTAGATTTTTTAGCGGCCGGTATAGATCCGATCCATCTTATTTGCTAAATCTAATTTGATTTAGCCAAATTTAAAGAACCATAAGAGATCAGAAATGGATTATTTTAAGCAGAGTGCCCGTATATTTCTTGGCCTATTGAGTCTATCGAGTTTCTCGGCGAATGCGCTTGAACTGACCCCTTATGAAAGTTGTTTAAATAAGGTGCTTCAGCAGTCCGCAGATGATATGACGGTTGCTGAAATAAAACAGGCCTGCATCAACCGAAAAATGGCCACACTTCCCTTGGAAAAACGCCGCCTTAAGAGCAATTGACCGAAGAAAATCCATTTGTACTGACGCCACATCATCTCAATTATGCGATCCTTGGCTACTATGCCAACGGGGCTAATAAAGCCCCTTTTGAAGACAATGTCGGTCACTCTCTCAACTTTCAAGACCAGGAAGTGCAATTCCAATTGAGTTTTAAATTTCCGTTGGCGAAAGACTTGCCGGTTTTAGGCCGAAACCTTGATGTCTATGCAGCTTATACGAGTCGTTCTTTTTGGCAGTTTTTTGATGATAAAGACTCTATCCCTTTTAGAGAGACCAATCATGAACCTGAAGTCTGGGCGGAGTTTCATGCCGATATAGATTTTCTAGACTTCAACCTACACAAAGTTGCCATCGGCCTCAACCATCAATCGAATGGCCAATCAGGGACACTTTCTCGTGGCTGGAACCGTCTTTTCTGGCAAGGATTCCTACAACATAAAAATAGCTATGTGAGCTTTAAAACCTGGCTACGCTTTGAAGAGTCGGATGAATTTGATAACCAGTTTGACTATGCTAAATACCTAGGCGATTATGAGATTGAAGCCGCCTATAAATTGAAAGAGCACTCTTTTGGATTGAAGGTGCGTAATCGCTATATATTCAATGAATATGGTTCAGTACAACTTGACTATACCTACCCCCTAACAAAACGGTTAAAAGGCTATGTACAGTGGTTTAGTGGCTATGGTGAAAGCTTAATTGATCTTGATTACCACACCAATAAAATCGGCATTGGAATCGTACTGGCCGACCGAATCTAAAAGCCTTTTAATCGAGTAGCGAACTACCCTCCAGGCGAACAATTGCTTCCTTATAGGTTAAGGCGGCTTGATTATCCTTACCTTCTGCCTCATAGCATTGCGCTAGGGCATGATAAGTTTCTACCTCTGGGCGTATCTTTAGACTCTCTTGTAAGTGGCTTTGGCCACGACCCCATAACTGACTATGACACGCTAAGCGCCCTAGGGATAACAAGAGAACGGGATTGTTTTCTTGGTCTTTCAACCACGCTTCCGCTTTTTTCAAGCGTTCAAACGCAGGTCCCAGCGTAAGCCGACCATACTGATACACTAAACGGTCATTCCACTCTTTTTTAAGGGCTTTCTCTATTAACAAAGCCAAACCAACTTCCTGACCTCTACCGATTCGTTGCTCCACATATTCCACTAAAACTTGTGGAATCAGCTTTTGTTTTGAGCTCATTTGCGCCCATAAAACATCGAGTCTAGCTTCATCCAGAGCCGTGGCCAATTTGCCGGCTAATAAGCTTTGTTCAAGAGCCAACAGCTCGATTTTATCCATCGCGCGCGTCTTTTTGATAACCGGCAGCAAAGCCTCCACTCTTTCCCAAAGCCCTAATTGGCGTAAAGTTAAGGTGTATTCAGCCAAGACGGTCGTGTGCTTAGGATGTTGTTCATGTAAGGTTTCTAGAATGCTCAAGGCCTCTTCAGGCTGCTTTTCCGAGAGCAAACGAGCCTCGACTAAACCGATCGTGACATAATCCGCAGTATAGTCTTCACGCGCCTGCTGTAGGTACTGATCGCGACGGCCATAGGCCTTTTGATTATGCGCCATCTTCGCAGCACTTAGGTAATGAACCAAACCGGCCTCACTCTGTTTAGCACTTTTAATCAACTGCTTTTCAGCGGTTTGCCAGTCTCCATACTCCAAGGCAATCATACCTTTGGCCATAGAATCCTCGGCTTTACTGTATTGGCGTAAGCGTCGACTGCGACGCCAAAAAGCAGGTAGGTGCCAAAGGTTTAAAAATAGACGTATCAAGAAATAACCCGAGATAAAAGTCACCGCCACGGCGATCACTAAAAAACTCAGACTCGTTTCAATAACCCAGTCGTTCCAAACCATGGAGACCTGACCATTGTCATACAGCAGCAAGGTTGCTAAACCGGTGCCTACCAAAAAAACAATCGCCCAAATTAAGATTAATCGCATGTGTCTCTTTATCCCTTTACTGAAACATTGTTAGTACTGAGCTCTTCTTAAAAACCGAATACTGAGAGCTAAGGTTAAAGTCTGCTTTTCGCTTTATTATCACTCAACTACAATTCAGTTTGAACGGCCATAATGGCCAATGGCTGACGTAATTCAAACGTCACTGTTTTGAAAGGTTCCAATAGATCTGAAAACTCTAGCGATTGGCTTCCAAAATGAGACTCAATAAATTTCTGTAAGTCAGCCGTTGCAATAGACAGTGCATTGGTCGACTCTGTCTCTAATGCCCAATCAATACGATCAACCAATAACAAAGCTCTTTGCACTAATACATCGTGCATAATCATCGATTCGACTTGAGTTTGTTCCCCTGATGTTTCACGCTTTTTCAGTGAAACCAGCTCTCCGAAACGAGCCATCAATTGATCCAATGCGGATTGAGAACTAATCTCTTCGCCGAGATGGATTTTTTCATTGCTGGCGGTTGCAGGAACCTCTGAAGTAGATTCGTTATTTGCTTTTGAAGTCTTATTACCATTGTCCAATAATTGACTCACAGCCACTTTTAAAGCCTGGGTATTTACCAGCGTATCTGTAGGCGCGCTCTTTTGAAGGAGCTCTAATCGTGTCAAGTCCTGACCAATTAAACGCGCTAATTTGGTCACCTCAGGAAAGTCACTTAATTCAACCGCTTGCTCTAAAGCCAATAGCTGTTGAGCCGTTTGCTCAACACGACCTTGCATAAGCCATTGCGTATTTATTTCAACAATCCACTGCTGAATTTGAAAAGCACTTAAAGCCTGCTGAGTCGTTAAGGCCTTTTGACGCGAATTAAAATCAAATAAATCGCTGAGTTTAGAACCTAAATCATCTATCTGAGTTTGTAATTTTTCCGCTAACGGCTTTATAGAAGCTTCGGATATGATTGAAGATTTTGGTACATCAATGGCCGATTCAAGTAACTGCTCAGCACCTTCTTGAGCTTTATCAAGTTGAAGGCTAGCGGTCTCTTTTAATGGCGCTAAAGACGCTTGTAGCGTGATCAACTGTTGTTGCATTGATTGCTTAAGCTCATCCAAATCAGATTGAGTGACCAACGGCTTATTTTCTGAACTAGTAAGTGCTTGTTTTATAGCTGTTTCTATGGCTTGCTGAGAATCGAGTTCTTTGGCTTCTTGAACGGTTAGTCTGGATTCCAAATCCTGGTTATCTTGATAGAGCTGAGAAACATCGGACTGCAAGGTATTAATATGCTGTATCTGCCACGCAGTATTCGGACGTGTCACAAGCAGAACCAGAATCACCACAATAAAGAGTAACAGCCACAGCACGTAGCCACGATAGAGTGTTAACCAAGAAGGCTTTTTTATGGATTGATCTGCACCAGACTTAGCATCCGTCGCCTTAGATTTAGAATAAGCACGCCCTTTGGCGATTTTTTCCTCGATACTCTGCTCTCCGCTTTCGGTCAACACTTCGCCTTCCAACACTACGGATTCGTCGTTCGCTTGTTGGGAGTACTCATTATTAGAGGTTTTATAGTGCTTTGTCATATTGATTTAACCTATTTAAGAGTTAACCTAATTTAAGAAATTGTCCGCTTAGTACGTTACGTATCGTTCTGAAATCTTGGGGCGTTCTAATTGCAATTATAAACACTGTTTGATGGTTTGAATAATGCCTAAATCACTCTGTTCAGTCACCACTTGGATTTCGGTCGGCCAACCTTGTTGGAGCATAACCGCTTTAATTCTTTGGCTAAAAACAATCGTGTTTCCGAGAAATGACCAGGCCTGGTGAGTTTGTTTTTGCCCATCCGAACTCAATTGATAATCGGTATCAAACTTAAGTAAATTTGCCATTAAGCTTTCAAAACTCGCCACGCTGGTGATTAACAATATGGGCTGAGAAGATTTGATAAAAGAGTACCAAGCTTGGGGACAAAATTTGGCAGAGACCCTTTTATAAACATCCCAATAATCGACCAAAGCGCCTCTTTCCACCAACTGAGTCATCAATAAGCTACGACCTGCCTGGCCTTTGACAATCAGTATCGACTCACCCTGCACGACCTGCATAGCAGGGTGCTCTAACAGTGCTTCACTGTCATAAGGTCCTTTAGCCAAAGACTCTACCGGCAACAGAGCCTCCAGAGCGGCTTGCTGTGTCGCTTTACCAATGGCAAAAAATCGAGTCTGAGGGAGGTTTGTTAAAGAGCCTGATTTTAAATGGCTTTTTAAAACCCCTTTTACGGCATTCACGCTGGTCAATATGATCTTGTCATACTGATCTAGCTCTTTGGCTAAGGAGGCCCTTAATGCTTTTTGAGAACCCCACTGAATTTCTAAAGTAGGGCAATTCAAGGCTTGACCACCCGCTTGCTTAACCAACTCAGTTAAACCTTCTGCCTGATGTTCTGGCCGAGTATTTAGCAATGTAAAACGTGGCAAGTTTGTCATCAACTTAAAGCTCTCAGAAGAGACGACCTATTACCCTTTATGCAAATCAGCCGCATAAACTTCATCCAAAATGGCTTTCGCACCTTGGTCCAATAACTTCTCTCCTAAAGCAATTCCTAATGCATTTGCATCCTTTTTATCGCCTTCAATACTTGCCGTTAAAACAACAGAACCATCTAATTCAGCCACCAAACCACGCATTGAGATTTTATCTCCATCAAGTTCGGCAAAGACACCGATAGGCACTTGGCAACCGCCTTCTAAACGGTGATTCATTGCACGCTCGGCAATGGTGCGAATCTCTGAATCACGATGATTTAAGACTTTAATTATGTCTAAAGTTTCTTTATCGTTTGCAAAGTACTCAATCCCTAAAGTCCCCTGAGTCACCGCTGGCAAACAAAGCTCTGTTGAAATTTCGTGACGAATTCGTTCATCTAATTCTAAACGCTGTAAACCGGAGGTTGCTAAAACGATGGCGTCATATACGCCGGCATCCAATTTACCTAAACGAGTACCAACATTACCGCGTAAATCACGAACGTCTAAATCAGGACGAGCCGCCAGCAATTGTGCTTTGCGACGTAAGCTCGAAGTCCCTAGAATTGCGCCTTGTGGCAAAGAATCAAAGGTAGCATGATTATTTGAAACAAAGGCATCAGTGGGTGCTTGACGCTCTAAAATTGCGCCCAAAGCGAAACCTTCTGGCAGTTCCATTGGCACATCTTTCATAGAGTGGACGGCAATATCAGCCTCTCCAGCCATCATGCGATCTTCTAACTCTTTGGTAAATAAACCTTTACCGCCGATTTTCGCTAAAGGGACATCCAAAATTTTATCACCTTTGGTCATCATTGGCATCAACACAATCTCGAGCTCTGGGAAAAATTTTTCTAGCTCGGCTTTAACAAACTCGGCTTGCCACATCGCTAAAGGGCTTTTACGTGTTGCGATTCTCAAGGTCTTTTTCATTTCGATCTCCCATTTATTAACCTGACAAAGGTCAGTCGGTTATTCTGTTTTTCATTATCAGCCCATTTTACTGAAAATACCGTTAGAGTTTTAGTTAAAATAACCACTTGTCTATTTATATACCGCTATCTTTAATAAACAAAGCGACTCTTACCTTCTAATCTAAGGCTTGCCGTATAAAACAAAAGGGGATTGCTTGCAGTGAAAACCATAATGTTAAGTGTAACAATCAGCTTACTTTTATCGATGGGGTGTAATATCTCAGCCCAAGCAGCAGAACAGGCCCAGTTTAAAGAGCTGCAAAATTTGCAAGACCTGGCGATGCAGTCTAAACAACAGCAACTGCCTATTCTGATTATGTTTGGTGCTGAATGGTGTGAGTTTTGCCAACTGCTTAATGAAAGAATCTTTACACCGATGGCGCTGAATGGATTGTACGAAGGTAAAGTCGTGTTAATGCGCCATGCTGGAGTGGATGAAGCTCAGTCGATTCCTGACTGGAATGGTCAGTTGATTAACAAGTCTAACTGGGCGTATGAACTCGATGCAGATTTGACGCCAACTGTTCTATTTTTTGATGGCGAAGGTAAGGAAGTTGCCCCCCGAATTATCGGAATTTCTGAAATTACGCTCTATGCGGGCATTATCCATCAAAATTTAAATATCGCATACCGGAACATGGGGCTCGACAGACAAATTCCAATTACACCTGAACTTCTTTATATTCAGTCGAAACAGGCACAAAAAAATTAACAAGCATTTCAACTTTATTAAGATTAATCAGATTAAGCAAAAGGTTTAGAACCGTATGAGCAATGAACACAATCAACAGAAACTTTCTAGCGCCCGTTTTAGCGAATCAACTGATGCGTTTGTAGAAGCCTTTACGGCGTCAATTCAATTTGACCAAAGAATGTACAAACAAGATATTCAAGGTTCGATTGCCCACGCTAAAATGATAAGCAAAGTCGGCATTCTCAGTGAAACAGAGCTAAGGGATGTCTTAACTGGCCTACAACAGGTTCAGGATGAGATTGAAGCCGGAGAGTTTAACTGGTCAATTCAGCAAGAAGATATTCATATGAATATCGAAGCCCGTTTAACCAGCTTGATTGGCATTACCGGTAAAAAATTGCATACCGGTCGCTCTCGTAATGACCAGGTCGCAACGGATATTCGCCTGTTTATTCGTGATGAAATTGATGCAATTTTGCCTGAGATGAAACGTCTGCAACAAGGTCTTGTGCTATTAGCTGAACGTGAAGCTGACAGCATTATGCCTGGCTTTACTCATTTGCAAACGGCACAACCGGTCACATTTGGCCATCACATGTTGGCCTGGTTTGAAATGATTAAACGTGATGTAGAACGTTTGCAAGATTGTCGTAAACGCGTCAATACATCGCCATTAGGTTCTGCCGCCTTAGCGGGTACGACCTACCCGATTGACCGTGTTTATACGGCTGAGTTACTAGGATTTGAACGCATTACCGAAAACTCTTTAGACGGTGTTTCAGATCGTGATTTCGCGATTGAATTCACCGCGTTTGCAGCCACCTTGATGATGCATCTATCGCGTTTTTCAGAAGAGTTGGTTTTATGGTCTTCGGCACAATTCCAGTTCATAGATCTGCCAGACCGTTTTTGTACAGGTTCATCGATTATGCCGCAAAAGAAAAACCCGGATGTGCCTGAGTTAGTGCGTGGTAAAACCGGCCGTGTTTATGGCCATTTGATGAGTCTATTAACGCTGATGAAATCTCAACCATTGGCCTATAACAAAGATAACCAAGAAGACAAAGAGCCGTTATTTGACACCGTCGATACCGTTCGCGGTAGCTTACGTGCGTTTGCAGATATGGTGCCTGCACTGATTGTTAAGCGCGAAGTCACTTATGAAGCGGCCAAACGTGGTTTCTCAACCGCCACGGATCTAGCGGATTACTTAGTAGGTAAAGGTTTGGCTTTCCGTGATTCACATGAAGTCGTTGGTTTAGCGGTGGCACACGGCATCAAAAGTGGTGAAGACCTTTCTGAGATGTCCTTAGAGACGTTGCAAGGCTTCTGCGACCAGATCACTAAAGATGTCTTTGATGTCCTAACACTGGAAGGCTCAGTGGCGGCTCGTGACCACTTAGGTGGCACAGCGCCTAACCAAGTGAGAGCGGCGGTCGCACGTGCTAAAGCCTATTTAGCGGACTAATCAGGCTTATTCAGAACATCAACAAAGTGACCAGGCCTGGCATGTCCTGCGGCTTTAGCAAAACTATGTGAGCGTAGGGTCACTTTTTTTATCGGATTCTTACCAGGATTGGAATTTCCTGCGGCACGTGAACCTCTTCTTGTATCAAGCTAAGACCTTGCTGGCTTCTCTTTTGCCATAGACTTTCATTCATTAGAATTCTTGATTCACACCGGAGGCTCCTTGCGTTTAGATATTTTTCTCAGCAAACAAGCGGCGTACAGTCGAAAATCTGTTTTGCAACTCATCTCGCAACGCCAGATTCGGGTCGATGGTGTCACGATCGATGATCGTTGCCATCCGGTTACGAATTTTTCACTGATTGAAATTTCTGGGAAACAGGTGACTCATTCACAACCCGCTCGTTATTTTATGCTCAATAAACCGGCGGGGTATTTGAGTGCCACCATCGATAAACAACACCCTGTGGCACTTGAGTTATTAGAGGGTATCGAACACAGCGGTTTACACATTGCCGGACGACTCGATCGCGCCACCACGGGTTTACTGATTATCACCGATGATGGTAAATGGTCACGAAAGCTGACGGAACCTAAACAGAAAATCCCGAAAACCTATCTCGTTGAAACGGCCTATGCCCTCTCGCCAGACACACCACAACGTTTTACCGAAGGCATCTATTTTGGTTATGAAGAGATGACCACGAGTCCGGCAGAAATTGAGTTATTGGACGAAACGACCGCACGTTTAACCATCTATGAAGGACGCTATCATCAAGTCAAACGCATGTTTGCCGCCGTGGGCAATCGAGTGGTGAATTTACACAGGGAAAGTATGGGAGAAATTAGCTTAGATGTGAATCTCAAGCTAGGAGAGTTCAGAGTATTGACGACCCAAGAGATTGATTCATTGGGTTGAACCCGTCTTAAATAAGAAGTGACCAGGCCTGGTCACTTGCATTGATTACGTTTACAAATTCGCTACGAAGAACGTTAGGAAAGTTCCCCATATTTAACGACCTTATCACGACCATTTTGCTTAGCGACATACAAAGCTTGGTCTGCCATATCAATCAAGCTGACTTCATTATCAACCACCTGTTCAGGATAGGCACACAGTCCAATACTAACGCTTAAATTAATCTGCTGCTGGCCTTCCATAAAGACGGTATCCTTCACTTGATGTCGAATACGTTCACAGACATTAATGGCATTTTCTGAACTTGCACCATATAAAATCATTAGGAACTCTTCGCCACCATAGCGCACGACAATATCCCCATCGCGTAAGGAATCTCTAATAATTTTAGTGGTTAAAATAATTGCTTTATCACCTACTAAATGGCCGTAGTTATCATTTACTAATTTAAAATGGTCAATATCGACCATCGCAACCGTTAGGCTAGAATGTTCTCTGACAGCGCGCGAAAAGTCCTCTTTGAGTCGATCCATACCAAAACGGCGGTTATAAATATTCGTTAGGCTATCAATGGCGGCCAATGTCTGGAACTTTGAATGAGTCAGGGCATTATTAATCGCTAAACCAATACTTCGACTAAACAGTTGTGACAGTTGCTCAGTTCTTTTGTCTGCAATATTTGCACCTGTTGCGGCGATTAACACACCTAAATTGATCCCCTTAAACTCAATGGGTTCAATGAAGACTTCAGAAGGATTAAATTGCGCCAGCACACCATCCAAATCGATGTTCTTGGGCAGTTGAATACGTGAAGGCTTACCAGTATGGACGCATTTTATAATGACATCATGCTCAACCAATGAATCTGAATTTAAAATACCGATGGACGATACAAGTTTTAATTCGCCTTTCTCCGAGACCAAAATGGCTCCGCCATCAAAATTGGTCGATTGTATAAGCAACGCAAGCGTTTCATCAGCCAAAACATTTACATCTAAATTTTCAGACATCACTTTGGTAAACTGATTGAAAACACGCTCAACTTCATGCGCCTGAATCAGAGCATGTAACATTTGGTTATATGCCTGCGCACTGATACCGATTTCATCACTAGAAACTACTTCAATTTGACACAATCCCTCGTCACATCGAGCGGCCTGAGAATCAAACTCTTTATCTTCTAAACCTTGCGCAATTTCCTGCATCTTATGAGATAAAAGTTTCAAATGTGGACGAATAACGGTTGAGATCAAAATGAAGCTCACCAGGCCAACCATCTGCCCAGCAATTTGCGTCACGATGAAAAAATCCCAATGCATGACTTGCTGTTCAGGAAAGCCATACCACACTAAAAAGTATGGAAAGCTTAACCCTATTAGCACGCCAACGCCTTGCATCAATATAAATTGATCTACAAAAATACTTTTAGTTATTCTGGGAATACCCACGTTAGCTGTCCTTAGTTATCGATTATTTTTCTTAAGCGTTATGTTGACGTCCATCTACTCATCATTAAACTGAATAACGGACCTTACTTTCATACCCGCGTGGCTATAGCTATTCAGGGCAGCCAGATCAATTAAACAGGCCATACCAGCCACTTGATAACCTACTTTTTCACAGAGCTCTGCAGTAGCGCCCATTGACCCGCCGGTGGCAATCAAATCATCCAATAACAATACACGACTACCATCGCCCTTTTGCATCTCTAAAGTATCTGTACCGTACTCTAGCCCATACTCTATCGAGGCATGAACATTCGGTAACTTACCGGGTTTTCTGACCTTAATAAAGCCTTTATTATGCTTATAGGCCAAAGCGCCTGCAAAAATAAAACCACGCGATTCAATCCCTGCCAAACAATCAATATTCGCCCACTCAGCTTCTGAAAAGAGTGCACTCATGGCATCGATGGTTTCATTAAAATGGTTTTTTAATAGAGGAGAGATGTCACTAAACAAGATACCCGGTTTTGGAAAATCGGGAACGTTATCTAAATATTTTGCTAAAGGATGCTGCGGCATAATTCACCTGAGTTGATTTTAAATAGGAGGTAACATTGATAACAGGTGCACTCAGAGCACTTTACTCTTATCTAATAAAACATTATTCTAACAGTTAAATGTGGATTAAACGTAGGTTTACAGCCCCACATTTTTTAGCCCTAACCCTTCAAACTTTCTTGTTATTACTGGCGAATATGCAATTAATTGAAAACAACTATGAAAACGCAACATTACTAAAGCTACCACCCAATGCGCGTGATATTGCTGAACATTTGCTCGCCTTAAAGCCATTGCATGAATTATTGATGATGTGGCAGGAGAACAGTCCTGACCTAGAGCTATTGAGTGAGCACCGTGTGGCCAATCAGCACTGGGAAGCTATTCTAAAAGCGGCTATTCTCGCTAAAACTACCTATTTTTTCGAGAATACTAACTTTAGTGAAGATGAAGTTTTATATTTGATACATTCAAGTCGTAAGTGCAACAGTTTTAATTTCCCAGAACACCTCATTAGGTGTTCTGAATCCTAAACACTTTCTTGGGCGATTGTTGAGCTTATCAACAACCCAATCAATTTCTTCCTGAGTTACTTTATCGAAGTCTGTTCCTTTTGGAAAGAATCGTCTTAACAATCCATTGGTATTTTCATTGGTTCCACGCTCCCAAGAAGAGTAAGGGTGGGCAAAATAAAAATCTGTCCCAAGCTCTTTTGCCATCGTTTGGTATTGTGAAAACTCTTTGCCATTATCTGAAGTTAATGAATGAACAGGCCTGTTTAAAGCTCGTAATTGCTCAATGATGACAGCGCTAACGATGTCTGACTTTCTCGTGTAGTCGTCGTGT
>VCMI01000161.1 GCA_006222135.1 Thiomicrorhabdus sp. | reverse complement strand
ACACGACGACTCGACAAAACTTACTAGCAATGACAAGTATCCCCTATGCCTCAAACCAATAAACCTGAAACCAAATCCATAAAGCATTTTTCTGTAAAAGAGTTGTGTCAAACACTGCAAATCAGTCCGTTAGAAAGTGGTGTTCTCACGCAGAGCGAATTCCCGCTCAAAATCCCTGCTGATTTTCTAGCGCAGATTGAAATTGGCAATCCTTTAGACCCTTTGTTAAAACAGGTGTTACCGGTGTTAGCTGAGACCGATCAAGTGACAGGTTACACTCTGGACCCAGTGGGTGATTTAAACAACAACCCCACCCCCAGTTTGATTCATAAATATCATGGTCGAGTTCTACTGATTGCCAGTCCAAAATGTGATATACATTGTCGCTACTGTTTTCGCCGTCACTTTCCTTATGAACAGCAGATCAATCAACGCCATTGGCACAAAGCGTTGGAATTGATTGCGTTAGATGAGAGCATTCATGAAGTCATCTTGAGTGGCGGCGATCCGATGAGTTTATCGGAAAAGGCATTGGTGAATTTAATCGAAAAGATTGAGCATATTCCACATATTAGAACCCTCAGGATTCATTCAAGAACACCGGTCGTTGCGCCGAGTAAAGCGCCTAATAAATTATTGCTGGAGTGGGCAAAAAAGAGCCGTTTAAATAAGGTATTAGTAGTGCATTGTAATCATGCCAATGAACTCAGCGAGCAGACCGCTCAGCTCTTACAACAATATCGTACAGCAGGCTTTCAGCTACTCAATCAAACAGTTTTATTAAAAGACGTGAACGACAATGCTGACGTTTTAATCGATTTAAGCCATGTCTTATTTAACCAGGGTGTTTTGCCTTACTACCTGCATCAACTCGACAAGGTGCAAGGGGCTAGCCATTTTGAAGTGCCGGATTTAGAAGCGCTTGAATTGCATGAAGAAATGCGCCAGAAGCTACCTGGTTACCTTCTGCCAAGATTGGTTAGAGAGATTGAAGGCCAACCATATAAGACGCCTCTATAAAGCATAAACGCGCTACAAAACGAAAGTGACCAGGCCTGGTCACTTTGCTACTTGATATCTAAATCAAGCATCACTTAAAATCGTATTTCTCTTTAAAAGCACAAGAGCTAGAGAGCTTTGGAAACCATTCTGGTGCGGTATAGAAGTTTTCATTTACGGTTTTCAAAATTTGTTGACGATAGAGTTCATAGTTAAAGTGTTTACCTTCCACCAAGTAATAACTTACCTCACCACTTATTTTCAAAGTCTCTACCGCTAAATTATCAAAGAAAGGTCTCATCTTTTTAATGTCTTTCTCGTCGGTCATAAACACCTTAAGATCTTGTCCTGCCATCGCTTTAAAATTAGTTTTCTTATCGTCTTCACGACCAAACTTAGAGACACTCATAAAGACGTGAATTTCGTCATTTTGACAGTGATAAGACAAGGCTGACTGACTACTGTATCCCAAGGTAAAAAAGGTCGACTTGGGCAACTGGGCGCAGACTTTTTCTGGCTGGGTATAAACCGCCACATGATGTTTTTGTGTGGCGGGAATGAGTTGATCCACAAAGCTCAACGCGACCAGTAGAACAATGCCGATAACGACCGAAATGTAGCCATTAAAGAGATAAAGCACCTCTAATTTTTGTTGTGGCAATAGCGCATACAATACATATAACAAGCTGACCGCCAATAGAGGCCAATGCAAGCCGACCGGATTGGTCAAGCTAACCAACAGTAAAATCGATAACAGTGGCAGACTGGCAAAAAGCACTTGTCGCATCACCGGTAGCAAAGTCATGTCTTGCTGACGCTTCGTTTGTCTAGCTTGTTGGATTAAATAATAGAGACCTAACGGTGAGAGCAAGCCGATAATCATTGCAATATAACTTAAAACATTACCGATTTCGAAAGTGCTTTGCGTGGTACGTGAAAAGAAATTAAACAGGATATTATTCCAACAATGCGTGGCGTTAAAATACAGATTCTCGGCGACAAATAATAGAACAATCAACACCATAAAAGAGATCAGTTTCCAGCCGTATTGTTTGATGTAAATTAGACTATAGCCAAACAGCCCCAACAACATAAACACGGCGAAATATTTCGATAGAAAGGCCATTCCTAAAAACAGGCCTGCTAATAAGGCATTAACAAGGGTCGGCTGTGCGAGAGTTTTAGCGTAATAGAAAAAACCTAATACCGAGAAAAATACCAAGACCGTGTCATTGGCGGTGACCACAAACATTAGAGAGATAGGAGAGACTAAAAAGGCCATCGCCACATAGAACGCGGTGATTTTCTCAACTTTCGGGTGCAGTCGTAAAAGTTTGGTAAAGCAGGTAAGCAATTGCAATTGCGGCGAAAAAAGCAAACGAGCGGTAGACCACTAGATTATCGGCAATACCACTCAGTAGATAAAGCACCCAACCCACCGCGGGTGGATGATCATAATAGCCCAACGACAGGTCTTGTCCCCAGACAATGAAATAGGCTTCATCGCCAGTGAGAGGCACAAACCACAATAAGGCTATTTTCAAACCCATAAAGGTCAGTAATAACCAACGTTGCTGTAATGTTAGAGTGGATAAGAGTGACAATAATGAATTGGAGTTCGACAAGGAAGAAAACCTTTTTGCGATGAATCTAAGTGAGTTAAAAAACGAGGTGAACGAAATAAGCGGTGACAATACCAACGACAATGCCGCCCAAAAGCTCTAATTTACTATGCCCCATACGCTCACGGAGATCAGGCAGGTCATTGTCTTTATTCAACACGTTAATCGCTTTTGCGTGTTTGCCGACTTGATTACGTAAACTATTAGCGTCTAACAAAACAATAAACGCCAATGCAATCGCAACACCGAATGCAGGATGTTCAACACCTTCTTTAAAAGCAATCAAAGCCACCATGCTACTGACAATCGCGCTGTGGGTACTGGGCATACCGCCATAACCAATCAAACCAAAAGCTAACTGTTTAGCTTTAATACTATGAACGACAAATTTACTCGAACCGGCCACCAGCCAAGCGAAAAACGGCATGACAATATAAGAAAGATCTAAATCATAAAAACCCATATTCAATTCCATTTAAAAACCCCCAGCAGGCCAGAGCGCCCAAATACAGACACCGATCCAAGTCGCGACGGTTAACAATAACTGTTTGTCGTTCATCAGGGCTTCTGTAGGTGATTCACCCTCCCCCTGCATTTCACTAAGATACCAATAACGGAACAGACCAAACAATACAATCGGAATACTTACAACTAACTCTGGATGCACATTCATGACAAACAAACTGTAGAACAGTAAAGCGCCAGTAGCAGAAATCTCAGCATAACGGTCAATCAAGGCGACAGAATACAAGGCTAAAACTTTGCGACCTTGTTGGCTGGTTTGCAACAATTCCTGACGACGTTTTATGGCCGCTAAAAACAGCGCTAAACACAAGGTCGTAACAAACATCCAAGAGGAGACTGGTACAGAGACCGCCATCGCCCCCGCATAGACGCGTAAAACAAAACCGATGGCGATGGTAAAAATATCCAGTACCGGTTGATGTTTTAAATAGTAACTATAGGCCACGTTTAACAGCAGGTAACCCAAAATGACACCCATGACGGCAGGCTGAAACCAAAAACCAGCCAATAGAATCGCATATAACCCGACCAACAGCCGCTTGGCTTGTAGAGGTTTGACCAAGCCTGATGCTAACGGACGCTTTAAAGATTTAACGGGATGTAACTTATCTTGCTCGATGTCTTTAAGGTCATTGACCACATAGGTCGCGGCGGCCGCTAGACTGAACAACACAAAAGCCAATAAAGCCTGACCGACCGCAACCAAATCCAAAAACAGACCGGTAAACAGCAATGGTGCAAACACAAAGCCGTTTTTTATCCATTGGTGTGGGCGCATTAACTTAATGAGTCCGAGCAATACCGATTTATTAGCAGGAGTAGAAGTGTTAGAATTCATAAAATTAATTAACCTCAGTGCCTTGAGCACTTTTAAGCAATCTAACGCCTTTAAATTCGTTCTCTTAGAGCAAATTTAAAACAATCCTGGCGAGTCGAGTATTTAGATGATTCTTGGATTATGGAGTGATAAATGAAGATTGCACTAATGTACACGATTTTCGCGATATGCGCCACAATCGCAAATATCGCAGGCCAAGACCTTTCGACCCGAATTTACCAAGGTCCTTTTTGACATAACACTCTCCATCTTCGTGGGAACAGGCGTGGGTTTAGTCTTGAAATATTGGCTCGATAAACGCTATATTTTTCAGTATCAAACCATCAGTATTCAGCACGGTTCTAAAACCTTTTATCTTTATACGGTAATGGGATTGATTACTACGGTCATTTTCTGGGGATTTGAATTTGCCTTTTGATGCCATCTACGAGACCAAAGAGATGCGTTATATCGGGGGTATTATTGGCTTAGCCATTGGGTATTACGTCAAATATCAACTGGATAAAAAGTATGTTTTTAAATAAGGACGATTTGTGAAACTAAGCGGATGGGGTCGTTACCCAGTCATCGATAGCGAATGTGTCTTTCCAAACCAACCAGGCCTGGTGAAATCGATTATTCACTCATCGACTCATAGCAATCAAATTGCTCGCGGCTTAGGTCGCAGTTATGGCGACAGCAGCCTAGCAGAACAGACTATTAATCTCTCTAAGCTTAATCATTTTATGGCCTTTGACGATGTAACCGGAGCCTTAACTTGTTCAGCCGGGCTTAGTTTTGCAGAAATATTAAACGTTTTTGTGCCTAAGGGTTGGTTCTTACCCGTAACTCCTGGCACTCAATTTATAACGGTGGGCGGCGCGATTGCCAGTGATGTGCATGGTAAAAACCACCATATTGATGGTTCTTTTAGTGAACACGTTTCGAAGCTCACACTCTGTCTAGCGAGTGGCGACAACATTGAATGTTCCGCCACAGAAAATCGTGAACTGTTTTTAGCGACCTGTGGTGGCATGGGCTTAACCGGTATCATTCTGCAGGCCACATTCAAACTCAAGCCGATTGAAACATCCTCTATTAAAGAGACTACCTTTAAAACCCGCAACCTCTCCGAGACATTGGATAAGTTTGAAGAGCATGATGCCACGACTTATTCGGTCGCCTGGATTGACTGTTTAGCAACGGGCGATAACTTAGGTCGTTCTTTATTGATGTTAGGCGAACACGCTCCAAAAGCTGCGAGTTCAGCAGAAAACTCATTAACGGTTGCGACACACAGTAAACTCAATATGCCGCTCGACCTACCCGGTTTCACTCTGAATAGTTTTAGCGTAAAAGCCTTTAATACGCTCTATTATGGCAAGGTAAGACAGCTAGAAAGTCAACGAGATGTGCATTACGCCCCCTTCTTTTATCCCTTGGACAGTATTCGAAACTGGAATCGCATGTATGGTAAAAAAGGTTTTGTGCAATACCAATTCGTGATTCCTAAATCAGCAGGCCTGGTCGGTTTAACCGAGATACTCACCGAGATAGCGCATTCAAAACGAGGTTCTTTTTTAGCCGTTTTAAAAGTCTTTGGTAAAGGTAATGACAACTATTTAAGCTTTCCAGAAGAAGGTTATACCTTAGCTTTGGATTTTAAAATGGACAATACCCTGCTGGCTTTTTTAGATCGTTTAGATCACATCGTTTTGAACTATGGCGGCAAATTATATCTAACCAAAGACGCTCGCATGTCTGAAAAGATGTTTAAACAGAGCTATCCTTTGTGGGAACAGTTTCAAGAAGTTCGCCATCAATATGATGCACACAAGGCGTTTAATTCTCTACAATCTACACGCTTAGGCTTGTAAGACGCTCGACTAACTAAAACACACAACCATTACTGAGATAATTCATGCAAAAACATCCTGATTATTGGCGCAACCTCCGCCATTGCGCAAGCAACTTTAAGAATTTATGCTGAACAAAAT
>VCMI01000024.1 GCA_006222135.1 Thiomicrorhabdus sp. | reverse complement strand
TACACTACGATCGAATATACTGATAGACCGTTTCGTGATGAAGACTAATTCCTTTATTGCTTTTGAGGTAGTCAACGGCTTGCTGTGGGCTTAAATCCTGTTCAATAAGTTGGCTGATCCAGTCCTTGACAGGTTGAGTCAACTTTAGGGATTTATGCGCCGTTTGCCGTCTTTCTACTGCCAGCTTATTAGCTTGTTTATGACGGTAGCCTTTCTTGCCTCTATTGCGTTTTAATTCTCTGCAAATGGTTGAGGGATGGCATTCAATATTGTCGGCAATCGCTTTTTGCGAAAATCCCTCTTTCAATAATGCGTAAATCTGGTATCTTTGACCCTCGGTCAGTTGGTTATAACTCATTTTGCAATTCTCTTGGTCGGGAAAAGCCTTCGAGTTTAACTCAACTGGCTCTTCCTATTTCCAAATTGCACTTATTATCCGAAACCGCGTTTCTAGAGTTGTCATAGAATTACATTAATCCATTTTCTTGGTATTTGCATGTTGAACTTCATCGCTACCTTCACCCAGTTCTTTGTTTGCATTAGGCCCTCTAGGAACTAGTTTTTCAATGCTTGGTTCTAGAATGCCTCTCCCGGCATCATAGATAGAGATCCCTGTTTGCATAAAGGTAATCAAAACCGCGACAAAGATAACCACAGCTGAAAAACGCAGCGTAATAATTTCACCAAGATTCGTCTGAGTACCTTCGGCCGAAAAATCATTCATACTCAAACCGCCGGGAAAGATAATGTCAAACAGTGCATAGACGACAACCATGCCCATCGCAATCCCGTAGCTGATCAGCAGGATGCGTCCACGGCGCCAGGCAATTGTCCTATGCGCAGCCACAAACCAACTCTCTTCCTTAATAAGTTTTTGTTTACGGATATAAAGGTACAAAATAACCAAACTAGAAATGAGGGGTACTAAAATTAGCTGTAAGCTTTGGCCAATTTCGAGCACAATCATAGAAATGAATAGGTGCGTGATGAGGACGTTAATATTGAAGATGTGATGTGGGGTTTTAGCCGCACTAATCTCTTGTTTAGTGACTTGATAATGCATAGCCGGTCTCTCGAATTAAGATTTTGTTAAAAGCGTTGGGTGTAGAACTCAAAAAGAGTGATTCTATTGTTTTTAATCTAAGTGACGCAAGCTCTCCCTTGGCAGAAAGTATCCGTTCGCCCCTCGGTCGATAAAAGGCTACGAGTTAGAGTGCGCTAATATTAGCAGAACTTAGCTTTAAGGTGTTGAGAATTAAAAGAGATTAATTTTATTACTGCTGATTAAGCCAGTCGATGAAGCCACTGGCGGGCATCGGTTTTCCGAATTTGAACCCCTGGAAAATATCGCAATGTTTGTTTTTGAAAAAATCAACTTGATCATCCAGTTCAATACCTTCTGCAACCACTTCCAAATTTAAACTTTTGGCCATAGCGAGTATGGTCCGGGCAATGGCTTGGCCTTCTTGGTTATCCAAGTTAAGAACGAATGAACGATCAATCTTAATGGTATCAATCGGGAATTTATGTAAATAGGCCAAAGAAGAATAACCTGTTCCAAAATCATCAATGGAAAGGGAGGTTCCTAATGTTTTAAGGCCGTTGAGGATATTGATATTGGTTTCGGCATCACTCATCGCTAAACTTTCAGTGATTTCCAAATCAATAAATCGGGCCGGTAAAGTCGACTGACTAATAACCGCTTGAACATCTTCTATTAGGTTCGATTGGGTAAACTGACGACCTGATAGGTTGATGCCGATGCGCATTTTCGTAAAGCCCATTTGATGCCAGATTTCAGCTTGTCGAACAGCCACTTGTAAAACATGGCGACCAATATCAATAATGAGCCCGGTACTCTCAGCCATCGGTATGAAGACCTCTGGAGAGATAATGCCCAGTTTAGGATGGCGCCAACGGACTAGGGCTTCTGCGCCTATCGGTTGTAAGGTTTTAGCATCTACCTGTGGTTGGTAATAGACTTCGATTTGCTTGCGCTGCACCGCACGGCGTAAATCATTTTCTAAAGAAAGTAGATCTTGTGCTTGGGCATTCATATTCTCATGATAGAACACAAACTGACTGCCACCTAAAGACTTGGCGGTGGCACGAGCCATATTGGCGTGCATCAATAAGGCCTCTATAGTGTTTGCATCTTCGGGGAAAACGGATACGCCCCCACTATAGCTGATAAATTGCTCACCATTATTAAGCATAAAAGGGGCATTTAAGTCACGACTTATGCGGTTGACCAATAGTTTTAATTCGTTCAAGTCTTTCAGTTGTCTAATCAATATGGCGAATTCATCACTGCCCAAGCGTGCGACGAAATCATTTTCACGGGTAATGCGATTGAGTCGTTGTGCTAATGAAAGTAATAAAAGATCGCCTTGTTCTTGACCTAAAGTGGCATTGACCTTTTTAAAACGGTCTATATCAAAAATGAGTACGGCACTTAAAGCATTAGGTTTTTGTTGTGCAACCATCGCTTTGAGCGTTTTACTGAAAGTGTTGCGATTGGGTAAGTCTGTCAGGCCATCATGCTGCGCTTGATAATGCACTAACAATTCGGCTTTGTGTAAACGACTAATGTCCTGAGCAGAACCGATTATTTTGTCAATCTGCCCATTGTCTTGGTAAATCACTTCTCCTAAAAACTCAATATGATTCAGGTTACCGTCCGGTTTAAGGACGCGGACACTGAGGGCAATATGAGATTGCCCCTGATGGGCTTCAGAAATGGCCTGGAGGATAATAGGCTTGTCCTTAGGCAAGACATTACTGAAGAATTGTTCTAATGAAATCCCACCCTGTTTTGGTATGCCAAACTGTGAAAATGCGGACTGTGAGCCAGAAAATTCATTGCGGGTAGCATCCCATTCCCAATAACCAAGTTTTGCTATTTTTTGTGCAAAAATAAGTTGAGATTGATTAATTCGTAGGAGTTCTTGATCATCCGCCAAACGTAATGCATATTTAACACGCTGGGTTAATAGTGCCCAATTAATGGGTTTCGTGATAAAGCCTGTTGCACCTGCTTCAAATGCCTGGTCAATGGCGGCAAGATCTTCTGTTGGTGTCAGCATTAAGATCGGTACAGCACGTTCAATTTCAAAGTTGCGAATTACTTTAGTCGCCATTAATCCGTTCATTACAGGCAATTGACTGTCGATTAAAACCAAGTTTGGTCTGTTCTCAATAAAATGTGTAAAGCCATCGCTTCCGTTAGTCGCTTCCATGACTTGATAACCCAGGTTGCTTAAAGCAGTAGAGGTACTGTCGCGCATAGACTCATCATCCACAATGATTAGGATGAGATAGCTGTTTGGAGGACGATTGGGCATAGTTTTGTCTAGGGCTACTTATTGGGTTATAGGTCAGTTTGATTATAGTTTATAGGCTAACCAGTGAAAACGAAATAGGATTTTAATCATAGTTCGAAAAAAGTGCATTAGGTTTCGAGCCAGAAGGTCACGGGGCCGTCATTCGTTAATGTTACTTGCATATTGGCACCAAATTCCCCCGTTTCAATTAGGGGGGATGCGACACGCATTTTATCCACAAACTCATCGAATAAAAATGTGGCTATATCGGGTTTGGCACTGCTCGAAAAGCTGGGGCGTAGCCCTTTCTGGGTGTCTGCGGCTAAGGTGAATTGCGGGATGAGTAAGAGGCTGCCGTTCACTTGTTGAATATTGAGATTCATTTTGTCATCTTCATCGGCAAATAATCGATAATGTAATAGCTTGTGTACCATCTTGTTGATGTTTTGATAATTATCATTAGGTTGAAAGGCTGTTAAAGCGACCAGGCCTGGTCCGATTAGACCGATGATGTTCTGGTTAAACTCGACCTTAGCCTGTGTAACACGTTGAATAAGGCAGATCATAGCCCCTCTAACTCGGTGATAAATTGATCCGTCGCTTCTACCAGGGCCGTTGCGTTTTCCAATTCCATAGCGGAGTGTCCAGCATGACTGCAGATAATGAGCTTAGAGTGTGGGAGTCTATCGTGTAAGTCAAATGCTTGATTAATAGGGCAAACCATATCATAACGGCCGTGGATAATAATAGCTGGTATATGGCTGATGGCTTGGCTATTGTTGAGAATTTGATTCTCTTCAATAAAAGCCTGGTGGTAAAAATAATGACACTCCACTCTTGCCATGGCTAAGGCATGGTGCGGGTTGCTGAAATGATCGACAGTGTTTGGATCAGTCTCTAAATTCGAAGCTCTTCCTTCCCAGGTCGACCAGGCTTCAGCGGCTCGCATCCTTTCAATCTCATTGTCACTCGTCAGAAGTTCATGATAGGCCTCAATCATATTAAAGCGATTTTCAGGGAGTACCGGCGCAGTGAAATCACTCCAATACTCAGGGTAAAAACGATTAGCACCTGATTGATAGAACCACTCAATATCTTGATCACGGCAGAGGAAAATACCGCGGAGAATCAAACCGAAAACTCGTTCCGGATAGGCCTGAGCATAGAGCAAAGCAAGGGTAGAACCCCATGAACCTCCAAACAGCAGCCACTTATCAATTTTTAAATGACGACGTATCTTTTCCAAGTCCTCAATAAGATGCGCTGTGGTGTTATTGGTCAGGCCCGCGTGGGGTGTAGATTGGCCACAGCCGCGTTGATCAAATAGAATGATTCGGTAGGCTGAAGGGTCAAAGAATTGTCGATGAATCGGACTATAGCCACCACCGGGTCCACCATGTATAAAGACCACAGGGATGCCATTGGGATTGCCACACTCTTCAATATGCAGGTAATGGGTGTTATCAACTTGTAGGCTGTGTTGAGCAAAGGGTTCAATCGAAGGGTAAAGGAGTGATTGTAAAGGCATGGGCTACTTCCTCTGTTATGTTCTTAATAGTGTACCTGAAAATGCATTTTAGACACATCCGGTTGGTGTAAAAAAGGTACAAAAAAGCCGGCACTATTAAAATAGGGCCGGCTTATGATAAGACGTCAGCGCTTGATCAGGGCGCTTAGTGTTTCTTATTTATTTTTTACGAGAAGCTTGCTTACGTCCGGCTTCAGTTAATACCTTCTTACGGATACGAACACTTTCAGGCGTTACTTCAACCAGCTCATCATCATCGATGAATTCAAGCGCTTGTTCAAGCGTGAAGCGAACTGGCGGAACCAATGTTAATGCTTCATCGGTACCAGAGGCACGCATGTTTGTTAACGCTTTACCTTTAATCGGGTTAACCGTTAAATCGTTTGCACGGCTGTGTAGACCAATAATCATCCCTTCATAAACTTCATCAGCATGAGCAATGTATAGACGACCACGATCCTGAAGATTGAATAGACCGAATGCAGCTGCTTTACCTTGTGCAATAGAGATCAATACACCATTAGTACGATCACCTAAAGTACCTTTAAACTTAGGGCCGTAATGAGAGAAACTAGAGAACAGTAAACCGTTACCCTGAGTCGCTGTCATGAATTCTGTACGGAAACCAATCAATCCACGTGAAGGGATGACAAAGTCAAGACGTACACGACCCTGGCCATCAGGAATCATGTCTTTCAATTCCGCTTTACGCGCCCCTAGTCTTTCCATCACAGTCCCTTGAGCGACGTCTGGAACATCAACTGTTAGGTGCTCATATGGTTCTTGAGTTTCGCCATCAACTTCACGGAAAATAACTTCCGGACGAGAGATGCCCATCTCGAAACCTTCACGACGCATGGTTTCAATCAGGACAGAAAGGTGAAGCTCACCACGACCTGAAACACGGAACTTGTTCGCATCTTCAGTCTCTTCAACACGTAATGCAACGTTCGTGATTAACTCTTTGTCCAAACGCTCACGAATCTGACGAGACGTTAATAACTTACCTTCTTGACCTACGAAAGGTGAGTTGTTTACCTGGAACGTCATGCTCACAGTAGGCTCATCAATCGTCAAAGCTGGTAAAGGCTCAGGATGGTTAGGATCACAAATAGTTTCAGAGATTTTCAATGGGTCAAAACCAACAAAAGCAATAATGTCACCAGCGTGTGCTTCTTCAATAGTGATGCGCTCTAGGCCGTGATAACCGAATAGTTCTGCAAACTTACCGTTACGAATATTGCCTTCGTTATCAACGATACGTACCTGCATACCTGTCTGAACAGAACCACATTTAATACGTCCAGTTCCGATAACACCTTTATAAGTGTCATAATCAAGAGAGATAACCTGAACCTGGAAAGGTCCACCTAAGTCTACGTCAGGAGCAGAAACTTTATCAACGATAGTCTGGAAGATAGGCTCCATATCGCCTTCGCGAACGGTTTCATCAAAACCAGAGAAACCGTTTAGACCTGATGCATAAAGCACTGTAAAGTCCATCTGTTCATCCGTCGCACCTAAGCGATCGAAAAGATCGAAAGTTTGGTCTAGTACCCAGTCAGGACGAGCACCAGGACGGTCGATTTTATTGATAACAACAATTGGCTTTAAACCTTGAGCAAGTGCTTTTTCAGTGACGAAACGCGTTTGTGGCATAGGCCCTTCAACCGCGTCAACCAATAGCAATACAGAGTCAACCATAGAAAGGATACGTTCTACTTCACCACCGAAATCGGCGTGACCCGGGGTGTCTACGATGTTGATACGGTAGTCATTCCACTTAACCGCAGTATTTTTAGAAAGGATAGTTATTCCACGCTCTTTTTCAAGATCGTTAGAATCCATTAATCGCTCACCAGTATCCTTACGTACATCCAACGTTCCAGATTGCTTTAATAGTTGGTCTACCAAGGTTGTTTTTCCGTGGTCAACGTGGGCAATAATTGCGATATTGCGAATATGTTGAGTTGTCATTAATGGCTCTCTATTTTACGAATGGTTTCTTACTCTTAGCGAATCCCGATAAAATCTTCTGGGATTGGTCCTGCGCTAAGGAATTGAAAAAGAAGGTATTATAATGAAATACTCAAGAATTGATAGTGTAATCACTGCTTTTATTGTGGATAACTCAAATCTGAATGAACTTAAATGCAATGAAATAAGGGAAGTTCGTACATTGACTAACTGCAATACGGAGTTACCTTGTCGGTTTTCAATCTCGATGATGATAGGTTTTTTCACGGGTTTTATTATGGTCGTTATAGGTTTGTAATACACCGTAGGCCATGGTGCCGAGTAGCAGACCTACCATTGTGAAAACAGCCCCGATTTTTCCTTCGCCCAGCATGGCTGGCACGGTTCCAGGACAAGAAGCTGTCATGGCCCAACCAATTCCAAACAAGAATGCACCGGTTATCAAGCCTTCTTGATATTTTTTCTTCACAAAATCCACTTCAGTGCCTGTGGCGATCGCGCGTACTTTGTATTTCTTTAAAAGTAATATGCCGATAATAGCGACAACAATTGAAGTCCCAATCACTTTCATTAGTTGTAAGTCGATTAATAAGAACATTTTGGCGTGATAATCATAGGTGGTGGCACCCGCATGACTCATCAAAAAGCCAAATAAAACACCTAACAATAAGCCAAAGATATTGGTTCTATAGGCGTAATAGAAATTAATCACAGTGAGCTTAGAGCTCGGCAGGGGCGATAGTTTATTCATGTTTGTCCACTTTTTTCTTGATCTCGATCGCGGGAATTGTCATTTAAGCGCTTGCCTATGTGCCAAATAAAAGTTGTGTTGTAATAAAGGCACTTATAAAAAAGATGGCCGCCGCAAATAAGCTCGTGGGGTTTAACATGGCGCCGCCAATAAGGGCGTGGCCCGTTGTGCAAGCGCCAGCAAGTCGAGCCCCAAATCCAAGCAACATGCCACCAAACATTAGCCAAATGGCCTTGGCAACCATGCTTTGTGGCAAGATGGCATCGTACATGCCCATGTCAAAACTTAAATGCCAGGGTTCGACTGAACTCAAAGAGCTTAAAAAACCACCGAGAGGTATACCGACTAGAAACCAGAGTTTTGCACTGTATTTATTTCGGTATTCACCTTCATGGTAGTAACTTAGTTTTTGGCTCATTATTCCACAGACATTACCGTAACCTGTAGAGCTTCCCGCAGGTTTACCTATTAGCCAGAAGTGTAGTATTACAAATAGACCGATTGCGATACCTGCTAGCCACCCAGGCCAAACGAGAATTTCCATAAGTATTTCCTTATAAATCAGTGTTTTATATCTTTATGATGTCCTCTTTATGGAGTTGAGTCAAAGAAGAAGATTTATGGGGCGAATAAGAAAATTTTATTACGGTGGTCTGGCAATAGCTCTTAAAGCTTCGTGGTGAAAGGGTTGTTGAGGATTTATAGTATTTAATAAATATCTTCGTCTTCACTTAGGGCTTGTATATTGACATCGCCACTATGGTCAATATCGATTATTAAATGTATTGGGTGACAGCAGACGAAGCAATCTTCAATGTATTCCTGGTTCGGCTCTGATGGATCAACGACTAATTCAATCGTTTCCCAACAGGTGGGGCATTGTATTTTTTGAGTATCTAACATGACGTTTACCTCGCTTTCGATTTATACCGTTATCTTAATCATTGCACTTAGTATGGTGAAGCCTATAGCAGAAGATTAAAAGAGGGTTTGGGGGGGTAAAACTATGACCCTGCGCTCATATGATTTTGTAAAGCCGCAGGATATGCCAGGCCTGGTAAGAGTATTGAAAACAAAAAAGCCTAAGATAACTTAGGCTTTGAGTTTAAATAAATCTTATTGAATTTATTGCGCGAAATCTTCTGGGTCATAGCCTAAATTTGGCGCCAACCACATCTCGGCCTTTGCAATGGTCCAGCCACGACGTTTAGCATAATCTTCAACTTGATCTCGACCTATAGAGCCTACTCCGAAATAACGCGATTCAGGATGCGCAAAATAAGTCCCTGAAACGGCCGCCGTCGGATACATAGCAAAACTTTCAGTGATCTGTAAGCCAATGGCTTCATCTGGTTTAAGAAGCTCCCATAGAGTGCCTTTCTCAGTATGGTCTGGACAGGCAGGATAACCGGCTGCTGGACGAATGCCTTGGTAACGTTCTTTAATTAAATCTTCGTTGCTCAGTAGTTCATCGGCGGCATATCCCCACTCTTCTTTACGGATGATTTCGTGCAACGTTTCTGCAAAAGATTCTGCAAAGCGATCCGCTAAGGCTTTAAGCATAATTGAGTCGTAATCATTAAGGTCCGCTTCAAAACGTTCGGTATGTTTATCAATGCCAATGCCGGTTGTGACGGCAAAGAAACCAATGTAATCTTGAATCCCCGTCGCCACACCATCCAAATCTTTAGGAGCGATAAAATCCGATAAGCAGTTGTTAGCGCCACCGCGTTTCTTCTCGGCCTGTTGGCGAATGTGATGGAACCGGTGAATGACTTCTTTACGTGATTCATCGGCGTAGATTTCTATATCGTCACCCACACGGTTGGCAGGATAGAAGCCGTAGACCGCTTTCGCGGTAAGCCATTTTTCAGCCATGAGTTTTTTGACCATAGCTTGCGCATCAGCAAAGACTTTGGTGGCGGCTTCGCCGACCACTTTGTCTTTTAATATGCGAGGATAAAGACCATGTAACTCCCATGCTTGGAAGAAGGGTGACCAATCAAACTTTTCAAATAAGGTTTCTAGCGGAAAGTCCTCTATAACTTTACGGCCTATAAAGGTCGGTTTAACTGGAACATAATCTGACCAGGCCTGGTTTTCAATTGATGGGTTTTCACGGGCTTTGGTGATGGAGATACGTTTAACCTCCTTGGCGCGGGCTTTACGTTCTGCACGAACCGTTTCATATTCGGCGCGAATTTTAGCGGCATAATCGATTTTCAATTCATTGGAAATCAAGCTTTGCGTTACGCCAACCGCGCGTGAAGCATCTTTGACATAAACGACAGGGCAGTCATATTGAGGTTCAATTTTTACCGCTGTGTGGGCTTTAGACGTGGTAGCGCCGCCAATCAGTAGTGGGAAATTCATGCCACGCTCTTTCATTAGTTTGGCGACATTGACCATCTCTTCAAGTGACGGGGTAATGAGGCCTGACAGGCCGATGACATTAGCATTTTCAGCGATAGCCGTATCTAATATTTTCTCGGCAGGGACCATGACACCTAGGTCAATTACATCAAAGTTATTACATTGCAATACGATGCCGACAATGTTTTTACCGATGTCATGGACATCACCTTTAACGGTTGCCATGACGATTTTACCGCGCGCTTGACCGCTGCTTTTTTCAGCGGCGAGGAAAGGGTCAAGGTAAGCAACGGCGCGTTTCATAACGCGCGCTGATTTAACCACTTGAGGTAAGAACATTTTTCCGGCACCGAATAGATCGCCGACCACGTTCATGCCATCCATTAACGGACCTTCAATCACGTTAATCGGTGCGCCGAGTGCTAAGCGGGCTTCTTCGGTATCTTCTACGATAAAGTCCGTTACACCACGCACTAATGCATATTCAATGCGGCTTGCCACAGGTGCTTCACGCCAAGTGAGATCAGCCTCTTTGGTGGCCGTGGAGCCATCGCCTAGAAATGCAGAAGCGATTTCTAGTAAGCGTTCACCCGCATCGGGATCGGTATTGAAAATAACATCTTCAACGGCCTTGCGTAATTTCTCAGGGAGACCATCATAAATGGCCATCTGCCCGGCATTTACAATCCCCATATCCATGCCTTCTTTAATGGCGTAATAGAGGAATACTGAGTGAATCGCTTCACGTACTGGGTTATTGCCACGGAAAGAGAAGGAGACGTTAGAAACTCCGCCAGAAATTTTGGCATGCGGTAAGTTGGCTTTAATCCAAGTGACGGCATTGATAAAGTCTAAACCGTAGTTATTGTGCTCTTCGATACCCGTTGCGACAGCAAAGATATTTGGATCAAAAATAATGTCTTGCGGTAAGAAACCTACTTTTTGAGTTAAGACATCATAAGAGCGCTGACAAATTTGAATCTTGCGCTCTAATGAATCGGCTTGGCCGTCTTCATCAAATGCCATAATAATAGCCGCTGCACCATACTTTTTAACCAGTTTTGCATGATGAATAAAGGCCTCTTCTCCTTCTTTCAGTGAGATGGAGTTAACCACGCCTTTACCTTGAATACATTTCAGACCCGCTTCGATGACTTCCCATTTAGAGGAATCAATCATAATCGGCACGCGTGAGGCTTCCGGCTCAGAGGCCAGTAAATTCAAGAAGCGACTCATGCAAGCCTTAGCATCCAACATGCCTTCATCCATATTGATATCGATGATTTGCGCGCCTTCTTGAACTTGCTTAATGGCAATATCAATGGCTTCTTCAAAGTTGTCTTCAATGATTAAACGTTTGAATTTAGCAGATCCAGTGACGTTATTGCGTTCACCAACATTGACGAACAGCGAGGTTTCATCGATGTTTAAAGGCTCTAAACCTGATAAACGACAAGCGGGTTTAATCTTAGGAAGTTCACGGCGAGGGTATCTTAAAGCGGCCTCAGCCATCGCTTGGACATGTGCAGGCGTCGTGCCGCAACAGCCGCCGATAATATTGATCCAACCGCGGCGTGCCCACACGGAAATCTCCTCAGCCATCTCTTCTGGGCTTTCATCGTATTCACCAAATTCATTCGGCAAACCCGCATTGGGATGAATCGAGATATAGGTTTCACAAACGCGACTCAGTTCTTCGACATAAGGACGTAACTCTTGAGGTCCTAAAGCACAGTTTAAACCGACTGAAAGTGGTTCAGCATGAATAACGGCATTGTAGAAACCTTCGGTTGTTTGGCCTGAAAGCGTACGACCCGAAGCATCGGTAATCGTGCCAGATAACATAATAGGCACTTCGTAACCGACTTCGTCTTCGACTTCTTTCACTGCAAAAATAGCCGCCTTGGCATTCAGAGTGTCGAAAATGGTTTCAATCAAAATAGTATCAACACCCCCTTCAAGCAACGCATGGGTAGCTTGTTTAAAGGCAATGACTAATTCATCAAAGGAAGTATTACGGTAACCTGGATCATTGACGTCAGGTGAGATAGACGCAGTACGGTTAGTCGGCCCTAAAACCCCGGTAACAAAGCGTGGTTTTCCATCTTCCGCTTCGGCAATATCACAAGCTTGACGAGCAATCAGTGCCGCCTGCAAGTTGATTTCGGCCACATGATCTTGCATGTCGTAATCCGCTTGCGCAATGGTGGTGGCATTAAATGAGTTGGTCTCAAGAAGGTCCACACCGTTGCGCAGAAACTCCAAATGAATATCACGGATAATGTCTGGTTGAGTGATAACCAGGAGATCGTTGTTGCCTTTGATATCCATGTGATAGTCGGCAAAACGCTCGCCACGGAACTGTTCTTCCGTAAGATGTTTATCTTGCACCATCGTTCCCATGGCGCCATCAAGCACTATAACACGTTCTTTTAGTAGGGATTTTAATGTGGCCAAGCGTTGTGCACGTAAAGTCATTTGTATTTCATCATTTTGAGTTTTTAGCCCGCTATTTTAACCGAATGTCCCTCGAAAATGTTAAAGAAAACGATTGTTACCTAGGCTGAAATGTGATGAATTCTAACGATATAAATTGGAGGGCGTTTTTACATATGAAAATAAGCGGATGGTGATAAAGCTTTGATTTTTTAGAAAGGAGGCTCGTAGATAAAATTTTATGACCCTTATTGGGCCAGTTGGCCCAAAGTCACAAGGTAATGCTAAGCCGTGGTCTACTGATTAAAACCCAGTAGAAACTTGGTTACGCCCAGACTCTTTTGCACGGTATAAGGCTTTGTCCGCCTTTGAAACGGCCTCTTCCAGATCTTTTCCAGAATAGGTTAAGCCTAAGCTAATGGTAAAAGGGACGCCCGTAGTCGTTAAAGAGCCCTTTTCAATCGTGGCTCTAAGGGTTTCACAGAGGGCTTCTATTTCGGAGGCATCTTCTACTTCGCCTAAAATGCAAAACTCTTCGCCGCCGAATCGAGCCACCAGGTGGTCGGCAAAAGTATGCTGAATTTGTTGCGCGGTATAGACAATGGCATCATCGCCTTTTTGATGACCGTGGTTGTCATTGACCAGTTTGAAATGGTCAATATCGGCCATCACGGTGAAGAAGTATTTTTGAGAAGATTTAAGCTGCTCAAATCGTACTGTACCAGCATTAAAAAAGTGGCCTCGATTAAAAATTCCAGTGAGGGCATCGGTTTGCGAAATCCGTTCGATTTCGAGAAAGGATTCAGCCTGTTGAATATTTTGATTAACACGGATGTGAAATTCTTCGGCCGTAAAGCTGGTGTTGTAAAAATCATTGACGCCGTATTTCATCAGTTTGATGGCGGCGGGGATGTTTTCACTCGGTGCACAAGACATCATGGGAAGTTGGTTTTGCGAATACTGCGAACGGATCTGGTTTACAAAAGTATAAAATTCACTGTTCGAGAAGTCTTCAGAAACATCCAATAGTATCAGGTCTGGAGAGTTCTTTTTAAGAGCATTTAGCAGTTCATGGCCGCTCTCATAAAGAGAGACCTGAAAGTGGTGAATGCGCAACATGCCCAATAGTTTAGAGCTGGATTTAGAGCCGGAACTCAGTAGCCAAACTTGTCTTTGGCTATTTTGGTGAATGGTGTAAGCGGTCTGTACCGCATAACGAATCGAGGAGAGGCCATCTTTTAGAACGTAGTCCGCCACCTTTCGTTTGAATAACGCTTGGCGTATTTCATCATTATAACTTGCAGTCACTACGATGGTGGTTATGTGCTTGCTTAACAATAAATCAATCGCCTCACCTTGTGCGGCATCGGGCAGGTTTAAATCACTCAAACAGACCGAAAAATTAACATTAGTATTGAGTAGGGCCGTTGCTTCGGCTAGAGAGTGGCAAATATAAATAGGCAAATCGGTGAGGAATGCTAATTCACGCTGCAATAGGAGTGCCATTGATTTTTGGTCTTCAATAATAAGAAAGGCGTCTTGAGCCATAATGKTTGCTAAAGATCCTGAATAGTGAATAGATTAGAATAGTTTTCGAAAATTAGCACATAATGTCCATTACAGTATACGAACTAATTTTGATGAATCAAGATGCTATGATGTTGTTTTTGATAGACAGTCAGATAGACGCCTGGTAAGTTGACACGCAACTATTTTAGAACTGAATTTCTTTTCAATTCAAATCTCGGTAGGCTCGAGTACGGGTCGCTAGTATCGTTTTAATTTTTGGTAGAGGGTATGACAGTTAATTGGATACGATATTTGCTACTTTTGGGGTTTAATCATGAATGGCTCCGCGCAGGCTTCAGAAATTGAACTAGGCTCAGGTACCATGCAGTTAGAAGGCGGTATATTAGGATTGCAGGGTGATAATAAAAGTCGTGTAACGACTTATCGTATGAAAGAGAATCATGAAAATATCAGGTCTACAGACTGGTTTTATAATTACCAGGTAGCCTACTATACGGCTGAACCGATAGATGTTTTGGGTTCAACTGTTGGTGCTCTTGGAGGTGACTTTTTAGAGGTTTCTGGTACGGAATATAATGTTAAAGGCTTCGATGGTCAGGCTACTTTTGGCTACAATGTGTACTCCGAAGGAGAGTATGATTATATTGGACTTGGCGTCTCTTTAGGGATTGCTGTGCCTTATTTAGAAAATAGTGGCGAGGATTCTTCGGGTTCAACCTCGGATTCAACTTCTGATTCAGGAACGGATGCAGGCACCGCTGCAGCCGATTTTKTGATTCAACCACTGAGTTTATGGGTTACAAAGTAGGCCCTAGATTGATGGTCAGTAAAAGT
>VCMI01000023.1 GCA_006222135.1 Thiomicrorhabdus sp. | reverse complement strand
ACACGRCGACTCAATATTGTCGGCAATCGCTTTTTGCGAAAATCCCTCTTTCAATAATGCGTAAATCTGGTATCTTTGACCCTCGGTCAGTTGGTTATAACTCATTTTGCAATTCTCTTGGTCGGGAAAAGCCTTCGAGTTTAACTCAACTGGCTCTTCCTATTTCCAAATTGCACTTATTATCCGAAACCGCGTAAAGAAAACTTGTCTATTATTAGAGTTTACTTATAACCCAAGCTACTGCTGAGCCATTGGTTATGTGTTTTTTGGTTAACCAACCCATTTACGAGCATTTCTAAAGAGGCGCATCCAAGGCCCATCTTCTTGCCACTCGTCAGGGTGCCATGAATTCTGAACCGTTCTGAAAACACGTTCAGGATGAGGCATCATAATAGTCACTCGACCATCCGTAGTCGTTAGGCCTGTCATACCCTTCTCAGTTCCGTTTGGATTATATGGGTAGCGTTCAGTTGAACGACCGGTAGAATCGACAAAATTTAACCCTACTAAACCGGCTACATCCGCCGCAGAACCTGTTCCAAAGTCCATACGCCCCTCACCATGGGAAACGGCCACGGGAATTCGCGTCCCTTCCATGCCTTTCAATAGAATAGAAGGTGATTTTTGAATCTCTACCTGAGAAAAACGCGCTTCAAACTGCTCTGACTCATTACGTACAAATGCAGGCCAGCTTTCGGCACCTGGGATGATTGCTTTTAGATTGGAGAGCATTTGACAACCGTTACACACTCCTAAAGAGAAGGTATCTTCACGATTAAAGAATCTTTCAAACTCAGAACGTGCCGTCTCATTAAAGAGAATAGAATTTGCCCACCCACGACCAGCGCCGAGGACATCACCATAAGAAAAACCACCACAAGCAACCAGGCCTTTAAAATCGGCTAAGGAAACTTCACCAGAAAGAATATCTGTCATGTGTACATCAATGGCATCAAAACTTGCTTTATCAAAAGCCGCCGCCATCTCGATCTGGCCATTAACACCTTGCTCACGTAAGATCGCCACTTTTGGTTTATTCTCACGCGAGAACTGAGCGGTAATGTCGTCATTGATATCAAACGTAACAAACGGTTCAATCTGAGTATGTTCATCATTTTGTATGGAATCGAACTCTTGCTGAGCGCAATTTTCATTATCACGTAATGCCTGCATACGGTAAGACGTTTCAGCCCACCATGATTGCAGTGATTTACGCGCTTTATTTAATAGAGTCTTGCCATGTGCGGTGATATTAATTTGATCATCCGTCAATGGCGAACCAATCCAATGCGAAAGAGCTGAAAGATGGTGTTGGGCTAATAAAGCATCTACTTTAACCTTGTCTTCCACTTTAACCTGGATGACCACTCCAACCTCTTCTGCACATAATGCAGCAATCGGCTCGACACCTAAGCTTGAGACATCTACATTCAATCCACAATGACCCGCAAACGCCATCTCTAACAAGGTAACTACAAGCCCCCCATCAGCTCTATCGTGATAAGCCAACATTAAATCGTCGGCCATCATCGCCTGGGTCGCATTAAATAGATTCAATAAATCTTCGGCACTTTCTAAATCAGCAGAGACATCGCCTATTTGATTATAAACTTGCGCTAAACAACTGCCGCCAACACGGTTTAAACCATGCCCTAAGTCAATCACTAATAGTTCAGTCTCACCTAAATCCGTTCTTAACTGCGGAGTCACTGTTTTACGCACATCTTCAACAGGTGCGAAGGTTGTTATATTCACCGACATTGGAGAGATAACGGCTTTAGAGACACCTTCCTCATCCCAAACGGTCTTCATAGACATTGAGTCTTTGCCGACAGGAACCGCAATACCAAGTGCCGGGCACAATTCAAGACCGACCGCTTCAACTGCATCATACATAGCTGAATCTTCACCAGGATGACCGGCTGCAGCCATCCAGTTGGCGGAGAGTTTAATATCACTCATCTTGGCAATTTTGGCACAACCAATATTGGTAATCGCTTCGGCGATTGACAAACGTGCAGAGGCTTTTGGATTAATCAAGGCAACAGGAGGACGCTCACCAGAAGCCATAGCTTCACCGGTATAGCCTTTATAATCTGAGCAGGTAATACCTGCGTTAGCGACAGGAACCTGCCAAGGACCTACCATTTGATCACGTGTGACCATTCCGGTAATCGAGCGATCACCAATGGTAATTAAAAAGTTCTTACTGGCAATCGTCGGTAACTTTAAGAGACGTTCAGTGACATCTTCAAAGTCCAGTACAGCCGTTTCAAAACCTGCTTGAGGGATGTTACGTGATTCTGCCGTACGATGCATCTTAGGAGGCTTGCCTAATAAAATATCCAATGGCATATTGACCGGATTATTATCAAATATCGTATCGTTAACCACTAACTCTTGCGCTTGAGTCGCTTCACCGACAATCGCGTACAAACAGCGCTCACGTTTACAAATAGCTTCAAACTGTTCAATTTGATCTGGGAAAATCGCAATCACATAACGTTCTTGAGATTCATTACACCAGATTTCCATAGGTGCCATACCTGGCTCATCATTTGGAATAGAGCGTAAATCAAAAGTCGCACCCTTACCCGCATCATTCACTAACTCAGGGAAAGCATTCGATAAACCACCCGCACCGACATCATGAATCGATGCAATAGGCGTCTCTTTGCCTAAATAGGTACAGCGATCGATTACTTCTTGTGCACGGCGTTCCATCTCAGGGTTTTCACGCTGCACAGACGCAAAGTCAAGGGTTTCAGAACCAGAACCACTATCAACTGAAGAAGCCGCACTACCGCCCAAACCAATCAACATGGCAGGACCGCCTAAAACAACTAACTTTGCACCAACCGGAATATCACCTTTAAGAACGTGCTCTTCACGAATATTCCCTAAACCACCTGCCAACATAATCGGCTTATGATAACCACGAATCTCTTCGCCATCATGTGTGGTGTATGCATTTTCATAGGTACGGAAATAACCATTAATCGCAGGACGACCAAATTCATTATTGAAGCCTGCTGCGCCTAAAGGCCCATCAAGCATAATATTCAACGGTGAAACAATACGTGAAGGCTTACCGTAAGGACGCTCCCAAGGCTGTTCAAAACCGGGGATATTTAAATTCGAAACAGTAAAACCGGTTAAACCAGACTTAGGCTTAGAACCTCGACCAGTAGCCCCCTCATCACGAATTTCACCGCCCGCGCCCGTTGCCGCACCAGGCGATGGTGAAATAGCGGTCGGATGGTTATGGGTTTCTACTTTAATTTGAAAGTGCACATTTTCAGCATTAGCAGCATAAGAACCCGTCACAGGATCCGGGAAAAAACGACTGGCTGCTGGCCCTTCTAAAACCGCAGCATTATCACTGTATGCAGACAAAACGCCTTCTGGATTCTTTTGGAAAGTATTACGTATCATACCGAATAGAGAGTAAGGCTTATTTTCGCCATCAATCGTCCAGTCAGCATTAAAAATCTTGTGGCGACAATGCTCTGAATTTGCTTGAGCAAACATCATCAACTCGGCATCGACCGGATTGCGTTTTAAACCATTAAAAGCATCAACTAAATAATCGATCTCATCACTGCTTAAAGCCAGCCCCAGCTCTTTATTGGCTTTATTAAGCGCAACTTTACCGCTACCCAGTACATCAACAATAGAATAAGGCTTTGGAGATTGGTGCGAGAAAAGACCTTCAAGAATAGCCACTTCATGGAACACTTGTTCCATCATGCGATCATGTACTAAAGCTTCCATCTTTGGTTTATCAGCGACTGAAACGCCTTCAAAGAAATAAGCAATACCACGTTCAATACGCTGTACATGCTCAATACCACAAGTATGTGTGATATCAGTTGCTTTAGATGACCACGGAGAAATTGTCCCTAAGCGAGGTGTCACAATACAAGAATCAGTATTCAAAACCGATGTTTGATCTGACTCTGAATTATTCAATAATATTCTTAAGTGCGACAACTCTGTTTCTGTAAGTTCACTGTCGATATCTATAAAATAAACATACTGTGATTGCACAGCAGAAATACGGCCAACGGCTTGTAAATTATTAAGTAATTGATTGCGACGGTATTCTGAGTGGGCGGGATTTCCCCAAATTATCTGCATAGTTTTTGTCCTTTACAAAAAACAAAGCCCTCTAATAAGAGGGCGTTTAATCTGACTGAATTATTCGGCTAATAATCCTAGACTCTCAAATACATAGCGTCTTTGCTGTACATTTAATGGATTGTTAACTTCGGTAGTTTTCACCGTTAAGATGGTTTGCGTAGCATCCTTTTCAGAAGTCGTTAACTGAAGTTCTATAACGTCCGGCAAATCTGCTTTACCACTGTCTCTCCAGAACGCTAAATTAGACAGAAATGAATCTTCTTTTTTAGCACTATCAGGCACTTTAATCCACATTTTGTGCTCAGCAATACGGACCTTATCCATCTGCCAATTTGCACGGTAAACCATGGCCTGTACATAACTCCAACTCTTCTCAAGATCGGCTCTTAGAGAGAGGCCTCGGAACTCTTCACCATCAACGATTTCAACCATTTTTTCAGTCACTTTCAATTGAGCTAAAGCCTTTTCACTGCTCGAACCAAAGAACACCATCGCTTGATAGAGTGCTTGTGCTTCCATTTCAGGGCTATAAGGCTTAATTCTCCAACGATCACCTAAATCTCGCGTTTCATTTGCCTCAGGTGAATAAAGCATGTGATGACTAAAATAGACACGGGTATTGTTCGCATTCAGATCCGTCTCGACTCGAGCAACAAATTTATCGTAAACGCCTTGTGCGAGCTCAGGACGCCAGCTATTTAACATTTTGGTAAGCGGACCCACATCATCCAAAGGGACTAATTCTGAACGCTGTAGATATTTAGTTTTCATTACCCCAATATCTTTTCGTTCGTCATCAACCGTAAAGCCTGCTGACTCTAAAAAACGCTTTAGACCAGACCAAACTTCTTCACTATTCATGGAATCAATCTCTAACCAACGTTCAGACAAATTAGATTGAATCGATAAACCATCCGCCTTAAAATTGGGAATATGATCATATGAATCTTGCTGAGCAAGAACATCTTGTTCAGCCTGTGCCAAGGCGAGTGAAAGATTACTTTTAGCTTTGCCTGGGTTAAATAAATTAGGTGGCATCTCTAGGTTTTGAACGACCTTACCTTCACTATCACGATATTCACTATCAGATCCAAACAGACTTGTAGTAGTTGAACAACCACTTAAACTCATCGCTATTAACGACGTAGAAATTACAACTTTTTTTGCAGTTAGACGCATAAACCCAGACACCTTTTAAATGTGTTAATTAAATTAAACTTCTACACCAGCTTCTTTCATCGCTTGCAACACAATCGGTTGATAGCATTCCGAAAGAGGCGTTAGAGGAAGACGCAAAGCCCCTCCCATTAAGCCCATCTTAGCGACAGCCCATTTAACAGGGATAGGGCTTGATTCTATAAAAAGATCACTATGTAGAGCTTGTAATGGAGCATCCAATGCATGAGCTTGCTCTACATCTCCGGCCAATGCTAACTCATAAACATCGTGCAGTTGCTTAGGTGCAACATTCGCTGTCACTGAAATACCACCATGCCCACCGACTAAAATAAAATCGACCGCTGTCGCATCATCACCGGTATACAAATCAAAACTATCGTCAACGCTGGCTTTAATAGTTGCCACTCGCCCAATATCACCTGTCGCTTCTTTAACACCGATAATATTAGGGACTTTAGAAAGCCGAATAACCGTTTCTGGCAACATATCGACCGCAGTTCGACCCGGAACATTATACAAAATCTGAGGAATATCGACTGTTTCAGCGATTTTCTTATAGTGTAAAAACAGACCTTCTTGCGTTGGCTTATTGTAATAAGGCGTCACTAACAAACAAGCATCAGCACCAGCCTCTTTAGCGCGCTGCGTTAATTGAATAGCCTCACTTGTAGAGTTAGCCCCCGTTCCTGCAATTACTGGGATACGACCATTGACTTTTTCAACGACAAACCGAACGACTTCACAATGCTCTTCAAAATCTAAGGTTGAAGACTCACCAGTAGTGCCCATCGCTACAATCGCATCAGTTTGCGATTCAATATGAAATTCCACCAGTCTTGCTAGTGATTCAAAATCAACCGATTCATCCTCTAACATTGGGGTGACCAACGCCACCATACTGCCTCTAAACACGGTGATTTTCTCCATTCAATTAATGCAAATATAAAAAAGGTAATATTAACCTTTCCCCCCACACACTTCAACCAATTAATAGTGATATTAAAGAGATGCCATAAGTTATTTGTAAGCCTTTAAGTTTCGTCTGATAACGGTTGCCAACAATTTTAAAAGCCGTCATACTGAATTTGTTTTTTCATTAAAGGAACGCTTTTTATGAGCATTCAGATAGGTACAAAGCTTCCAAGATTTTCGGTCCCAGCCACGTCAAATATCAACCTAACCGAGGCTGATTTAAACGGTCACTACACTGTCATTTATTTTTATCCTAAAGATAGCACTCCGGGGTGTACAGTTGAAGGTCTCGATTTCACTGAACTCACCCCACAATTCAATGCATACAACACAACGATCTACGGTGCTTCAATGGACACCATGAAGCGTCATGATAATTTCAAAACTAAAAAAGGCTTTCCATTCGAACTCATTTCGGATGTTGATGGCCAATTTAGTGCATTATTCAATGTTTACCAAGCCAAGAAAAACTTCGGCATTGAATACATGGGTATTGTTCGCAGTACTTTCTTATTTAATCCTAAAGGAGAGTTAATCCATGAATGGCGTAAAGTAAAAGTAAAAGGTCACGCGCAAGAAGTACTCGAAACAATTCAATCCCACCAACAAACGGCATAATAAACAAACCCTAATACTTTGAATGGAGAATCCCTGATGAATATCAAAGGCAACCGACTGTTTATATTAGACACTAACGTACTTATGCACGACCCGATGGCACTGTTCCATTTCGCTGAACACGACATATTCATTCCTATGACGGTTTTAGAAGAACTGGATGCCGGTAAAAAAGGGCTTTCAGAAGTCTCTCGAAACGTACGTGAAACCAATAGGCTAATTGACCAAGTCATTAGCGATGCCACTTTTGAAGATATTAAAAACGGACTTCCCTTAGAACGAATTCACCCAGGCCATGACAAATCCAGCGTCCACCTAGGTAAGCTCTACTTTGAAACAGAGCCTTTAGTGGTCGACCTTCCCACATCCTTACCTAGCCACAAAGCCGACAATCATATTTTACAAACAGGCCTAGCGCTCAAACAAACCCTGACACATTGCCAGGTCACCTTAGTCACGAAAGACATTAATATGCGTATTAAGTCTTCAACAGTCGGCCTTCATTCCGAAGACTACTACAATGACCGAGTACTTGAAGACACCGATCTACTCTATCGTGGCTGGGAATATTTACCTGAAAACTTTTTTGAGACACACGGTAAAACAATGAAGTCTTGGCAGGATGAGGGGCGTACATTTTATCAACTAGATGTTGATGAACATTGCAAATGGCTTCCTAACCAATCCTTGATCAGTACAAATGATGCTGGCTTCAATGTTATTGTGCAAAGTATTGAAAATGGTAAAGCCGTTTTAGAGTACATGAAAGACTTTAGCCGTCATAACCAGTCGGTTTGGGGAATTAACGCACGAAATACCGAACAAAACATCGCCTTCAACTACCTCATGAACCCAGAAATTGATTTCATTACCCTATTGGGTGTCGCTGGAACGGGTAAAACCCTACTGACTTTAGCTGCAGCCTTAGAGCAGACGCTTGACCTAAACCTCTACAATGAAATTATCATGACACGAGCGACGATACCTGTGGGTGAAGACATTGGATTCCTACCGGGCACCGAAGAAGAAAAAATGACCCCTTGGATGGGTGCATTAATGGATAACCTAGAAGTATTAAGCGCCTCAGATAGCAGTACTGACTGGGAAAATGAAAGTACACAGCAACTTATTAGTAAGCGTATTAAAATCAAATCGATGAACTTTATGCGGGGTCGTACATTCTTAAATAAATTTATTATTATAGATGAAGCCCAAAATATAACGCCTAAACAAATGAAAACACTCATCACTCGATCAGGTGAAGGCACGAAGGTTATCTGTCTAGGCAATATAGGACAAATAGATTCCCCTTACTTAAGCGAGACCACCACAGGTTTAACCTACGTAGTCGATCGTTTCAAAGAATGGGAGCACAGCGCTCACATCACATTAGAACAAGGGGAACGTTCACGCCTCGCCTTATTTGCCTCAGAGAATCTTTAAACGAAGATAAAAAGACAAACCCTAGAAACCAAAAAAGGCCGTAAACGGCCTTTTTTTAGTTTGGAAATTTAGCTAGGCTAAATTTAACGCCCCATTTTTTGCTCTTCTTCCGTTGGTACTCTGAAGCCAAGCTCTGCCGCTCTCTCGCGACAGTAATCTACCGCAAACTCTAACAGTTCACCAACAGCTCTGTGACGAAACTTGTGCTTTTGTCTTACATGCGAGAAAGGTCTTAGAATTGGAGGATCTAAAGGAACCGCAACCAAAGTATCCAGTTTTAACTCTTTCGCTAAAGTACTACGCGAAACAATGGCAATCCCCACATCAGACTCAACGGCCATTTTAATCGCTTCAGGACTGCCTAATTCCATAACCACTTTTAGGTCACTATAAGTTAAGCCTTGCTCTCGAATATACGAATCAATAACGGTACGTGACCCAGAACCTTCCTCTCGAGTAATATAACCATACTTACGGAAGTCTTCAACAGTCACTTTGTTACGCTTTGCTAGAGGGTGAGTCTTAGGACAAATCAACTGCATTTCATCAATCCTGCAGACATCCACTTCTAGGTTCTTGTTATGTACAGGAGCTTCTACCAGACCAAGGTCAATCATATTATTTTCAACCATTGAAACAATGGCATCCGTATTACCAACCTGAAGACGAATATTGACATCATCATACTGTTTTTTGAAAGCCCCTAACAAACTCGGCAACATATATTCAGCAATCGTGGTACTTGCACCAATCACCAATGTACCCGTCACCTCACCCGTCATCTCACGAACATCACTGTTCATTTTCTCATACAACTCAAGAATCTGATCAGAATAGTCGTATACGACTTTACCAGCATTCGTTAAGGTAATCTTATTATGAGTACGGTCAAAAAGACGAGTATTGAAAAAATCTTCTAGCTGTTTGACTTGGAAAGTTACTGCGGGTTGAGTCATGTGAAGAGTTTCTGCAGCTTTGGTAAAACTCATTACCTTGGCAACGGTATGGAATACCTGAAGACGTCTGTCTGCCATTCGTAATTTCCTTATGCTGTATAAATTAAATTTGGGTGAGATGAATATAGGCTGTTATACGGCAAAAGTCAATCAACTTATCGCCCTATAAACAAAACATGTAATGAAACAATATGTTTCTTAAAACATCCATGATAAACAAGGGTAATTAACCCTAAATAAATCGGTACAAACCTGCCATTTCAATAGACTTTGCTAACCTCTGCGTTCTTTTTCAAGCGTTCGCTTTAAATTAGCTAACTCTCTAGAGAAATGGTCCATTAACTGATTAACATGTTTTTCATTGGCAATTGACAGTTGCGCGAGATGATCTTCTGTTTGATTCAGATATGCCAAGATATCTGCTTCTGACTTACGTTGATCAGAGCCAATTAAGAACGCCGCAATATTTGCAGATACCAAAGAGAAAAATACCACGCCAAAAAGAATCAATACCACTCCAAAAACACGCCCACCATCAGAGGTTGGAACCACGTCCCCATAACCGACTGTCGTGATGGTTACGATGGCGTACCAAACACCATCAATAAAGGGACGCCCTTCAAGGTAGGCAAACATTCCGCCGGCACCAACAATAATAAAAGCAAATGCCAGTAAAATCTGGCCAAATCGATTGCGCTTGAGTATGGTCAAGGCAATTTGAAAAAAACCCGCGGCAAAACGTAGGAATAAAATTAATCTTAAAGAACGAATAACAAGCGCCCAATCTCCCCACCAATTAATCCATGGAAAAGCCACCAACACAATCAGTAGGCTCATCCAGTTTTCCCGCAGGTAACGCAGCCTATCTCGAACATTAAATAGGTTAACGACCAACTCTAGCGCAAAAACGCCCCAAACAATGCGAGAGAACCAAATAGACTCTATTGGTTGACCGGAATAGAACATTAACAATTGGATAACAACGGCGAGTAGTGCCACCAATACAAGCCATTCAAAGCGATGACCCATTTTAATCGCACTATCACTTTCTAAGTGATTAACCCCAGCAATGCCTAAAAGAGTTTTAAAATTCAAATGCTTCATTCACCTTTCCTAAATCGGACTGACTTAGCAAGCTTTGGCAAGGCCTCACGGCCATTCAAGGCTTGCCCCATTAGCCAATTCTTGATTGGAGTAAGGCGATTAGCAACGGGTAAAAGCCCTTTTCTGACAAAGACCTTAAGTGAAGCATCTTGTTTAAACAACCAGTCAAAAGCCTCCATTGATCTTTGTACTAAGGCATTGTCACCGCGACGCCAGCGCTCATATTTACGTAAAACTGAATGTCGACCCCACGGCTTATTCTGACCCTTAGCCTCAAGCACGGTTTCAATTAAAGCCGCGGCATCCAGCAAACCTAGGTTTACGCCTTGCCCTGCTTGCGGATGAATTGTATGGGCGGCATCGCCAACCAACGCTAAGTTTGGCTTCACATAGTGCTCAGCATGTCTTCTCACTAAAGGAAAAGCACCTCTTTCAGCCACTTCAATAACAGAACCCAAACGATAATCAGACGCTTTGGAAATCTCTTGTGCAAAATCCTTATCCGAAAGCGCTAAGGCCCATTGCATCTTTTCCAGCGGCAGATACCATGCGATAGAGCTTACGTTCCCACCCATTGATAGATAAGCAAATGGGCCGTCCTTGGTATAACGTTGCCAACAGGTATCTTCACTCGATAACTCAGTTTTGACACAACCAACCACCGCACACTGTTCATAGTCATGCGTGTCTAAACCAATAAAAGCCATCTCTCGCACTTGCGACATAGCACCATCGGCTCCAATAAGTAATTCGGTTTGTAGCTCGCCCACGCCTTCTAACGTCAACCAGGCCTGGTCATTTTCTAAACGCAACGATTCCAAACGATGATTTAAAAGCACCGTTATATTGTCACAAGCTTCGACCTGATCCCATAAAGCGTTTTGAATCACGTCATTTTCAACGGTATAGCCTAGATTAGGCTCACCCATATCCGCCGCAGAAAAATGCACCTCTCCTGGCGTAATCTCATCCCAAACATGCATCGCAGTAAAAGGATGGAAGCGACGACTCTCTATGCCTTGCCATGCCCCCAGATTACGTAATATTTTTTCAGATGCACGCGTTAAAGCACTGACTCTCACTTGATAAGGCGAGTCGGCTTGCCAAGATGTGTCAATCGCCTGCTTCTCCAGTAACAAGACCGACATGCCCTGTTGACCTAATCCTAAAGCCACTGTCGCACCGACCATACCACCACCAACAATAACGACATCCCACACTTTAGAAGTGAACTCTGTCGCATTAATGGATATGGCGCTTTCTAAAGCACTATCTAAATCATTATTCACGAGCGATTTCCTCCCATTGCAAATCGAGAAAAACGTCTCTTTAATGTCGGCATGGCCTGCATCGCCATCAAACCAATCCCTCTTAAATGACCAACCACCGGAGAGTGGTGTTGAAAAATTTGAATCAAACTATCCGTCATCCCCATCACTTTCTCGTGATCTGGTTTTCTGACCTCTGCGTAATTAGCTAAGAATTCGGGTTCGCCAATATCATCTGTTAAAGAGGTCATTTCTAAAAACACCTCAATATCTCGAATCCCCAGATTCAAACCTTGCGCCGCAACGGGATGCTGAGTATGTGAGGCATTACCCATTAGCAATGCACGCCCTTTGGACATCTGTGGCACATAAGTTTCTTTTAAAGGGTAAATTACGCGTGGGCTGACTTGCTTAAACTGACCTAAACGTTCGCCCATTTTGGAGGCAAACAGCGCGATATATTCTGCATCATTTAAGGCTTTTACCGATTCAATTTCATCTTCAGGACAGACCATTACGGCTTTATGAAAATGCCCCTTCATCGGCAATAGTGCTACAGGCCCCTTTTCTGTAAACCGCTCAAATGACCAACCTTGCGGGTGCATTTCGGTTTCTATCTGAGCAATGACACCAAAGGCTTGATAAGATTTTTCTTCAATCGGCAAACCAAGTATTTTTCTGACCTGAGAATCCGTACCATCGGCGCCAACAATAATCTTGGCCTCAACTTGATAGGATTTACCTGGAATACCTGCACTCTCTGAATCCACGGTAATTTCAGCCTGAATAACCGATTCCTGTTCTTCAAATGTCACTAAGCGTGCCGGACAAAGCAGTTCGATTTGTTGATTTTGCCGTACATGCTGCCAAAGGACCTTACCCAAATCACTAGACTGGATACTGTAGCCTAAAGCAGGCACATCAACCTCTTCTGCATGCAGTTTCGTCAAACCCAAATAGCCTTTTTGCGAAACATGAACGTGATGGATCTCCGTTACGTGCTCAACGAGATCATTCCAGATATTGAGTTTCTTTAAGACCAGCATTGAGCCATGGGACAAGGCTAAGACTCGGCCATCAAAGGAGTTCGGGGCATCTGCAGACGGCACAAAGAGCTCCGCCAGAACAACGTGGAAAGATTGCTGTGCTAAACCTAACGCTAACATCAAGCCAACAGGCCCACCACCGGAGATGACTGCATCACACTTAATTAACTGAGATGCTTCTTCTGAAGAGATATCTAAATTCACTATATAAATCCTGCCCTTATTTAAATCTAAAAAACATCGCTTTAGCGTAACGCGGAAAAGACTGACATCTGTGCTTCAATCTCAGCAACCGTTCTCGGCAATCCAACGGTTAAGACCTCATGCCCTTTATCAGTCACTAAGATATCATCTTCGATGCGAATTCCAATATTATGCCACTGACTATCCATATCAGAATGCTCCGCCGAAATGTATAAACCAGGCTCTACCGTCACTACCATTCCGGGTTTAAATTCTCGCCAGGCCTGGTTATGCTTATAAGCACCCACATCATGTACATCCATGCCCAACCAGTGACCAGTACCATGCATAAAAAATCGTTTATAAGACTCGTTTTTGATGAGAGTCTTAAGTTCGCCCTTTAAGATACCCAAATCAATCAAGCCTTGGGTCAACACCTTGACCGAGGTTTCATGTACGACATTAAATGCAACCCCAGGTTGAATGACCGAGATGGCGGCTTGTTGAGCCTTCAATACAAGAGAATACAATATGGCTTGTGACGAACTGAATTTTCCATTAGCTGGAAACGTCGTCGTGATATCCCCTGCATAACCTTGCCATTCAGCACCGGCATCTACGAGCACTAAATCACCGTTTTTAATCTCATCGCGATTTTCAGTATAGTGCAAAATGCAGGCGTTATGCCCACCCGCAACAATCGAACTGAAAGCCACTCGTGGAGAACCTTCACGAACAAAAGCAGCCTCTAATTCGGCTTGTACCTGAAACTCAAACTTTCCAGGCAAGACTGTCGCCATAGCCGCTAAATGTCCTTTTACCGAAATTTGTGCCGCTTGGCGCATCCTAGAGATTTCTTCTGCGGATTTAAAGAGACGCTGTTCGTGCAAGATATCATCTAAATCACACATTTTATTCGGAGCCGAAATACCTTGTCGAACCTTCTGTTTCAGACGGCCAATCCAATCACTGACTGGATCCAACCACTCTGAAATTTGAGAGAATGAAAAGTAGACCGACTCAATATTCTCAAGTAGCTCAAGGACACCTTCATCCAACTCATCAACTGACCAGGCCTGGTCAATTGATAAAGCCTCACATGCACTTTCAAGACCCAAGCGTCTACCCTGCCAAGTTTCCTGCTCAGGATCCTTAGGACGTAAAAATAGATGGGTGACCAGCGACTCTTTTTTGAGCAGAACCAGCACGCAATCTGGCTCGATAAACCCCGTTAAGTAAAAAAATCACTTTCAGCCCTAAACGGATACTCCACATCTCGATTGCGGACTTTTTCAGCCCCCGAAGAGACCAATACCGCACTATTCTCAGGCAAGCTGGCTAATAATTTTTGGCGATTAAACTGATGAAACTCATTTCTTTTAAACATTAGTGAATCGTACCGTTTTCTTCATCTTCAGGACTGTGCATAGCAATCTGTTGTGCATCTGCTGGGTTCAAAGATTCATTGATCGTCAAAATACCAATCTTCACAAATTCAACCAATTGCATTAGGTCCGATTCTTCAGTGTCACCATCTGCCACTGATTTACCTAAGTCCTCAACATCGATACTGGCGATATCACTAAAATCACTGACAAGCTCCCGAACTTCTGGGGCAATTTCATTTTCAGCATCATTTAGACAGCCAATCAATCCTAAACCATAAAGAATACCCTCGCAAAGTTGCCCTACCATTATGGCACGGTAAACTAAGGCTTCATTATCATCCGGCAAACATAACTCCAACTCAAAACCAGAGCCATTCATGCCTTTATTAGTTTCTTGATAAAGATCATGCAAACCCTTTAAAAACGACTCTTTGACCGACTTAATATTAGCCTCTTCAATCAGCTTTTTAATCCAAACCGCTTCTTGAATATCATTATCGCCACACAACAACCCAATAAGCATCCCTTGAATAAATGCGGGTGACTCTAACTCTGTATGTGGTGCAACCACTTCTTTGACTTGATCGAAATCCATTAAAACCTTCCCTTGTTAATCCTTAGTGATTAGTGAATAATATCATAATTAGCTTAAATTCAAATTGCTTAACCCCTAATTTTCGGAGCAAACTCGTGTTAACGCTTACCTTAATGAATCACACCTTTGAAATCCCTTGTGCAGCGGAAGATCGTGAACGCCTAATCGAGGCCGCTACCTTGCTAGAAGACAAGCTTGACCAACTACCTGATTTAAAAGGCGAAGGTAAGATCTTAATGATGGCACTAAACCTTTGTTATGACTATCTACACATCAAAGAGGACACCACTCAATACACCTTAAGACTCGAAGATCAGATGAATACGGTTATGAAACACGTTGTCAGCAATAACAGCACAGAAAACCCTTAATCCTGGAATTAACACCTATACTGAACTTAAATTTGAGTTACCTGACTTAAATCCCCCTAAATTTTATCCTTATATATCCCACAAAATACCCAACACCATTATCTAAAAATACAGATTTTAATAAACCGTTATTAAACTTAAGTATATTCACATATCATTAATTCTAATATTAGTTATTTATTGAAAAATCACCACAATTACCGGTCAATATTTAAAATCTTTGAGCCTTTTTGTTATAATGGAATCTAGCATTTAGTCATCGGTCATTAACCCCTTTCCGATAATTAATATATTGGGGTCTGAACTTGGATATGGTGTGCATCTCGTTAGCTTGCTAACCCGAGAAGCCTAAATACCTTGAGAAGACTGCCACCTAGAACTCTTCGGTTCCAGGATTTTTTGTCCGTTGGCTATTTGCTTTTCCATTCCTTCCAAAAAATTCCAGTTTATATTTTACTAACCTATTTGTTGTTTCGTTTTCCTGCTTTATTCTCTAATATCCGCTAAGATAAACGTATTCATTTAATAATTAGCAAACGTTGAATTATGACGACTCCAGCCACTAGCCCAAAGACACTTAGAAGCCAGCTTCGTAGACTCAGAAAGCAATTAACGCCAGAGCAACAAACACGGCACGCTTTGCAAGCTTTAACCTATCTACAAGACCTTCTAGAGAACCCTTCAAGCAAGGCGAACCCGTTATCCCACCCTCTTAATATCGCACTTTTTCTTTCTCAAGACGGTGAACTGGAGACGCAATCAGCCATTGAATATTTATGGCATAACACCGAACATCGCGTTTTTCTACCCGCACTTGAAACCAAGCCTGATCTACATATGGCGTTTGTGGAATATCAAGAAACCACTCTAATGATCAACAATCAATTCGGCATTCCAGAACCCCAAGCACCATTCGATAAACACCTAACAGGTCAACAAATGGATATTGTTCTAATGCCTTTAGTTGGCTTTGATCTTCAGGGTAATCGCATGGGAATGGGGGGTGGCTATTATGATCGAAGTTTTGCATTTAAACGTCTACCAAAAGATTCTGAAAATCCACCATTCCTGATTGGCTGGGCGCATAGTTGCCAGCAAGCCTCACAACTGCCCAATGAACCTTGGGATGTGCCTTTAGATGGCATTATCACGGAACAAAGATTTAAATCATTTACCGCAGAACAGGCTTGAAACAACAGTCCTTCAAAAACATAAAAGGCGCCTATTAAGGCGCCTTTTATTAAAATCACTCTATCATTTTTAATTTTTAACCTGCCTACAAACCTGCCACTATTTTCTCTGACAGTGGAATTTTGACTTTTTTACCGACATACAATTCATTGGCATTTTTGATGTTATTGATTTTCTTTAAACTCTTGGTTGAAACCTGATAGTTTGCGGCTATCTGTGACAATGTATCGCCCTTTTGAACTTTGTAATGAACATATAACGACTCACCCCAACGCGGTTTATTAACATTTCTCGCAACAAACTTCGTTAAACCACTCGTGATTGCACTCGCCATTTTAGTTTGGAACGTTTTGTTCATAAGGTTACGTGCTTCATGCGGGTTTGAAATAAAGGCCGTTTCAACCAATAAAGATGGCATATCAATCGATTTCAATACCGCAAATTTAGCGGACTGAACTGAGTGCTTATGCATTTTGACCTTTTTTTGCATTTCATTCAAAACCGTATGTGCTAGTTTGCGACTTGCTCTGATATTCGCTTCACGCGTTAAGTCACTCAAGGCAAAAGCAACATCATCATCACGCCCTTTCAATTGAACATCTTGCAACGAAGCATTCTCGCTTTTCGCCAACAGCCTAGCCATCACACTACTCGCTCCACCTCTTGAAAGAATGTAAACCGAACCACCGCGAACAGAGTTATCATGAAAGGCATCAGCATGGATCGAGATAAACATATCCGCATCCTGACTTTTTGCAATTTTGACACGCTCGCCAAGCGGGATAAAGATATCCTTGTCACGCGTTAATACGGCACGCATACCAGACTGTAAATCAATTAAACGTTTAATTCTTTTGCCATGCTTAGAGTTGCAACTTTCTCTTGTACATCATTATGGCCAATGGCGCCCACATCTTTACCACCATGCCCGGCGTCAATCGCAATGACCAGCATTTTGGGTTCTGAAAAGACTGAACTCCCTCTGTTTAATAAATTTTGGGTTGCTAGGTGAGTCGTTATCTCTTTTTGAGATTTCGCCTTCGTCATTTTAACCAATGGGCTAATGCTTTTCTCAACAGGTGCTTTAATGCCGGTTTTAGCAACAGGCTTTGCAACTTTAGCAATCGTTTTAACGGCAGGCTTTACTGGAGATTTAACAGTCGCAATTTGCGCGGTGTGTTTTTGAACGACTTTATTTGAAACAAAATCGCCTAAATCGACCACCAGACGCTGATTTCCTGCTTTATCTTTAGACAAGGTAAACGCTTTATAAGTTGAATGTCCGTGCAGATCTAAAACCACACGAGTGCGTCTTGCACTGTCAGAGACTCGAATTTTAAACAAACGCTTATCTGTAATATGTTTATTTTTAAATGACAGTTTATTGTCAGTTTTATAGAAATCGACAACTAATCGAGAAGGATTGTTTAATTGAGAGACTTTATATTCGTTCATCCGCTTTAAATCGAACACCACACGTGTCTTGTCAGCTGTCTGGCCGATCCTCATTCCCGAAAGTTCGGTCTTCGCAATAACGTTGGACATCCAAACAGAAAGCATTAGGAAGAGCGTTATAGTGACAAATTTTTGAGAAAATTTAAGTGATTTCATACTGGATAGCCTGTTCTATAGTTACTTTCACTGATTACATAACAAATACCGTGCCAATAAATATGCCAAAAAACCAACAGGCAAAGACACTTGGTAATAGGTAACGACCATAACCATTGATACACACCTTCAAAGGTTTTAAGCGTTACATCAACGTGATTATTCACGCATATTCGTCATCATTTGTTCAACAACCGCTTTTCCTACTGTAGAGTGCGCGGTAATTTCAACCTTTCTGTTTTCTGACTCAAATCCTGGAGGGTGTTGTAGTTCAATCACCACATCTGCATCCGGAAAAATGGGTTCACCCTTCTGGGGCCACTCAACTAATGCCACAAATGAGCCCAAAAGTAAGTCCCTTATGGCTAAATACTCTAACTCCTCTGGATCACAAAGTCTATACAAATCAAAGTGATGAATTGTAACTATAGAAGTTTTATAGCTTTCGACCATAGTGTAAGTAGGACTTTTGACCTTTTGTCCGGGTAAAAAAGTCTGAATAAAGGCCCTCGAAAAAAAGGATTTTCCCGCACCCAAATCACCTTTTAAATAGACGACAAGCCCTTTGTTTACAGCCGTTGAGGCCTCACAAGCTAAAGCAAAGGCATGCGCTAAGTTAATGGTTGCTTGCTCATCACCTAAGGTAAATTGATTTGTTACAACATCAGTATTGCCTGACATAGACCTTCCTTTTAATTTTGCATTTAATTTAACTTGGATTTTTCACTTATCTCAGTTCCACCCTTGCCAACAAGGATTAGAATGGAGTTTTACAAAACACTTTAGCTTCTACCATTATCATAAATTTCTGAATTATTTACTCGACTGAATCAATAAATAGACGATTTGATAGTGGGTTGTTAAAATAAGCAGCATGCCAAATCAAAACACCCCTTCAACTGCCAAGCCTCCCCTTAGTCCAAAATCCAGAACAGGTCTATCTCAACGTATCAAACAATGGGGCAAAGAACTCGGTTTTGCTGACATTGGGATCACCGATACCGATCTTTCAAAGTATGAAGCCGACTATTTTAACTGGATAGGTCAAAACTTTCATGGCGAAATGGAGTATATGGCGCGCCATGGCACGAAACGCACTCGGCCCAATGAACTAGAGCCTGGCACCCAAAGCATTATCAGTGCTCGTTTGAACTATTTGGACTTAGGCAGTGAATCTGCGATTGAACAGCTCCATAATCCAGAGCAGGCCTACATTTCGCGCTATGCCTTAGGTAAGGATTATCACAAATTACTCCGAAAACGCTTGCAACTTTTAGCTGAAAAAATAGCGGAAGAAGTTGAAGATTTTCACTATCGCGCTTTCAGTGACAGCGCCCCCGTGTTAGAACGTCCCCTGGCACAGAAAGCGGGATTAGGCTTCATCGGTAAAAACAGTTTAATTATCCACCCCCGTGCGGGCTCCTGGTTCTTTTTAGGCGAGCTCTATACAAATCTAGACCTACCAGTAGATGCGCCTTTTGAAAAACAGGGGTGTGGCCCTTGTACGGCCTGTATACAAGAGTGCCCGACCCAAGCGATTCTAAACAATGCCGTCATCGATGCCAGACGCTGTATCTCTTACCTAACCATTGAATTAAAAGGTTCAATCCCCGAAGAGTTACGCCCCCTAATGGGCAATCGAATCTACGGTTGCGATGACTGCCAATTGGTCTGCCCTTGGAACAAGTTCACCGAAGACACCGAAGAAAGCGCTTTCAAAGCCAGCAATCCGCTTGATAAGCATCAGGGTAATCAACTCGACAATCAATCTTTGTTGGATCTGTGGCAATGGGATGAAGCGACCTTTCTTAAAACCTTAGAAGGTTCGCCTATCCGCAGAATCGGCTATGCACAATGGACCCGTAATTTAGCCGTCTCTTTAGGCAATATTGAATTCAGCCAGAGTTCAATTCATAGCAAAGAACTTTTCAGACAAATCATCATAGCTTTACAGAGTAAATTAAATCAAATCAATGAACTGGTGGATGAGCATATTCTTTGGGCGGTAGAACAGCTGCAAAGTCGTTTGGAGGGTTTAGCAATGGATTTAGAGGAATCTGAACTGACCAGGCCTGGTGACTTTGAATTTGAACAAACGGTTAACCCTCTCATTAAAGAGATTAAGCCGTTTATTGTTCGTAAATACTATCTACCGAAGCAAAAGTAGCATTTAGCTTTAATTACGCCCTTCTAACGTAGGTTTCTGACGCTTTAAAGACTAACTTCACAAACCTACCAGGCCTGGTTGATTTAAAAGTCTCAGATAAAACACGGTAATAGGTAATACCACGCTCCCACAATTTGCGTGGCAATGAGAGAATAAATGAAAATTAGTTCTTACTCTGACCCCGAATTCCCAGAGTGAGATTTGTAAGGGTATTAACTATAAAACAGCTGTTTCGGAGTTGATGGCAAAAGGGTTTTTAAAGCAGTGGGACAAGTGGGATAAGCGGGGAAAGCCTTTAAAACAACGGTTTCGCGTAGCTTAGTTACTGGGACACAGCGGGACAGATGGGATATGTGTCCCGATTGTCCCCTTTGACCCATCTTTCAATATTATGGGCATGATTGTTGGGAAAGTGAATAAAGCTTGTTTTTGTGGAAAAGTTGCAAATATTCGGTTTATTATGTATATTCGCTTTAGTTTCTAAGGAGAGAGAAATGCTTTTACAGTTTTCAGTTGATAATTTTTTATCGATTAAAGATAAAGTCGTATTTAGTATGAATGCGCATCAAAATAGTGAGAAAAACAAGCTTGAAGTAACAAGAAGTAGCCGTAAGGATTACTTTTTACTTAATAGCGCTGTTTTATATGGGGCAAATGGTAGTGGCAAAAGTAATTTGCTGAAAGCTATGGCAAGAATGCGTTCTATTGCTCTTAATGAAGAAAAAGTTATGTTATCGACTGATTCTTTAGGTTACACTCCATTTCTATTAAACACAGAAACACAAGATGCATCCACTACTTTTGAAATGGTCTTTTTTGTTAACGGAGAGAAAGTTAGATATGGCTTTGATTTTGATGAAAAAGAGGTTTATGCCGAATGGCTATATGTTGATGTTAATGGCAAAGAATCAAGGTTGTTCATTAGAGATGAAGACGGTTCATATGTAAATCCCTTATTTAAGGAAGGGTACGTCTTTTTTGACCAAGATGCTAACAAAATTAATGTTCCCAAAAACCAGTTGTTTTTATGGAAGTGTGATCAGAATTCAAGTGAATTAGCATCAAACATTCTTAAATGGTTCTTAGATTTTAATATGATTGATGGAATGGCTCATGATGGTTTTATTAATTACACTATGAGTAAAATGAAAGAATCTACATTTTTAAGCGATATGAGCAAGTTGATTAAAGAAGCAGATGTCGGTATTAATTCTATAGAATTACAAGAAAAGGAAGTGGAGTTTGAACAGCTTCCAGAACAAGTACGACAAATAATCTCTAGAGTCGTCGTGT
>VCMI01000022.1 GCA_006222135.1 Thiomicrorhabdus sp. | reverse complement strand
AAACCGACGATAGCATTACCAGTATTGGTGAGAAAACAGCCATGGACTTAATAACGTTTATCAAAGATATTAAGCGTTTTGACAAAGCAAAAACCTGGCTAGTTTTGCAGGGCTGACACCTCAAATCATTCAATCTGGGACGAGTGTAAATAGCTCCAGGTTGTCTAAAATGGGTAATGCCAATTTAAGGAAATGCCTGTACATGCCAGCCATTAATGCAATGGCTTACAACGTGCCATTAAAGAGATTTGCAGACGGATTAAGGGCTAAAGGCGTAGCAAGCGGAAAGATTAAAGTGGCTGTCATGCGTAAATTAATTCACATTGTGTTTGCTGTTTTAAACAGTGGCAAACCTTTTGATCCAGAATATAAGATGTGTGTTTGACTTAAAGAATCAAACACGGTATCTGGCATGTCCTGCGGCCTTTCAAAATCATGTGAGAGCGCAGGGTCATTCCAAAATAGATACAATCCATAAAAGAGGTATTTAAACTCAATTATAGATCATGAAATCTATTTAAAACTTCTTTACCATTCTAAGGCTTTTAAATATTTAAATAACTCTTTGGCAGAATTGGCTGGTTTTGCCTGGGCCAATTCCTTCTGAGCATTACGTATCCATTGACGTAATTGTTGTCTATCAGCATTGGTATAGTGCAGCATAAACTCACTTACAACATCATCTCCGCCGTCAATCAGGCGATCGCGCCACTGCTCCAGCTTATGGAAGTGTGCATTTTGCTGTTTGATTTTACTTTCAGCTTCGGCCAGTCTTTCCTTAATTTCAATCAACAAAGGTTCATCTTGACGTAGCATCTTGCCGATAAAAAGCTTTTGACGTTTTAAAGCCGGACCATGATCCATCGACTTATAAAGAAAGATGGCGTCAGTGAATTTTTCAGGAAACTGAAGTTTCTTGATTTCAGTTTCGGTCATTGCCGCAACTCTATCACCTAAGTCAGTCACCGCTTGCGCGGCATTTTTTATTTGGGTTCGGCTTTCAAACTCTTCTTGCTCCCAATCACGGACTTCATGTTCTTTTTTGACTCTATTTACATTACGAGGTCTAACCATTTGTCACTCCCGACATTTCAATCCATTCTTGTTCTGATAATACCGGGATCCCTAAAGATTCGGCTTTTGTAAGTTTAGAACCGGCTTTTTCGCCGGCAATGACATAATCTGTTTTCGCAGAGACACTCCCAGTCACTTTAGCGCCGAGCCCTTCAAGCAGTTGCTTGGCATCTTCCCTTGATATCTGCATTAAGCTACCGGTTAAAACCACAACCTTGCCAGCAAAAGGCGAATCAATCGCCCTATTTTGGGCTTGAGGTGTTGGCCAGTGTATGCCAGCGGCTATTAAGCCGTTGATGACTTCTTGGTTATGAGGTTGCTGAAAAAAGGTCACGATATTTTCAGCTACAATTTCCCCCACATCGGAGACATCAAGTAAAGCATCTTTATCTGCGCTCTGGATATTGTCCAGGGTTATAAAGTGATTAGCAAGGTGTTTGGCAGTTACTTCACCTACTTCCGGAATGCCTAATGCATAAATAAAGCGTGCTAAAGTTGTTTCTTTTGCTGCTTGAATCGCGCTAATCACCTTAAAAGCCGACTTTTCAGCCATTCTATCAAGCCCTGACAAGCTTTCAATAGTCAGTGAAAATAGATCATCGGGATGGTGCACCATATTCAAATCAGCCAGTTGATTGATAAGCTTATCACCCAATCCCTGTATATCAAACGCTTTACGGGAGACAAAATGCTGTAAAGCACGTTTCCGTTGTGCAGGACAAAATAGGCCTCCAGTACAGCGGTAGACAGCTTTATCATGTTCTTTAATAACCGCTGAATCACACTCAGGGCAACGGCTTGGCATATTGAATAGACGGACAGAAGAGGCTTCGCGTTTACTTAAAACAGGCCCCACTACTTCTGGAATCACATCTCCAGCGCGACGTACTATGACGGTATCGCCAATACGAACATCCTTTCGCTCTATCTCATCCATATTATGTAAGGTGGCATTGGCCACCATCACGCCAGCGACATTTACTGGCCGCAAGCGAGCCACAGGGGTTAAAGCGCCAGTACGTCCAACTTGAATTTCTATGTCGAGCAGTTCAGTCCAGACTTCTTCAGCGGGAAATTTTCTGGCAATTGCCCAGCGCGGTGCTTTGGTCGTAAAACCGAGTTTGCTGTGATATGCTAAAACATCAACTTTATAGACAATACCATCAATTTCATAGGGTAAATCTTTGCGTTTCGCTTGTAATTGATCATAATAATCGGCCATACCTTTTGCACCATAGACCACTTTCGCGTCAGGATTGGTGGGCAAGCCCCAGACTTTAAATTGCTCAATTGTCTTATGATAGAGAGCGGGTAAAGACCAATCATTACTGATTTCCCCCCAGCCATAGAGGTATAAACTTAACTGCCTTTGCGAAGCGATTTTTGGGTCCAGTTGACGCAGAGTGCCAGCCGCCGCATTACGTGGGTTCGCAAACGGTTTTTCAGCCTTTTGAAGGCTAATCTCATTAAGCTGATTGAACACGGCTTTAGACATAAATATTTCACCACGAACCTCTAAAACGGAAGGCCAACCCTCTCCTAGTAACTCAAGAGGTACCGAACGAATGGTGCGTATATTATGGGTAACGTCCTCTCCTACTGAGCCATCGCCGCGGGTAGCCGCTTGTACCAATTTACCGGATTCATAGCGAATATTGATCGCTAAACCATCCATCTTAGGTTCTGCCGCATAGGCTATTGGTAACTCTTCTGTAACCTTCTCGGCAACCAGCTTATCGTTAACTTTACGTTCAAAATCCACTAAATCATCTTGAATGAATGCGTTTTCAAGCGAAAACATCGGTACCGCATGCTTGACCGATTGAAAGTGTCCTAAAGGTTGGTCGCCTACACGCTGTGAAGGTGAGTCCGCGGTAATTAACTCTGGATGGGCCTTTTCAGTTTGCAGCAGTTGTTGATACAACAGATCATATTGCGCATCACTCATTTCAGGGGTATCTAAAACATAATAGGCATAGTTATGCCTTGCCAATGTTTTCTTCAGGTCTTGTAGGGTATTGTGAATGGATTCAATTGGCATTGTTTAGGGGCTTTTTGCAACGTTTTACGGAAAGGCTGTAACAGTTAAAATAGATTTAAAAAGATTTCGGTAATCAAGCAGTATTACCTTTTATATCAGGCCCATTAAATAGGCTCTGACTCATAGGCCACTGCGGTATCTCTCATCGCCTGCAGATCTGATTCTTTCATAATGTGGCGTTCCATATTATAAAGCCTGCCTTCTAAACGTTGAGAGACCTTACGCGCCATCATAATCAAATCATGCATAGCCGCGGGGGCTCGGACAGTCGAAGGCAATTCAAGAATCATAGCGACTCCTGGAGTAGCATAACTTTCATGGTCATCTTTAGGGAAAAATCCAGGTTCCAAAAGATTGGCAACCTTAATAACTTCATTGCCCATATTGTCTTGTTTTACATAAAGACCTTGGTTTGTAAAAACTAAACCAACACCCAATAAGGCGTGATTTAACTGAGGCATAGCAAATTCCTGCACGGTACTCATTACTAATATAGCATAGACTTCGTGCTCCTGCTTTTCACCTGAGGCCACTCCTGGAGACTTGCCTAACTCTTCTATAGGCACGCCAAAGGTTGGTTTCTCATGTTCCGGTGCAGCATAGTGATAGTCCGCAGAATTCATGCCCAGATCTTCAACGACTAGGCGGTGGTGTTTACCCCCTTTTTCATTTGTGCCCAATAGGGAAATTTCTGAATCAATGCCGTCTTCTGTATTATGCTGTCTATCAGTTGATACAGCCGCTACGACTTCTATCTCTTGTTCCACGCTCTTAGCGAGTTCTGGCCCGTTTTCCACTGTCGTAGGAGGCGTCTGCTCTGGCAGATCAAAATCTTCACCGAAAGAGAGCGTGGCTTGATCATAGTTAAACTTTATTTGTTGCTCTACTTCCTCTAAAGCCTCAGCTCTAGTCAAGCGGTCATGGGTCTGTTGTGAAACCGGAATGTGTGCAGTTCCCAGTTCATTAAGTGCTTTCGAGGCCTGAACTTGTTGCTGAGGAGCCGGTTCATTAGTTGATGGTGCTTTTTTCTTAGAACCTGTTGACCGACTACGGCTTAGAAAATACAGGCCGGCAATAACAACGACAGCAAATACAAGTAAAACTTGTTGTAACTCATTCATCTATAATCGCTCCGAAACATGAATGGATTAAGTATTTATTTTTAAATACAGTGAATCACTCTTCATCGTAAAAGGGTTAAAAAACATTATCAGATTGTACCTTTTATGCGAAGTCTATTTCCAGTCAATTCATGTTTAAATGGTATTGTTTTTCGGAAAATAACGTACAGATTATCCTATAATTGTGCTATTGAATTTTCATGCCGCTTCAACATAATACCTTTACATTAAATTTATTGAGTCAATATACAAATGCCTGTCGAAAACCCTGAAAACAGTCCCTGTCGGTCTCTGAATAGGTCAGAAACAACTCTAGAATCCATTATTGTACTGGGTATTGATATCGGTACATCAGGTATAAGGGGTTGTATCGTTGAAAAGAACTTTTCCAGCCCGAGCCGCAAGAAACGCCCTGCTAAGCTCAATCAAGAGAAAGAATTAATACTCTATAGTGCTTCCGTCGTCTTGGCGTCGCCCATCATGAATGAATCCAAAAAAAGTTCAACCCAAAACCCTCAGCACTGGATTGATGGAATGAATCAATTGCTCTTTAAAATATCTGAAGCGTTTAATTTAAGCCGTGTTACTGACGTAGTACTGGACGCCACCTCTTCAACGGTATTGCTGTGTAATCAACAAGGAGAACCTTTAACCGACGCATTGATGTATAACGACCAACAAGCCTTCGAAGAAGCAAAACAGATTACTCAAACTCCGGGATTTAATCCAAAAAGTAGTGCTACTGGTGTTTCAAGCAGTTTGGCAAAGGTTCTTTTATTACTAAAAAGGCTAAAACAGAATGAACAGCCAATTTATATTTGCCATCAAATTGACTTTCTCAACTGTTTTTTGAGTGGAAAAATCAATAAAACGGATGAAAACAACGCCCTTAAGACGGGGTATGACTCTATTAACCAGGCCTGGCCGGATTGGGTTAAGAAAATTTTACACCTTCAAAATAGCCAGGTAAAACTCCCAAACGTTGTAAAACCAGGTGCAAGTTTAGGGCTTTTAAGTTCCAAGATTACAGCGCGTTATGGCTTTACAGAATCAACTTGTTTGCACGCGGGTACCACCGATAGCATTGCTGGATTTTTGGCATCGGGTGCCAATCAAGTCGGTGATGTGGTGATTTCATTGGGTTCTACATTAGCCATTAAAGTCATTTCAGACGTGCCTATTTTTTCAAGTAAATTTGGCATCTACAGCCATCGACTCAAAAACAATTGGTTAGTCGGAGGCGCCTCTAATTCGGGTGGTGCGGTATTAACAAATTCGTTTTCAATATTGGAAATAACCATTTTAATCAGTGCGATTCAACTTTCCAAGTTGAACTTACCCGGAACGGAACAAATAGCCTATTACCCCCTGACCAAAATTGGAGAACGCTTTCCTATTGCGGATTCAAATTTACAGCCTACAATGCCCTTGAAACCGACACAAAAATTTAATATTCATGCACCTTCGATTGAATATCAACACTATTTTTTGGGCTTGATTCACGGACTTATACACGTTGAACGGCTGGCTTATGAAAAGCTTCAAGCTCTGGGCTGCTATCCCAACCGGATCTATGCGGTGGGTGGTGGTCTACAGAATAAGCTATGGATGTCACTCGGAGCAGAACGTTTACAAAACACCTTTAAACTGAGCGATCCAACGTCTCGGGAAGCGGCTTTCGGCGTGACCCGACTTGTTGAAGCAGAGACTCCCTGAATTTAATAAACTCATACTAAAAAGAGACGAACATGATCAATACTAAGACAACTAGCGAGCTCATTGAACAATTAAAAATAGGTCCAATTGACTTTAATATAGTAATGCAAGTTATTGAAGATGAATATAACTTTACGCCAAGTGAGTTCAAGAATGGTCAAACCATTAATACTGAAGACAGCAATAATGGCTCCTGTAAAATATTTTCTTTTGGTCAGCTAAATAGACTATCAAAACAAGCGACATTGAATGCGTTTGGCCGTTTTTATACAGAAGATGTTCTAAAAAACCCTGGAAATGAAGATCATCAGAATATTCGTAATTTTATGGAATTTGGTTGGGATGGTATTCGTTTTGAAAAAACAGCTCTTGCATTAAAGTAATATTGAAAAAATAAAAAAAGAGCCCGCAAACAGTCCTGGTTTTGAAGTGACCCCCAAAAGTTGGACACCAACTCTGGGGGTCACTTCATTTGCGGGCTTTTTGCTTTTAGACCTGCTGGTCTATAGCTAGGCTAAATCACTTTATTAAGCCGCGTGTATCTTTCTAACTAACGCTAAGTCTAAATAAGTATGTCCCTGAGCATCACCATCCAACACGATGAATGCATCATTCGCTTCCCCCATTTGGTTCAATACTAACTCTGCACCGCTGAAGTCATCTTCTTTGGTGTACTCATTAATCGTAATAATTGTTTTAAGGTTTGCACCTTGTGAAGACTTAAAGCCATTAAAAGAATCTTCAAATGCAATCGCATCATCAGCCGTCAGGTTCATTTGTTCTAAAGCCCAGATATAAATATCTGGTGCAGGCTTTTTAGCGGGTACTATATCTCCCGCCGCAATGACTTCAAACCAACTCTCTGAGTCTGGCCCTAACGTATTGACCAATAAAGCCGTTACGTTAGCAGGAGTGGTTGTTGTCACAACCGCCATACGCATACCTTCCGCTCTTGCTTCAGCAATCAGACGCTCCACACCAGAGCGTAAAGGAATTTTACCTTCCTGCATCAACTGCGTATAGAAATCCGTCTTCGATAAATGCAAATCTTTCACGAAGTTGTCATAATCATCTGGTCTAATGAAATCAGTATTAAATTTCTCTAGATAATAACGGATACGCTCTTTACCACCCGTGACGGCAAGTAGCTCACCATATAGAGCTTCATCCCAGTTCCAATCTAATCCAGCGGCTTGGAAAGCCATATTGAACGCTGGACGATGCCCGTCACGTTCTGTATCCGCTAATGTTCCATCTACATCAAATAAAAGTGCTTGTAATGTCGTCATAAGATTCTCTTTTTTATAATTACTTTTTGAAGGTTAAGCTTAAAAAGGATTTTCCCTGATATGCAGATGAATTTCAAGACAAAAATTCTTTTTCAGCGTGCACTCTCCAGGGATTAATTACTTATTTAATGCAAAAATAGCTTGTCGTCTCTATATAAAACTGATATAAAAGTCAGTTACTACAAATAAATAAATAACGACTTATCCATGAACTAAATTTTTCAAAGAACAAATAAAAAAACGTAATAATTTGAGTTAATATAGCAACTATAGAGCGTATATATCATAAATATGCAGAAAGGTACTAGGAGTACAGAAAATGGAAACAGACATGGAATTTATTGAAAACTACCAGGCCTATAAGCCATCTAAAGGCGAAGAGTATATGAGCCCTGCGATGTTAGAGCACTTTAAACAGAAGTTAAATGCTTGGAAGACACTGTTAATCTACGAAGCAAGCAGTACCGTTTCTCATCTGCAAAAAGACTCTGATACCCCTGCTGATCCAAGTGACCGTGCTTCTCAAGAAGAAGAGTTTGCTTTAGTACTCCGTACCCGTGATCGTGAACGTAGGCTCATCAATAAGATTAACCAATCTTTAGATGACATTCAAAATGGTGACTTCGGTTACTGTAGAATGAGCGGCGATGAGATTGGCTTAGCACGCATGGAAGCCCGCCCTACGGCTACCCTTACCGTTGATATGAAGCGCAAGCAAGAAATCCGTGAAAAGCAAGGTGTTGCTTAACTTAGAAGCTTTAAAAGCGTGAAGCCTGAACTTCTACCATGCACTTCAGAGCCAAGCGATTTTAAGTTCAAGAAAGATCAGGTGTTATATCATACGAACACCTGGCTTGACCTTGTTAGCAGATATATGCAACCTAGAAAATAAGCCAAAACCCGCTGTTAGGAGCTCAACTCCTAATACTTCACAACTGTTTTTTCCGACCTAATCTCACTAAGCAGAAGGCTATATTATATTGACTGCAGCCGAGCTGATTAACGCACTTTCCTTACCGCAAACTTACGACCATCCTGTTGAAGTCATTACGACGATTGAAACCCACATCTCTATTGTTTTTTTAACGGGCCCTTATGCCTATAAGCTCAAGAAAAATGTCAACTTTGGTTTCTTAGACTTTAGTACCTTAGAAAATCGTAAAAAATTCTGCGGGCTTGAAGTTAAGCTTAATAAACGCTATGCACCGCAGCTTTACCTGGATGTCCTCGCAATCTGTTTAGATCACAACCAACAAGTGACGCTCGACGCAGATAAAGCGCATTCTTCTCCAATCGATTATTTGGTTAAAATGAATCAGTTTGATCCCAATCAGGTTCTAGGCCGACTCTTGCTAAATCAAGGATTAAGTTCAGCTCAGATTGAAGCATTGGCATTTCAAATCTCTGACTTTCATATAAAGGCTGAAATAGTCGAAAAAAACAGCCTCTTGGGAGAGTCTGAAACTATTTTACAGCCCATGTTGGACAATTTCAGCACCCTTTATGACACTTTGGCGGCTCATCAAAAAACGACTCTAGATGAGCTGCATAGGTGGACATTACAACAGTTTGAAATGCTACGTCCCTTTATCAAACAGAGAAAATCAGACGGTCATATCAGAGCCTGCCATGGAGATCTACACATCGACAACATCACGCTCATTGATGGACAGCCGATACTCTTTGACGGTATTGAATTTAATGAAAATTTTCGCTGGATAGATGTTATTAGTGACCTGGCTTTTCTATTGATTGATTTAGATTTTAGAGATAAAAGACAACTTAAGCGAATGGTTTTATCACTCTATTTAAGTCGAACAAATGATTACAATGCATTGAAACTACTGACTTTCTATAAAGTGTATCGTGCTTTAGTACGCGCTAAAATAACGGCATTACGTGCTGCACAACTCCCCAGTGATAGTCTAGACTTTAAACTTAAAATGCAAAAGACAACCGAGTATATCAGTCTTGCTCACCACTATTCCCAACCCAATTCAGCACCCAAGCTCATCCTCTTGCAAGGTGTTTCAGGTTCCGGCAAAAGCCATCTCGCAAACTCCCTGCTCGATATTATCGATGCCATCGTCATTAGTTCAGATAGAACCCGAAAGCAACTTTATGGAATCGCCCCTCTCGATCGAGTTCCTGTACCCGAAATATCTCAGCTTTACGGGACATCAATGAGTCAAAAAACCTATCAAGCACTCTTAGAGCAAAGCCAAGCTATTTTATCCCAAGGAATGAATGTTATTGTCGATGCGACTTTCTTAAAGAAAGAGCATCAACAGCCTTTTGTAAACTTAGCAAAGGAACTTGAATGCCCTTCGTACATTATCTATATTGAATCTTCAGTAGAAACCAGTCGTTATGCGATTCAAAATCGCCTGCAATTGAATGACAATCCCTCAGATGCTGACCAACAAGTGATGCAACAGCAACTTAAGGTCATCCAACCCCCACAATCGGGAAGTAGCACTCTGACATTAAATGCAAAACAGCTACGTGATTTTTTTCCAGCCGAGATGGTTAAAGAATTTTTACAACAGCCGATAACCTAATTATCGAAACTCCTTAGCAAACTTTAAATATTTGGCTTATAAAGTCGCTACTAGGCAAATAAGGCGCTATCACTCAAATGAATTTACAAGCTCTCTCTGGTAAAACCAGGCACTATTTAAAACATTTGAAAAATTCTTGTCTATCAATCCAACGAGGCAATCAACTTTTGTTGGCGTGCCTGTTTTTTGTGTCCGTCACTCAAGTCGGTCAAGCGGCTGAACCAGCCGTAAAACCGATTAGCCAAATAGAGTTCTTAGGACTGGAACTCATAACAGCAGACCTTGATACAGTACGCCGTCATCTTTGGGATATTGGTGGGTTTATGCAGGCTAGAATTAATGTAAGACAGCGCAACCTAGATAAGTTTTTTGCCTTGTCTAATATTCTAGATAGTTATTATGTGCAGTTTCGCTATAATAACGCAGGTAAGATTACCTCCGTCAAACGTTTGTACCGCCCCTACTCTCTTGAGAGTACTCACCCTTACAATGAAATCCAAACTCGTGATATTGCACTGCAATTAATCCAAAAAGTAGGTCAACCTACCTCAATGATTAAAAAAGGCTGGGGTGGAGGTCAGAAATACCCAGCCTACACATGGCAAGATGATAAGGTGACTATTAAGGTCGATCGAGAAGGCAATACTAACTTAGGCAATGTCTTTATAGAATACATCATCGACATTAATGACCCCTTTGAGGTCATTAAACAAGATAAAGAGGGACAAGCCTAATGGATATTTCTACAAATTCAGCGTCTCAATTAGCCGTACAAGGGATTCAGACAGGATTTCAAAAGTTGGCTGAAAATAGTCAAAACATTACGGCCTCGCTTAAGGCAGAGGATGCATCAAGCTCAGAAACGTCCTCAAGTAATTTAGAGGCAAACTTGATTGATAACCAACAAGTTTCTACACAAATTCAAAGCCTTGCTAAAGTCATTAAAACTGAAGATGGTTTGATTGGGCAACTGATTGATAACTGGGCTTAGCATATTCAAGGAATAATCTTAAAGCCCATAAGACTCCCCTTCATCTAGCTTGCTAATAAAACTTTTAATAATCGGCCAAGCCTCGATCAGGTGTTGAAAGGCGTGATCCCCACCTTTAAAAACATGAACTTCTGTTTTTAGATCGTTTTTGTCTTGGTACTTAATTAAGGCTGTAGCCACGTCAATAACCTCATCATCTTCATCCAACAATAACAGCGCAGGAATACTCTTATCAAGCCTGGTGACATCATAGCTTTCCAATTGTTGAATATAGGCTTCATCAATTATGAATTTTTCGCCCGTATTAGGGTTACTGCTCGCGCCTAAATTCAGTCGAAAAATAGGTTGGGGATTTAAAGCAGGATTAATCATAATATAGGGCAATCGATACTTCTGCCCTAAAAATTGTGCGTAATAGCCCCCCATTGAAGACCCCATAAGGACAATAGGATGATTTTTTGGGTTAATAGCGTTTGCAGCAAAGCTTCCACTTTTTCAACACTCTCGTCCGGAGTTGAAATTGGGTAGGTCAGTGTAATAATTTCTTTAAAAGCGGGTTCTAAACGCGTTTCTGAAGTTTGAAGCGCTTCACGATTTTCCGTTTGAACTTGTTGAACAAGCCAACGCCCCTTCTGACTGTTTTCACTGCTTAAAAAGCCGTGTAGATATACGCAAATAACGGAGTGCATTCTGTTAAAATCCTACGATGATAAAAATACCGAAAATAGTACAACGCTCTGAAAACCCAACCGTTTATAAAGCGGCAAAATCACTAGGTTTATCCGACTTACAAGCCCAGCTGGTCGCAAATCGCACCGATGATACAACAGATTTAGAGAAAATTATTTTTCCTAAATTAAAACACATTCAACATCCTCGTGCTTTAAAAAACTCAGAAGCCGCCGCGCGTTTAATTGCACAAGCGATTCAAGAGGATGGCGTGATTGTTTTGGCCACGGATTATGATACCGACGGTGTGACCTCAGCTTGGGTGGCTAAAACAGCCTTGGTAAACTATTTTGGCGTTCCTGAATCACGGGTGGTGCACATTATCGGTGAGCGTAAGTCAGGTTACGGCATTACGGATGAAGTCGTTGAACGAATTTTAGATATTCCTAAACCGATTGCTTTAGTCATCTCCGCTGACCAGGGCTCTAGTGATGAGCTTAGAATAGCCCGTTTAAAGGCCTCTGGTGTTAAAGTTTGCGTAACCGACCACCATCAAATGCCACTTGAAGGGCCTCCGAAAAGCGCTACCATCACCGTCAACCCACAACAAGCGGGTTGCGAGTATGATAAAACCGTTGCGGGTTGTTATGTCATCTTTATTGTCATGTCTCAAGTCAGACAAGCCCTTATCGATGTTGGCCACTTGGCGGCTGACAGCGTCTCTTTAAAAGCCTTAGCTTTAAATGTCGCTCTAGGTACCGTTGCCGACAGTGTCAGCCTTAAAAGCCCCAATAACCGCGCAATCGTTCAATCAGGCTTACAGTTTATTAATCAATTTCAATCCCCTGCTTGGCAGGCCATGCGACTCTTAAATGATAATCAGGGACAGCCTTATGATGCTGAGTTTCTAGGCTTTCAAGTCGCGACTCGCATCAATGCCGCCAGTCGGGTGAGTGATGTCACCACTGCATTTGATTTTTTAACGGCGCCGACGGCGCAACAAGCCCAAGTCTATCTCGATCAATTGGATTCAGATAATATCAATCGTCGTGCCCAACAAGAAGGCATGCTGCAACAAGCGAAACAAATTGCCGACTCTTTGTATCATCCTGAAAAATACACCATGACGGTTAGAATGCAAGGTAATGCCGGTATTCAAGGGATTATTGCTTCGCGTATTGGCGAACAATATGGCTTACCAACCGTTGCTATGACCGATCTGGAAGATGGTTTTATCGCGGGTAGTGGTCGCGGTATTGTTCCAAGTATTGATTTGAGAGGTGCCTTTCAGTGGATGTCTGAACAGCATGAAAATTTATTTGTCTCTATGGGCGGTCATGCGGGCGCAGCAGGTTGCATGATTCCTGTTGAAAATTTTGAGGTGTTTACCGAGCTCTTTGAACAAGCAATTAAAAGCCAATTAGGCGATGAAGCCCCTACCCCGATCATTGAAACCGACGGTCCTTTACAAGGTTGGCAGCTAACACCCGCCCTGATTGATGAGTTAAAAGCATTAGAACCTTATGGTAGAGAGTGGCCTAAGCCTTTGTTTTCGGGTTGTTTTAAAGTAAGTGAAGTTAGAGCCGTGGGTCAAGCCAAAACCCACCTTTCATTCAAGTTGCTCACAGATGACAACCAACGCATCACAGCCATCTACTTTAATGCTAAAGAGTCTGACTTGGAGTTAGACCCTTTTTCAAAAGGCGATTTAATTGAGTGCGTTTATCAACCTAGTTTGAACACCTACTATGGTAGAACTTCACTACAATTAAGATTAGTAACCGCTCAGAGTGTCTGATGAAATCATTTAATCATCCGCGTAAAGAATGAAGCACTTTTAAAGACCCTTAAACCAAAACAACCAGGCGAGGTCAGAGTTGATCTGACCAGGCCTGGTTGTTTTAAAATGGGAATATCATTCAATAACAGATTATTGAAGGCTGAGATTTAAGCATTCAAGAAGCTTAAAATCTCTTTCTCAATATCCTGTTTATCAATCACCTTGTTCTGCGTAATTTCTTTAGAGAACAACTCAGAAATTTGTGCAGGTATCTTCACGTGAGCTTTCTCGGCAATAATTGCTAATGCTTCACTGTCATGTTTAACGACTTTACCTGTTAAGGTACTGGCTATCACCGGTGAGAACTTAGTCCACTCTGCTGTAGAGTAAGCGATGGTTTTAATAGACTTATCAGTTCTACAGGTCTCATAAGCTTTAAAACAGGTCGCTGTGTGCGGACACATTAGGTACCCTACTTCAAACGCCTGTCTAATATAATCCAAACCTTCTTGATCCGTACAAAAGTCTGCTGCAAAAATCGTTTGCACTTCCGCTAATTCTGCCGCACTTAACTCATAAAACTTATTATTATCTAACTGCAACATCAGTTCTTTGGTTCTTTTAGCACCAAACAGATCAAATAAAATACGTTCAATATTGGAAGACTTAAGAATATCCATTGCCGGTGAGATGGTTGGAATGACCGACACATTACGTAAGTCATATTTACCCGTGGTGATGAATTCAGTTAAAACATTGTTATTATTGGATGCTATATGGATTTGCTTGACCGGCAAGCCCATTTTATAAGCGTAGTATCCCCCTAATGCATTACCAAAGTTTCCGCTAGGGACATTTAGATAGACTTGATCGCCCATAGTAATCGCTTGCTGACGAACCAGCTCTAAATAGCTGTAGATGTGATAGATCGTCTGGAAAATAATACGCCCAAAATTGACTGAATTTGCAGCCGATAAAGAAATATCTTTCTCCCGCAAGGTCTTGGCGAAAGCCTCAGAGGTTAATAAGTGCTTAAGCGCACTTTGCGCATCATCAAAATCACCATGAATACCAATCACTTTTAAGTTTTTAGCATCTTCAGTGACCATCTGTAGTCGTTGTACATCCGAAGTACCTCCGTCAGGATACATACAAACCACTTGCACGTTTTCACGGTTCTTAAAGGTTTCTAAGGCAGCAGGCCCCGTATCACCACTGGTCGCGGCAAGTATCAAATACTTTTCATGACGTTCTTGAGCAACGGCAGATAAAACCTTACCAAACGGCTGTAACGCCATATCCTTAAAGGCACGTGTTGGACCGTGATAAAGTTCACTGACATATAAGTCGTCATAGACTTTAACGACTGGAACAGGGTTGCTTGGATCATCAAAATTATCATATAGACTGAGAGCTTCATCAATCACTGATTCCGCAATATCCACTTCAAAGAGTGCCAAAATGTCTTTAGCGAGTGTTTTATAACCAGAATTCACATGAGTTGTAAAAAATCCTTCATCAAATTTAGGCAAGTTTTCAGGTGAGTAAACCCCACCAAAAGAGGACATAGGGCTTAGAATTGCTTGTGAAAAAGTAATCGAAGTGGGTTTTTGGCCATCATTGCCGCGCGTTTCAATAAAATTCATGGTGAACCTGTTTGTTAAAAAGTTTGATGTATCTAAATATTCTACAAATTATACAGAAATATTATTCTCTTTTAGTTTTCAATTGCTTGTATTATCACCACCACACTATTGAGATAGTGGTCTTTTTAGACGCCAGAAACGTCGTAAATGACTTGGCTTGAGATGATAGCGATAATTCATACCAAAATCGAGTAATAAAGAGCCTATCTCCTTGTCTTTAAGCGCCTGCAGTAAAGGCTTTAACCACTCCTCTTCTAGGATTTGCAGTGCCGATAACCAATCTTCTTGCTGCATTAAGGCTAATGAATCGCTCAAACTATCCAGTCGAATGAGATGATGCTTTATATTAGAGTCGGAGGGTTCTAAGATCGCTTGCGACTCCAACCAGGCCTGGTAGCTTGATGGTGAAGGGAGTTGTTGTGCTTTAGAGACTTTAGCTAATCCCTTTAAATAGGGTTTCTCAGACCAAATCATGGCCTCATTACGCATGACCACAGCAGATTGATCTAAAATACCTTCACCCCAAATCCATACGCTGTTGATTTCAGGGTAGCCCTGCTCTCTGCGACTTTCATTAACGGGATGTCCATAGAACAACATTTGAGTTTCATTAAGTAGCTGACGCCAATAACCCGCCGCATTACCGGAAGGATAGCGTTCATTCACTGGTTGATAAGCCATCGATTCAATAGAATGCGTTTTAATGTCGACCGATTGCTTAATTCTCAGATACCAAGCCGTTGTAGAGGCGTACTCTAGTGTGACTTGATCCTGTGMAAAATGTTGATTAAAGGCTTCCAGTAACGCTCTAGATTCGGTTTCGGTAATGCCTATGTCAGTTCCTGGAATCAATACTAACGAGTCTCTATCGGCAATCATCTGCACCGGATCAATCCGTAACCAAAAGACGGCGGGATCATAATCCTCAAACTCTACAGAAGCCATAATTGAGGCTTTAGCGTGTGCTTTGGGTTGATGGAAAAGGTAACTGGCCTGCTCATCCAGCAACTGAGACTTGGCCTCAAAACGATCGGCCTTGGCCAATAACGTCTCTAAAGCCGGTAACTTTAAGGTGGTTAAAGCATCAGACGCCTCTTTAATTCTAAGCGGATTTAATAAATCAGGTACCCATAGCGTAACGGCAGGCAATACTTTCGCTGTCTTAGCTATTTTAACAAATTTGGTGTGTGTCACTGTTCTCTCCAACCTCATGTCTACAATTATAAAAAAGTCGGGCAAGCCCGACTTTTGTTGTTCTGTAAAAACGACCTTGCGGACTATTGTCTAGATGGTTAACCAAGCGTTTGAATGCGAATACGCATAATCTCACCATCTACCTCTTTTAACTGAGCTAAGTCTGCTAAAGCTAAATTAAGTTCCGACTCTTTTACCGTGTTCGTAATCATCACCAAGGTGGCATCACTCGGTTTTTGAGTCGAAGGCTCTTGGTACAAGTGCTCTATATTGATCTTACAGTCGGCTAGTATCGTGGTGATTTTAACCAAAACACCGGCATTATCTTTTACAAAAAAGCGGAGGTAATAACTTGATTCAATCTCGTCAATCGAAACGACTGGCGCTGACTGTAGTTGATCTAGCGCAAAACCTAATGCTGGAACTTGATCCGCTATAGGCTGATCTTTCCATCGAATGACATCAATAATATCCGCAACCACTGAGCTCGCCGTTGGCCCTGCTCCAGCACCAGCACCATAATACATAGTTGCTCCCACATGATCACCATAGGCCATCACAGCATTCATAACACCGCTTACCTGGGCCATCAATACTGTGTTTGGCACCAATGCAGGATGAACACGCAATGAATAACCATTTTCTAGTCGACTTGCCATGCCTAGGTGTTTGATTTCATACCCTAGCTGTTCGGCAAAACGAATATCATCAGCAGTTACTTTGCTAATACCTTCCGTATAAACTTTATCGAATTGCAACTCTATTCCAAAAGCAATGGAGGCTAAAATAGTGAGCTTATGAGCCGCATCAATCCCTTCTACATCAAAGGTTGGATCGGCTTCTGCATACCCTAATTCTTGAGCAACTTTAAGGACCTGGGCAAAATCAGCACCTGGCTCTTTCATTTCGGTCAGAATATAGTTGCCTGTACCATTAATAATCCCTGCAAGCCATTCAATCTTATTGGCCGCTAAACCTTCGCGTAGCGATTTAATCACTGGAATTCCGCCCGTCACTGCGGCTTCATAATTAACAATCACATTATGTTTTTTAGCTAAAGCAAATAAGCCATTACCCTGTTCAGCAATCAGTGCCTTATTGGCCGTCACAACATGCTTACCATTCTTAATAGCCGTCTCAATCAATTCTTTCGCTAGACCTGTGCCACCCATTAACTCAACTACAATCTCCACATCGGGATGATTGACGACTTCTGCCGTGTTATCAGTCAATTGAATGCCCGTGGTATCAGCAGAACGATAACGATTTAAATCACGCATGGCAATAATTACGATTTCAATGTTTTGACCTAAGCGGCGCTGAATTTCTGGCATGGTATTGTTGATGATATCTACGGTACCACCACCGACTGTTCCTAAGCCTAATAAGCCAATTTTCACTGTTTTCATTTGGGTATTTCCTAACGTCTACTCACTACCAATGTATTTGGTAGCAGATTATAATTTTGTTTAATCTTGTTTGATTAATCCATCTTTTCTAAACATATCACGAATACCACGTATGGCTTGGCGAGTACGGTGTTCGTTTTCGATCAAACCAAAACGCACATGGTCATCACCGTAATCACCAAATCCAATACCTGGTGAAACCGCCACTTTGGCTTCTGTTAATAATTTCTTAGAAAATTCAATTGAACCCATCGCCTTATATTCTTCAGGGATCGGCGCCCAAACAAACATAGTGGCTTTAGGTGGCACTACAGGCCAGCCCAATGCATTCAGCCCCTCACAAAGAACATCTCGACGGAGTTTATACATATCACAGATTTCCTGTACACACTCTTGAGGACCTTCTAAAGCCGCAATTGCAGCAACCTGAATGGGTGTGAAAGTACCGTAATCCAAGTATGACTTAATGCGTTTAAGGGCATTGACTAAGGTCGGATTACCCACCATAAAACCAACACGCCAACCAGGCATATTGTAACTTTTAGATAAGGTATAAAATTCAACCGCGATGTCTTTCGCGCCTTCCACTTGCATTATCGACGGAGCGACATAGCCATCAAACACAATATCCGCATAGGCTAAGTCATGAATAACCCAAATATTGTGCTCTTTAGCGATGGCAATCACTCTCTCAAAGAATTCTAGTTCAACCGTTTGTGTGGTTGGATTTCCTGGGAAATTGAGAATCAGCATCTTAGGTTTAGGCCATGACTCTTTAATCGCTTTTTCGAGCTCTTCAAAGAAATCAACATCCGGTGTCATCCTAACATGGCGCACGTCGGCACCAGCAATCACAAAACCATAAGGGTGAATCGGATAGGCGGGATTCGGCACTAAAACAGTATCACCTCTATCAACCGTCGCGAGTGCCAGGTGTGCTAAACCTTCTTTAGAGCCGATAGTGACAACCGCTTCAGTTTCATAATCAAGCTCAACATCAAATTTAGTTTTGTACCAGTTGCAGATTGCTTTGCGTAAACGTGGAATACCCTGAGAGACTGAATAACGGTGGGTTCCTTCACGTTGAACAACCTCAATCAGCTTGTCGACGATGTGTTTAGGTGTATCTTGATCCGGATTTCCCATCCCAAAATCAATAATATCTTCTCCACTGCGGCGGGCTTCTGCTTTTAACTCTCCAATAATATTAAACACATAAGGAGGAAGTCTGTTTATTCTTTGAAAATCGTCTGACACGATGAATGGCCTTCAATAATTTTACAGTGTTGCCAACGCTAAACCGCTAGACAACACAGACATAAGGGGATTTTATTAAAGGAATCATGATACAGCATCCTATTTTTTCGTCAATTGAAAAAGAGGCTAAAAACCGCTTTAGTAGCGAGATTAATTTACATTTCAGGCCAGGCTCTTTGTTAAGATACAAGCTTAAACAAGGAGAATCTTTAATGAAATTTACAGAACACCGAGATTCAAACGTATTTGCCGTAAAACATTATGAACCAGGCCTGGTCAAAGTAAATAATTTAACGTTTACAGAAAGTTGTTTTATTACCCAGTTTACGACAGAAAGTGAATGGCCCTGCGCCTCTATAGAAACCCTGAGCTCCGACCATCTTGATCAGCTGTTAGCCACAAAATCAGAAGTAATTATTTTAGGGACAGGTGATACACAAGTATTTCCAGAGCCGAAACTATTTGCCTATTGTGCTTCAAAAGGTGTGGGGCTGGAGGTTATGGCCAACGATGCGGCTTGTAGGACTTGTAACGTACTAACGACTGAAGACAGAGAAGTTGTTCTTGCGCTGGTGATGACGGCCTAATCATTGCAATTAAGCCGTAAACTCTTACTGGACAGAAATCAAATATTTAGTCACTTTACTAAACACGTTAGTGCACTAAGTCTATTTTTTCAAAACCTTGAGAATATCAATTTTTCGGCCTTGGTAACGCGCTTCTAAATAGAGTTTTGATCGAGTGGTATTACCCGTCGCACCCAGTGTTGCTATCTGCTGACCGCGCTTTACTCTAGCGCCCTCCTTCACCAACAATGCACTGTTATGCGCATAGATAGACATATAATTATCATCATGCTTTATAACAACCATCCAGCCATAATTAACAATACCGTTGCCTGCATAAACGACTTTACCAGGCGCTACGGTATTAACCTCCTGCCCGGAAACTCCATAAATTTCTAATACAGACAGGCCGGATGAATCTCGAATAAAGTGATGTTCCAGCTTTGAATTCATCGGCCACTGCCATTGACTTGATTTTGATTTGAGCTTAGAACTGGGCGAGTGCGTCGCTGTTTGAGGTCGTAGTTTGACTTGCTCTGTTTTATTAAGGGTTCTCGTTGGCATGCTGAGCTCTTGCCGAACATAAATGGAATAAGGTGGCCCTAAATCATTTTGCTTTGCTAAAGAGTACATATTAACATCGCATTCCTCTGCAATATCGCTCAAGGTGTCACCATATATTACTGTGTAATAAGGTAAGCATTGAACCGTCTGTTTGGTGGAAGAATTTTGCGAATACGATCCATTGTTCCGGCTTTCGTATTTAACAGGGGAGCTACAGCTGGTTAAMAATAATCCCATTAAAAGAGTACAGCTGACCGTTAAAGCATATTTTCGCGATAAATTGGGTTTTGAATCCATTCGGATAAATAAATTTTTCATAGATTCCATTATTCTTGAATTCATGTTTTGGTGACCTAATCAAACTCAGCTTTCTGATAATGTAACTCAGAAAACCTTTCTAGAGGTTATTTTATGTAATATTTACTTAAAATATAAATGGCCAATAACAGGACAAATCCCCAACCCAACCAGTCAACCCATTTACGAATTGAAGCTTCCATCTTGGCGCCACCCCACTTCATGAGTCCAGCGACCAAATAAAACCGAGCACCACGACCAATAAAGGAAGCAATCAAAAATGGCAGCAAAGCCATGCTCGTAGCGCCCGCGGTAATAGTGAATAACTTATAAGGGACGGGACTAAATCCAGCGATGAAAATAATCCAAATACCATACTCTGTAAAAAATGCTTGTACCTGCTCCATTTTATGAGCGTAGCCAATTGACTCAATAAAAGGTAATACTAAGTCAATGGCCCAATAACCAATTGCGTACCCCAATAATCCGCCTAATAGTGAAAAAAATGTTGTCAGCCAAGCATAATAAAAAGCTTTTTTAGGGGTCGCCAAACTCATTGGCATCAACATTACATCGGGTGGAATCGGGAAAAATGAAGATTCTGCAAAACTCAGTCCACTTAAATACCAGGTTGCTTTAGGATGTCTCGCCCAATTTAAAGCTTTATCGTAGAGGGTTGTAAATAACTTCAATTTTCAATTCCTTGTTTCATCGGAACAAACATCACTTCACCTAAGCAGGTTTCAAGAATGCCTTCTGCAGTTTTTTCGAATCCAAAAAGCAACTGCTTCTCTTCACCCAGAGGGATTACTAATCGACCGCCGATCTTTAACTGTTGAAGTAGTTCTTGGGGTAGTTTCGCAGGTGACGCTGCAGAGATAATCGCATCAAACTGTGGGGCTTGTGAGCGACTGAATCCTCTCTGGCTTTGGTCCTGTGGCCATCCCCAGTGACCATCGCTAATTTCATATTGAATATTCGCTAATTCGAGTTGAGACAAAACGCCTTGGGCACGCTCAGAAAGAGGTGCTATTCGCTCAACCGTAAAAACTTCCTTTGCAAGTAGCGCCAGTATAGCCGTTTGATAACCCGACCCTGTGCCAATTTCAAGCACCGTTTTAATGGGTTGCTGTGCTACGTTTGCAAATAACCACTGAGTCATTTTGCCGACGACCCAAGGTTGAGAAATCGTTTGCCCATAACCAATCGGTAAGGCCGTATCTTCATAAGAACGACTAGACATAGCCTCATCTAAGAACAGATGCCTAGGAATGACTCGCATAACCTCAAGAACAGTTTGATCTGTTACTCCGAGCTCAATTAGGCGTGTAATCAGGCGATTGCGAGTACGCTGAGACGTCATGCCAACCCCTTGATACTGCTCAAAAGCAGCATTGGGGTAAATTAATGGCATCTCTTTTTTGTGAAGAACCGTCATAGAGAGAGGTTTCCAATAGAAATTTTCATAAAAACTCTAATAGTTGTCAGCCCAGTCAGATAACTGGTTCATCATTTCATAATGCGTTAAATCAATCTTAAGCGGTGTGATGGAAGCATAACCAGATTCTACGGCATGAAAGTCTGTGCCTTCCCCTGCATCAGAAGCGCTACCTGCAGGACCTATCCAATAAATAGGCAAACCCCGTGGGTCATTCTGTTTAACGACGGATTCAGAAGCATGTCGCTTGCCTAAGCGTGTCACCTTCACACCCTTTAAATCCTTTAACGGGATATCAGGCACATTAATATTGATAATTGTATCGCTACTTAACGTCATTTTTGGCATCTGCTTTAAAAAATTAACCAGAACATGTGCGGCCGTTGCAAAGTGTTGGTCTCCACAGAGTGAAATTGCGATAGAGGGCTTACCTAAAAAACGTCCCTCAGTCGCGGCGGCGACGGTACCTGAGTAGATAACATCATCCCCCATATTCGCACCATCATTAATGCCTGAAAGCACAATGTCTGGCTGATAGCCCAGTCCGCCATTCACGCCTAGATGAACACAATCGGTCGGTGTTCCATTGACACTGTAAATATGACAATTTTCTGCGCCATTAGGTACGGAATGAGAATGTAGTCTCAGAGGTTCAAGTAACGATAAGGAGTTACTTGCGGCACTACGATTACGCTCCGGTGCCATAATAACTAAACTCTGAAATTGAATTTCTTGCTGAAGGGTTGTAAATAATTGTTGAATTCCTGGCGCAAAATAACCATCATCATTGGAGAGTAATATTTTCATCATGTAGAATAGGACCTTTAACGGACTTTGGCGTTTTATTTATAGTGTAGATAGGCGTTAAAATTAACTTTTACATAAACACTTGAAGAATTATATAGCCTCAAAGATGACAGAAGAAGATAAATCCACATTTCTCTCGGCCATGACGGATGTTACCCCCATAAAAAAGGTAACGTTACGGCACAATACAACCCAGAAAAACTCCAGCAACAGGCTAAAGAAACCCTTCAACAACTGAGAAAACGGCAACGGGAGCAAAGAGATCACGCAGCCATTGAAACTCGGAAAACGGATGCTTTTTCAAAACCCGTTAGTGCCTTTGAAACGCTTTTATATCATCAAAAAGGCATCCGGCTACAAGAGCTCTCCAAACTCAAAAAAGGTGAATTTGAAGTTTCTGCCGAATTGGATCTTCACGGTTTAACGCTGGATGATGCCAAAATGCTAATGCATGAATTTATTAGAGAAGCTTACCACCTAAAAAACGGTACATTCGCATTATCCATGGCAAAGGTTACAATTCTAGAGATGAATACCCTGTTCTTAAAAACTTAGTCAATCAAGAGCTAAAAGCACTCAAAGCGGTCATTGCTTTTAGCAGTGCACCTGCTAGAACGGGTGGAACAGGTGCTGTGAATGTTTTTCTAAAAGCGCAGTAACCCTTTGAAGAAATAGAACTTAATCGGGTGAGCCTAAAACCTCACCGGCACTTAAAAATTTAAAGACTATTAAGAAGTTACCAGGCCTGGTGGATTAGGTTTTTAACAAGAAACATCATTTCCCTTTCGCTGATTTAAGCTCAATCACATTAATAAACACCTCATCTTCCTTAACCATCCCAAGCGTTTGTCGAGCAATGGTTTCAACTGAAGCGGTGTCGGACTGTAACTCTTTAACTTGCTCAACCAGTTGAGCATTAACTAAGCGTTGTTCTTCAAGTGAAATCTCTAATGTTTTCAACTGTTCATGTAACGCAAAAAGCTCGCCAAGCCCCCCATCAGAGGACAATAAACGAGCTTGTACAATCAGAATCAGGAAAGCCAATCCAAGATAAATCTTTTTCACTGAACTTTCCTTTTAATCGTCTTCTTTTGAGATTACTTTTTCAAGTTATAGAAAGCGTCCATTCCAGGATAAACAGCCTCTGCGCCAAGGGCTTCTTCGATACGGATCAATTGATTGTATTTCGCAATACGGTCTGTACGAGAAAGTGAACCTGTTTTGATTTGACCGGCACCCGTTGCAACCGCAATATCCGCGATAACAGTATCTTCAGTCTCACCAGAACGATGAGAAATAATGGCTGTGTAACCCGCTTCTTTCGCCATACGAATCGCTTCGAAAGTTTCTGTCAAAGTCCCTATTTGGTTGATCTTGATTAAGATAGAGTTAGCAATCTTCTTATCAATCCCTTCTTGCAGAATTTTAGGGTTTGTTACAAACAAATCATCACCAACGATCTGTAGACGGTGGCCATCTTTTTCAGTTTGGTATTTAAAGCCATCCCAATCAGACTCGTCTAAACCGTCTTCAATTGAGATAATTGGGTACTTATCAACCCAGCTAGATAATAGATCAACGACCTCTTTAGAGGTTAACTTTTTGTCTTCAGAACCTAGGTGGTACATTCCATCTTTATAAAGTTCAGATGATGCGGCATCCATTGCAATCATGATATCTTTACCAGCCACATAACCTGCATTTTCAATCGCTTCAAGAATCACTGTAATAGCTTCTTCGTTCGACTTAAGGTCTGGTGCAAAACCACCTTCATCACCAACGGCCGTATTATATCCCTTCTTGCTTAATACTGATTTAAGTGCATGGAAGATTTCAGAACCGTAACGAATGGCTTCAGCAATGGTTGGCGCGCCAACAGGCACAATCATGAATTCTTGAAAATCAACAGAGTTATCAGCATGCTCACCACCATTAATGATATTCATCATAGGTACAGGCATTTTGTAATCATCTGTTTTAAGGTAAACATATAATGGAACACCTTTAGACGACGCTGCCGCTTGAGCTGTTGCAATAGAGACGGCTAAGATGGCATTCGCACCTAAACGAGCCTTGTTATGAGTACCATCAAGATCGATCATGATTTGATCAATTGCCGCTTGATCCGTGGCATCTTGACCGACTAAAGCTGTCTTAATGTCATTTTTGATATTATGAACCGCCGTTAAAACACCTTTACCGCCATAGCGAGACTTATCGCCATCACGTAATTCGATTGCTTCACGAGAACCGGTAGAAGCTCCAGAAGGGGAAATACCACGTCCAAAAGAACCATCTTCAAGGATTACATCGGCTTCAACTGTTGGATTACCACGAGAATCGATTACTTCACGTGCTTTAATATCTTTAATTAATGATGACATTTTTGATTTCCTATTAAACTTATATTGCTAAAATTTTTTAAATTCTGTCTATTTTACGATTAGAGTATGACAACGCTATGACATTAAGAGTCACATATGGCACTTAATCTCTTAAGCTATCTTCAATAAAACCATGCTGTTTCACCACCTCATCTAACGCCTTCATGGTTTCCAATAAAGGTTTTAGATTGCCTAATGGCCACATATTTGGGCCGTCACTCAATGCTTTATCTGGATCAGGGTGGGTTTCCATAAATAGACCTGAAATCCCAGCCGCAATCGCTGCACGCGCTAAAACGGGGACCATTTCACGCTGACCGCCAGACGTTGTGCCGTTCCCGCCAGGTTGCTGTACGGAATGCGTTGCATCAAATACCACAGGACAACCTGTGCTACGCATTGAAGCCAGTCCGCGCATATCTGAAACAAGCGTGTTATAGCCGAAAGAAGTACCACGATCACAAACCATGATGTTTTCATTACCAACTTCACGCGCTTTAGCAACCACTTGATCCATATCCCAAGGGGCTTGAAACTGCCCCTTTTTGATATTCACAGGAATACCTTGACGACAAACGTTTTGAATAAAATTGGTTTGACGTACTAAAAATGCCGGCGTTTGCATGACATCAACAACCGAAGCAACTTCATCTAAAGGTGAATCTTCATGAACGTCCGTTAATACAGGCACGCCAATTTCATCTTTAACTTTCTGCAAGATACGCAAGCCTTCTTCAACTCCTAACCCTCTAAAACTCGCTGTTGAAGAACGATTGGCTTTGTCGTATGAAGATTTATAGATAAAAGGAATTCCCAAAGCATCCGTCATCTCTTTTAATTGACCCGCTGTATCAAGTGCCATCTGCTCAGACTCAATAACACATGGACCTGCTATTAAAAACAGTGGTTGATCAATCCCGACATTAAAGTTACATAATTTCATTTTATATTCGTTCCTTAATGTTTTTTATAACAGTTTGCCGCTTCAACAAATGCGGTGAACAGTGGATGTCCTTTACGCGGAGTTGAGGTGAATTCAGGGTGGAATTGGCAAGCCACAAACCAAGGGTGATCTGCAATTTCAATGGTCTCAACTAAGCTACCGTCTTCAGAGTGACCTGAGAAGATAAGTCCCGCGGCTTCAAGTCTGGCAACATAGCCATTATTGACTTCATAACGGTGTCTATGGCGTTCGCGAATAACACTTTCACCATAGGCTGCTCTAATTTTAGAGTCTTCTGCTAAGATGCAGTTTTGCCCACCTAGGCGCATGGTGCCGCCTAAGTCTGCCGTTTCATCTCGTTCGACCTTGTTACCATTTTCATCCGTCCATTCCGTAATCAAAGCAACAACGGGATGGGGTGTATTTGGGTTAAGCTCAGTACTATGTGCATCAACCAGTCCGGCTACATGGCGAGCATATTCAACCACAGCCATTTGCATGCCTAAGCAAATCCCAAGGTAGGGAATTTTATTTTCTCGTGCGTACTGAATAGCGGCAATCTTACCTTCAACCCCACGTTCACCGAAACCACCCGGTACTAGGATGGCATCTTTATTCTCTATGGCGCTTAGACCTGCCGTTTCTAGAAGTTCAGAATCGATGTAATCGATATTAACACGCGTATTGGTATGAATTCCGGCATGTATTAGTGATTCAATGACTGATTTATAAGCCTCGGTCAAATCAACATACTTGCCGACCATGGCAATCTCAACTATCTTCTCTGGATTAAGTTGCGCTTTAACAACGGCATCCCAGTCACTTAGATCAATCTCTGAACATTCTATATTGAGACGTTCAATGACCAAGTCATCTAGACCTTGCTCATGCAACATGCGAGGCACTGAATAGATAGTATCAGCATCTAATGAGTTGATGACGGCCTTCTCTTCTACATTGGTAAAGAGTGAAATCTTACGTTTTTCACTCTCTTGCAAGGCAATTTCAGAACGGCAAATTAAAATATCTGGCTGGATCCCAATCGAGCGTAACTCTTTAACAGAGTGCTGCGTTGGTTTGGTCTTAACTTCACCAGCGACTGCGATATAAGGTAATAAGGTTAGATGCATAAACAGAGAGCGACCACGCCCTACTTCTAGACTTAATTGACGAATAGCCTCTAGGAAAGGTAAAGATTCAATATCACCAACCGTACCTCCAACTTCGACCATGACAACATCAAAGCCAGCGGCCGCCTTTAGAATGCGACTTTTAATTTCATCGGTAATATGTGGAATAATTTGAACGGTGCCACCCAAATATTCACCACGACGCTCATTACGAATAACGGTTTCATAGACCTGGCCAGCTGAGAAGCTGTTTCGACGGGTAAAATGACGCTGTACAAAACGTTCATAGTGGCCTAAATCCAAGTCGGTTTCAGCACCATCATCCGTCACGAAAACTTCGCCATGCTGAAGTGGACTCATCGTCCCTGGATCGACGTTAATATACGGATCCATTTTAAGCATACTGACTTTAAGGCCTCTAGCCTCTAGCAGAGCACCCAAAGAAGCAGCCGCAATTCCTTTACCAAGAGAGGAAACTACGCCGCCTGTTACAAAAATAAATTTAGTCATTAATCACACTTTATTGAACGTTTAGAAATCGAGAATTTCTAGTAACCAGAATAGTGAGAATTATAGCCTAAAACCGCCCTTTCAGCAATGTAATTTATTCGCTAAACAGACTCATTAAAGGCCCAATAGACCAATAATATTAACTTTATGACTGAATGCTTCAGTGATGCCAATGCATTCTATTAAAGAATATTGACAACTAAACCCATTAGTTGCCAAACCACAATATCTGGGACTTCGATTTTGTCCTCTATAGACACCTCTCGACTAGAGTCTTCCAGAGTCTCTGGTGAAGACTTTAGGCCGTTAGAACACCCTAACACACCGATCACCTCGCCTTGCAAGACCAAGACCGGCCAAACCTTTCTTTCCCATACTGGCACTGAGCGCTCTTGAAAGAATTTCTTAAGCTTCTTCCTTTTAAATCATCATCTTGAGAGAGGCTTCTCACTTCAATTAAATGACTTTTTGACATCAACTCCTTGCTGATAGTCAGTCCATAACCATAGGTTATAACGGATTCTTCTCGCGACTGACGGGAAAGCTCCCCCTTTTGCTCTTTATAGTAGGCTATCGTTTTGAGTAATTCGTCTAGAAAAATTGAAAAAGGTTTAGGCATCTCAGGCAAGTAATAGAGTCTGTCTCGAAAGAATGCCAACTCACCCTGAGCGAGTTGATAGGCGAAGGCATTTTGCCGACTACGGCTTTTGGCTAATAGTACAGAGAGAATCCACTCGTAATGTTTTAAAGTCAGCGGTTGCGATCGTATTTTAGAAAACCAGAAACGAATAATGTTTTTTGCTCTAACCAATCTAAATCGTCAAATAGGTTTAAATCTAGGTAATAACTATACGACCTATGGCGCGATAAATACTGGCTTGCCATGCGATCCAGTAATAATAGAGCTTCAGACATATTCTGAGCACTGCGAGCAATGGTTTTCTCTACATTTGGCCAGTGCGCTTGCAGAGCAGGTAAAACCTCATGGCGCATCACATTTCGTTTAAAATCGAACGATTCATTTGAAGGATCCTCTATCCAGCAGAGTTTGAAATAATCGGCATAGACCAATAATCTTTCATATGGAATTGTCAGTAAAGGACGGATATGCCGAATACTACCTGACTTTAGGGCAATCTTTTTTGATAAGGCATCGCCGACAGGCCCACTACACCAGACCCTCTAACCAGGTTAAGCAGTACCGTCTCGGCCTGGTCTCGCTGATGATGGCCTGTCACCAAGATATCATCCGCATGAGGCAGTCGTGTTGACAGAGCCTGATAGCGAAGCTTTCTTGCGACAGACTCAATGCCTTTTCGTTGTGTTTTTTTGATTTCGATGACACTTGATTCGAAAGGTACATGAAACGACTCACAGACCTCCTTGCAATGCACCTTCCAATCTAAAGAAATTGCCTGCAAACCATGATCAATATAATGTGCATAAAGATGTTTTTTGAGCGGTCTAGCTAATTCATGCAGGGATAATAGATGTAATAAAACCGTAGAATCAAGACCACCACTAAAAGCAACACTAACAGTCGTTTGTGAGTCTACTTCCGTTAGGAAGGTTCTAAGCGCACTTGTAAAGTCGCTTAACTCTTCTGGGAGTTGAATTGAGAGAGGGGTCATTGAATAGGGCTAACGGTAAGTGATTCACGACTTAATAGAGTCGTAAATCTCAAATCACTCACCGTGTAAAGACTCAAGCATTGAGCCTTTAGAGTAGTGATTATGAAAAGGAAGAGTAGATTAAGAAAGTTCGAAATTTCCGTAATCCATATAACGCTGATAACGTGTTTCTACTAAAACTTCAACAGGAATCTCTTTAAGACGATTTACCTGAGCAATCAGTGATTTCTTTAAGTTGGATGCCGCAAGCTTATGGTCTCTATGTGCACCGCCCAATGGCTCAGGAATAATCTCATCCACTAAACCAAGTGTTTTCAAGCGTTTTGCGGTAATACCCAAGGCTTCAGCGGCATCGGCCGCGTTCGCTGCATTCTTCCATAAAATAGAGGCACACCCTTCAGGTGAAATAACAGAGAAGGTACCATATTCCATAATCATGGTCACATCACCCACACCAATGGCTAAAGCACCACCAGAACCGCCCTCTCCAATCACTGTGCAGATAATAGGTACTTTTAACTCAGCCATCTCAATCAGATTTCTAGCAATCGCTTCACTTTGCCCACGCTCCTCTGCATTAATTCCTGGGTAAGCGCCTGGAGTATCAATAAAAGTAACGACAGGCAAACCAAAACGTTCCGCCATCTTCATCAAACGCAAAGCTTTACGATAACCTTCTGGTCGAGGCATACCAAAATTACGACGAATTTTTTCTTTAGTATCACGACCTTTTTCTTGCGTGATCACCATAACAGGCTGACCATCTAGACGGGCTAAACCCGCAACAATGGCTTCATCATCTGCAAAGGCTCTATCGCCATGCAACTCTTTAAAGTCCGTAAAGACTTCCGGAATATAATCTAAAGCATAAGGACGCTGTGGATGGCGGGATACTTTTGCAATTTGAACATCGGTTAGCTTTTTAAAAGTCGACTCGGTTAGATTCTTGCGTTTCTCTTCAAGTGATGCAATTTCCTGCAAAAGATTCATATCTCCGCCATCTAAATGACGTAACTCATCAATTTTGGCTTCTAGTTCCGCAATTGGTTGTTCAAAATCTAAAAAATCAAGTTTCATTCTACTTCCGTCTTCCATTGGATTGAGTGACAAATTAAGTCTATTTTAGCAAACTTGTGTTTGTTGTGTATAAAATGGCATCTTTTTTCACTCTAATTTTTTTAAAAAAGGCCTTTATTAAGCAGCCTCGTCATCATACTACCCTAATGCAGGCCTTATAATGAGTGCTGTTGCCGTTAAAAATATTGTAAAGTCCGCTTCAATTTTAAGTTTTTAGAATTATGACTAATATCTAACTTTACTGATTAGTGATAGCATTATTTTTTGATATCTCGTTCAAATTTATTCCATAGAGCTTCTAATTCGTAACGTTCAATGCTGCTTGTGAACCTTACCAATAAGAGAGTTAATGACAACCCCTTAAGCATAAAGGATATTTCCATGCAAGCAAACACCCTACATAGAGCCCTCACCCTCATCAGCGTTTCGCTGACGCCACTCTCCAGTCTGGCAGCAGAGCCTACTTTAGGACTTAACGGATCGGGAGAGCTTGGGTTTACGGATAGTAGCGGGAACACCACGAGCACAACACTCTTTGCTGCACTGAGACTTGACTACAATCAAGCCCGCTATGCCATAAAGTCTAACTTTGAAACCAACTACAAATCTGAAGATAATGTGCAAACTGAAGAGCGCTATTTAATCGATCTTCAGTACAACCGTTATTACAACCCAGAACATAACTATTACAGTTTTGTCGCCGGAAAATTTGAAAAGAATCGCTTTGCAAGTATTGAGTTAGATACGACCCTTTCACTAGGTTTGGGTAAACAACTTTTTAAAAATAAAACCACTAGATTTATTGGTGAAGCAGGTTTAGCCCAGCAGGTCACAAGTTACACAAATGATGTAATTGAGGATGACCAGAGTCAAACCGCCGCACGTTTAAAGCTTGATTTGACACATCAAATTAACGCTCAGGTGGCCTTTTCACAAGACATAACTTACCTAAATGGTACTCAACAAACCACCTTTGAAAGCAATACAGGATTTAAAGTTAAAGTGGCCGACCGTATGAATCTTAAGGCGAGCTATAAGGTTCGACATAATGATAGTCCAGCGGCTGGAACGAAAGAGACAGATACCCAAACTCTTCTAACCTTGATCTATGATTTTTAATTAAAGTAATAAGAAGCAAAAAAGCGCTTAAGAATCTCAGTTAAGCGCTTCTATATAAAAGAGTCTAAAGAAACCTCTCTATTTACGACTCGAAGGCTTTGCGTTTCACGGTTTGAGTCTGCTGATATATTTCTAATAATGCCTGATGTCTTTGACTTGATTTAAAGATCTCCAAGCCTAATGCTTGACCCCACAAAACTTCAGACCCTTCTATATTCGACCAGGCCTGGTCACTTATCTCTTCCCCAAATAAACACACCATTGAATAGTTGTTTTAGCATCTTCAGCACTCATTTCTAATGCGAACTTTAATGCTCTATAAGCCACAAGCAACCCATTGGTAGGTGAGACGAAACACATGGCATCCTCAAGGGTTTCTAACGCCTCTTCATAAGCCTTTGCTGCCAGGAGACACCAGAACTTCAATTCAATAATTTTTAATTCCGCCCAAAAGCTTTTAGGATCAGGCATCAAACCAATCAAAGAGGCAACCCCTTGGTGATCACTCAACCCTAGGTCATCAATTAAACTGACCAGGCCTGTGTAGTCTAATGACTCTGGCAAAGCCAGTAACTGCTCACGTAATAAACGACCGGTATTTTGATTGCTTTCGATTAATTCATCGGTTGGATATATTTCTGACATACCTGGCACTACAATTCTGCAGGCCTCAAAACCATAATGATTGTAATTTGCTACATACACAGAGCAACCCTGCGCCTGAACCTTGTCACACAGCTGAGACCATTGATCTTCAGTAGAGCCTGAAAAATCCCAATGCACAAAATCATAATCAGCATTATCGGAGACAAAATGCGCATGAATAAGTCCACTAGAATCAATGAAGTGGTTTTCAATATTTTCATCTTCCGCGACGATAAATTCATCAAAAACGGGGGTTTGAAAGCCATCTAAATGGCCCAGTTGTCGACCTTGTAACGACTCGGTTAAAGTACGCTCTAAGGCAACTTCAAACATAGGATGCGCACCAAAAGAAGCAAAGCAATGTCCTGTTTTCTGCTCAAACAGTACCACACTAATGACTGGGAAATGACCTCCTAAAGAGGCATCTCGGATAGAAACCACAATCCCCTCTTGCTTCATGCCTTCAATCATTTTGACAATTTCAGGGAAGCTTTGAACAACCGATTCCGGCACTTCAGGTAGGCAGATATTTTCACGCATGATTTTATTTTTGACCCAGCGTTCAAAAATTTCCGACAACCCTTGAACCCGCGCTTCTGTGGCTGTATTTCCGGCAGACAGGCCATTACTGGCGTATAAATTACTAAAAAGATTCATCGGGAAATAAACGTTTTCTTCAGTATGTGCATTTTTCATTCGGACCGAGCGAACTACATTTTGACTGTCATTAAAGCTCAACAAATCAACGAATTCAACTTCATCGGTCGCGTCATAGAATGACCATAGTTCGGGTGATAAAATATCACCCATTTCGGATTCTGAAAATTGTTTTTCATCTGGGTAATAGAGCCAGCTATTTTTAGCCTGACCAACCTCGGTCTCTAACCAGTAATCTGAAAAAAAGTAATTCGTTGCAAGACGCTCTAAATATTCACCCAAGGCACTCGCTAAGGTCGCTTTACGGCTAGTGCCCTTGCCATTCGTGAACAAACCCGGACACCGCGCATCAAGGATGTGCAATGAATAAACATTGGAAACAGGATTTAACCAGGATGCTTCAACGATATCAAAACCCGCTGCCTTTAATATGGACTGCATATTAGTAATAGAAGCTTCTAAACAGGCATCCTTGCCTTTGATATACGTTAACTCACTCATGCTTTAAATACCTTATATTAAAATTAATATTTGCTTATATAAACTTACTCTATGAGAGTAATGTTATTTTTGATTAAGACTTTCCAATAAAATCAGTAAAATGAATAACGAGCTTACCTATTATTATCATTAAGGAGACATCATGAAAAAATTGACATTAGCCTTAGCTGGCACGACGTTACTACTGACTTCACAATTTGCATTCGCTGAAATGCACCCTGGGGCAGCACTTCACGAATCAGCTAACTGTATGAGTTGCCATACAGCTAAAGCTTATAATCCAAAAATAACAGATACCTATCCTAAATTGGTTAAAAAAGTGCAATTTTGTAGTGATAACCTCCAAACAGGGATGTTTGAAGATGAAGTCCTTCAAATCGCCGATTATCTTAACGAAACTTATTATCATCACCCTAAATAAAATTTACTTTATTTGAAAGCTGTGCACCATAAAGGCGAGATTATACTTGAATCTCGCTCAGCTCTGCCACTCCCGCCTTTTTATTGTTCACTTCTTTTTAACTGAGATAGCTGATACTTCAGGGTATTTAAGGCTTTTTCACCTGCTTTCTCAACGCCTTGAACATACTGCTGATGAGTAGCGTCTGCCACAATTTTATCAATGGCTTCAATTAAAAAGTAACTCCGCATATCCGCTGAAATTTTAGGCCAATCTCTCTTACGTGCCTGCCACGTAGTTTTTAAGGCAGGATCTTGTGAGAAGGTTTCTAATACGGCTGATAACAGTGTATTTAAAGGTTCAATACTCTCAAATGACATCATTGGACGGCCATATTCACCATAAAAACTCGAACGATGTAACTTCACCAAAGCCAAAGCGGGCAGCATGCCTTGCATTTGATTTTCGGCTGCTTCTTTTTCAGCTCTGCCCAGTCGGTCAATTGTTAGCATAGGCGCATCAGACTTCCAGCGCCCAAAAACGATATAGAGGTTATTGCGTTCAATAAATAGATGCTTACCAACCCCCAGTTTCATAACCTCTTTCTGGGAAACTAAATAGTCCAGATTTTCCTTTTCTAAAGTCGTAGTGTCCTTCCACAATTCCCAACTAGATCCATACTCTGAAGTGGTGCTGTGTTTGCTTTGCTTTTTGATCATTGGCACACATGAGAGGCCATAATCATGACCTTCAACAAACTCAATCACTGAAATTTGATAATCTCCCTTCTCATTAATAGCCTCAACCTGACCAACAATAAAAGCATCGTCTTTGATATTGCCCGATGGATAGGCCACAAAAATGGTTTCGCCAATCTTAAATGAATCGGCGTAGACCCCACTTGTCATGCACAAACTCATAGAAACGACTATTTTAAAAAAAGTTTAATGACGGTCTGGATATTCAAATTACTTACCTTATTTACAGTGAATATTAGGTGACAAAGCTCAACAACATCTGATTATTACCATTCATTCTTAAATTAAAAAATATGGTTATAGCGACTTTTTACCCAATTAATTTTCAGGTTTGACAGACGACTAGCCATCTAATTTTATGGCCAACACATCACATGGCGCATTATTGATAACAGAGTGTGTGGTTGAGCCAATCAACCTTCTAAATCCTGATAGTCCGTGAAAGCCCATGACAATCAAATCGGCTTTATTAACGGTTGCAATGGCCGTAATCTCTGAACTTGGGACACCTTCAATCGTTTTGTAATTCTCAATCTGATATTTATCAGCCCATTTCTTAAGCTTCTCTTCCGAGAGAGTCATTAAACTCTTTGCCTGTTCATCATCCCAAATGCCAGGCAGTCCCAAGACGGCAACATCTTCTAACACAGGGTAAATCGGAATATCCACTACATGAATAAGCTCTATTCTCGCGTGTGACTCAGCGGCTAACTGCAGTGTTTTCTTTAAGGCTTTAACACTGTTTTCAGAAAAATCAATCGCAATCAAAATGTGTTGGTAAACGGCCATAATATTATTCCCTATCTCACTTATTTATGAATAATGTTATACACAAAAGGTGTGGATAAATTTGTGTGTAATAAAAGTTTAACCTAAAAAAATCCTGTAAAGTCTTAAGCTTCTCTTGCATTGCTTACTTTTTAATCAATTAGCTTATTAAGGTTCATCATCGATACAAATTCATCTAATCAAGCCGTAATTTAAAGCACGATTTTAACGAATGAAACAGCGTATTCACACTTAATTTCAGAGTGCTTTGTTTAAGATTTTTTTAAGTTTTCTTTCTTCAATTGTATCTGCAACGTGGTTCCGCAGATAAATCGGAACAGGCACTTTCTCTTGAAGGCTAGCGGCCTGTGCTTGAGACTGCTCAGCCAACCGAGCAACAGAATCGGCAGAAGGTAAAGTATCGGTCCAATCCAAAAACAGTTCTACCAGGCCTGGGTACTCTTTTTGAACATCCCCTAAACCAATGAAAACACCTCCTAGCGCTTTAATACGCGCGCTCGCAACCTCTGGTGAGAGTAACTCTACCGAACCCGCATGCAGACATCTAGTCTGCAAATCATAAACACCGAATTGTATATAAACCTCTTTCATTCGAGCATCCATAAGGGCACACCAAGCAATTTTATCTTGCCCTTCCATAAGATTTTGCTGTTCCCTTGCAGAGAAGACCCCTTCTGCCATAGCTTCTAATGAAGAGATACTCACCACCGGTTTATCCCAACCGAGCGCTAAGCCCTGGATAACGCCAGCAGCGATTCGAACTCCAGTGAAGGCACCAGGCCCCTCTCCATAGGCCAATAAATCTAGTGCGACCCCTTTTACGGCAGATTCAGTCAAGACTTCATCAACCATCTCCAGTAAGCGATGTGCATGCTTCTGTGGTAAAACTTCATAGCGTTTAAATATACGCCCTTGATAAAGTAGAGCCACTGAGCAGGCTACTGTAGAGGTTTCTACCGCTAAAATTGTTTTTGACATTCTTTATCCCACAGAGGTTTGTATATTGGGACTTTGGATCGAGTAAGCACTCGATCCAAAGTTTCATATTATAGGTCGTCAGTTATAAAGTAAATTTTACTCTATCACTAATTTATAAGTTCGTAATAAGCCACTGCTATTATTCTTTTTTAAGCTTCAAAACAGCAGATTCAACATCATAGACCCATGGAAAATCTGGCAAACTATCACGAATAGTCTTACCGTAACTTTTGGAAGATAATCGGGGATCACAAAGCATTAAAACGCCTTTGTCGGTTACATCACGAATCAGACGTCCTGAACCTTGCTTCATTGCCATAACCGCTTCAGGCAGTTGAAAATGAGCAAATCCATTTAAACCTTTTTCCTTTAAATTAAGCCTCTCGCGCCTGAACAATAGGATCATCTGGCGGAGCAAAAGGAATACGGTCAATCATGACTAATTTTAGAGCATCCCCCTTCACATCGACCCCCTCCCAGAAACTACTGGTCCCCAGCAAGACCGCTCTATCGGCGGTTTTGAAACGTTCCAATAGCGTTAATTTAGGTAAGTCGCCTTGTACTAATAAAGTCCCATCCCAGTGACTTTCCATAATCGCGCGAGCCTCTTGCATGGCACGATGACTGGTAAATAACATGAAAGCACACCCCTCACTGGCTTTTAAAAGCGGCCAAGCAGCTCGTAAACAGACCTTAACATAGTCTTCGCTACGAGGCTCAGGCAAGCCAATCGGGTGGTAAACAACCCCTTGCGTTTGATAATTAAAAGGACTATCCCAGTGGCTAGTTTGTGCCTTTCCCAGCCCRAGGCGATTTGCGAAGTAACTGAAATTATTATGTACACTTAAGGTGGCTGAGGTAAATAACCAACTGCCCCCTATCAACTCTCTTTGACGACTAAAAGGATCCGCCACGCTTAAAGGGGTTAAATTTAATTTAAAACGTGCTTGAGAAGACTCTATCCAACGAATTTTATTCTCTGACTTACTGTTCAACCAGTCTTTAAACTGCGATTCAAAGTCCTTGGCTCTTTTATAAACAGCTGTTATTTGTTTGCCACGTTCCGCCACCGCTTTTAAGTTTTCAACCAAAAAGGATAAGCTATCCAGAAAGCGCTTCATGACTAAATGAAAGGCTTTTTCAGATTCAAGTTGCTCCCAGGTCCAACGCTTTTCCCACTTACCAAGTGATTCATTCAGGAGTTTAATTTGTTCTGCCAAATGAGTTGCCTGATCTGAAATAGATTTAGATTCGGGYGACTCAATTTTCTGCGCCTGTTTAATATCTCTAACCAATTCGTCTAACTGGCTTCGCGTAATGGAAAATCCTAAAAACTGTGCGGCAATATCCGGTAGTCGGTGGGCTTCATCAAAGATATAGACTTCTGCATTGGGTAATAACTCACCAAATCCTTGTTCACGCAAAGATAAATCCGCACAAAATAGATGATGATTTACGACCAATACTTGTGCTTCTGAGGCTTGCTGTTTGACTTTGGGGTAAAAACAGCCTGAATCCACATTGCAATCCGCCGCCTGACAAAACTCCAAACGTGCACAAACTTTTTTCCATATTGGGTCGTCTTCGGCCACTTCATTTAACTCAGCCTTATCTCCCAAAAGACTTTTATTTTGTACCCACTCGTGAATTAACGCTAATTTTTTCCAATCTTCTCGACTATGTTGCTCTGCCGTTTCAGTTATTTCCAAACGTTGAGGGCACACGTAGTTATCACGGCCTTTTAATATTTTGGCTTTGCCTTTAATGCCACAAGCTTTAAAAAGAATGGGGAGGTCTTTCTGCACCAATTGTTCTTGTAAGGTTTTGGTCGCCGTTGAAACCATAACGGTTTTACCAGACAATAATGCAGGCACTAAATAAGCGAAGGTCTTACCTGTACCTGTACCAGCCTCAGCTAACAAAGTCCCCTCTTGTTCAACGAGCCGTTCAATTTCATGAGACATATCTATTTGCGATTGTCTTGGCTGGTAACCCTCAACCAATTCAGAAAGGGCACCAGAGGCTCCCATAACATCATCGACTGTTAAGAGAGGGGCTTTACTGGTTTTAGAGGGTAAGATGCTTTCTGACATGATAAAAAGGAGATCCATTAAAAAGTATTTGAGAGGCATTATACGTGAATGAAACACAATATCCTGTCGCTGAACATCACATTACACTTAAAAATTGCTCAATATGCTTAAACAATCGACTTTTTAACGATCTTGGCTAGACAGTAGATTTGTAACCCGTTATAATCCGCCACTTCAAATTTGAACTTAAGTCGAATTGGTTTTTAAAATTCGGCCCTATAAAATGGATATATCCTATGAAAATCTTATCATCATTAAAATCAGCTAAAGCACGCCATAAAGATTGTCAAATCGTTAAGCGTCGTGGAAAAGTTTATGTTATCTGTAAAACAAATCCTAAATTTAAAGCGCGTCAGCGTTAATTTAGATTTGTAGCAGTAACAAAAAAGGCGCCCTGATCAGGCGCCTTTTTTTATGGCTGAAATCCAACCAAACTCTGTTAAATAAACCCCTTAAGCAACTTACTCGACCAACCTACTTAAAGTCCTAATATTTACCTTTCAAACTTTTCAATCTTTTTAATTGTCCCGACAATCAAATCCGTATCGACCTTCCCAATAAAAAAATCAGCCCCCATCGCCAACACTTCTCGACTGTTATTATCACTTGTCATGGACGTATGAACAATGATAGGAATTTTTTTACTCTTAGGATTCGCGCGCAACTCTTGAATAACAGTATGCCCTGAAGCAACAGGCATCTCTAAATCAGTGAATACCATTGAAATTTCTTGCAAAGATTCAAGTCCTTCAATGTAATCAAGTAACTGCCGGCCATCATCAAAACCTTTAGACTTTAAACCAAGCTGGGTAAAAATCATACTCATGTATTTTTGAATCGCTTTACTATCTTCAGCAAATAAGATGGTTTTTTCGTACATTTCATGACTAAAGACATAGCCCTCTTTTGCAACATCCTTAGCAGATGCAAATATTTTCTCTGCTACAGCCGGCATAGCTTCAATTAACAGTTTTTCAATATCAAGGATAAAGCACAAGGTTTCACTGTTTTCTAAATAAGTATGATTAACAATCTGATTTGAGTTAACGTCCATATTATAGTTACCAGCGGGATGAATATCAGACCAGTTTTTTTCTTCTACACCGTGAATACTCGATACGCGTAAACCGATAAAGTTACGACTGAAATCAGACACGATGATAATGGATTTTTTACGCTCTTCTGCCGACATTTCAAACCCCATCCATTTAGGCAGGTCAATAACGGGGAGATAAACGCCGCGTAACTCAATCATCCCTTCAATCAAAGGATTGGTATCAGGCATAGGAGCAATATCATAAGCACGCGCCTCTAAAACTTCACGTACTTTAAACACATTCATTCCATAATAAGGCGGTTGAACACCTTCTTTTGGAAACTGGACTTGAAATATCATCAAACTCATTTGGTTGTTTTTACTTAACTGTGCCGTTTTTTCAACCTGCTCTAAAGCTGTACTCATCGCTATCGCCTTAACTCGTTATCTATCTAATGCGTAAAATGTTCAAACAAACCCGATAGGGTTTATATGATGATTGATTTTAACCCAGAATAAATCAATTAAGAAATAATCCATCAATGAAACAATTTGACCAGGCCTGGTCAAATTGAATAATCAATCCGCTTGTAATATTTGTTTAATGGGTTTAAAGGACTCTCTATAACCCGTTATCATGCCAAATTCTTTGATTGCCGCCAGGTGTTTAACCGTAGGGTAACCTTTATGTTGATTAAACCCGTATTGTGGATAAAACTCATGTAATTCCCGCATCTGCTGATCTCTATAAACCTTTGCGAGAATGGACGCGGCGCTTATTTCCATAATTTTATCATCACCTTTTATGACCGCTTCACAAACACAACTCAATTCTGGACAACGATTGCCATCTACATAGAGATACGAAATCTTGGCATTATTGTCTTGTAATTGCTGTACCGCACGCCGCATGGCAAGCATGGTCGCCTGCAAAATATTAATTTCATCTATTTCTTGAGGTGAGGCAACCGCAATCGCATATGCGATTGCCTGCTCTTTTATTAGAATAGCCAACGTCTCACGCTTGGTTTCTGAGAGCTTCTTTGAATCCCGCAGGGGTAAAGTGCACCCTGCAGGTAAAATAACCGCAGCGGCAACGACATCCCCAATAAGCGGGCCACGCCCCACTTCATCTACGCCAACCGTTTCACCTGTAAGGGACATATAGACAGTCGTCATCTCTTTGGAAAGCAAGTTCGGTTTTTGGTTAGCGTTCATTGAGTTGCGCCCATTCAGTAATTGCATCTGCGGCTAACTCAGAAGCATTTTGTTTAAGTGCCTTATATTGCAATTCAAACGCCTCTATTTGTTTTTCCCTAAGAGTGCTATCTGCAATCAAACGCCCCATCTGGATCGCTATTTTCTGTGGCGTTGCTTGATCTTGAATAAGCTCAGCAACCAGTGATTCATTCGCTAATATATTCGGTAAACCAATCCATTCTGTCGTGGCCAGACGTTTCATAATCCAATAAGAAAGTGGATGAACCTGAATCGCTAACACTAAGGGTTTTTCATCAACGCGGCTTCTAGTGTAGCGGTTCCGGATGTAACCAAGGCTTGATCACAAGCTTCAAGGACAATGCGCGACTGACCATCGACTAACTGTATAGTGACATTAGATCCAAATTGATTCAAGGCCTGCTGAATGCGCTGTCGAGCCCTGTCATTTACACATGGAATCACAAAAATCATCTTCGGGTAGATCTCGGAAAGAATCTTTGCAGTTTGAACATAGATATCAGCCATACGTTCAATCTCGCTCATGCGTGAGCCGGGTAAGATAGCTGTAATGGCGTCATTAACGCTCAAACCGAGCGCTTCTCTGGCTTGATGAGTGTTCGGCTTTTCAGGGAATTGATTGGCTAAAGGGTGGCCAACAAACTTTACGGGAATCTGGTATCGATGATAGTAGTCCGGCTCAAATGGAAATAATACCAAAACACCATCAACGGCATATCTAACTTTCTCTAAGCGCTTTTCACGCCATGCCCAAACTGAAGGCCCTACATAATGCACCGTCGTGATATTGTGTTTTTTAAGCTCGGACTCAACTTTAAAGTTAAAGTCTGGCGCATCAATGCCAATAAAGACATCCGGATTAAGAGTGAGTAGTTTTTGAATAAGAGATTTACGGATTTTGAGCAGCTCGAAAAGATGCTTTAAGACCTCAAAAAAGCCCATTACGGAGAGTTTTTCCATCGGAAACCAGCTTTCAAAGCCTAAAGAGAGCATCTTGGGGCCGCCAATACCGACAAATCGTGCATTGGGATAACGCGCTTGTAAACTTAGAATAAGATCAGAACCAAGGGTGTCACCTGATGCTTCGCCAGCGACCATTGCAATCGTCAGCTTAGCCTGAGAATGTACCGCACTATTATCTAACAATACCGCGTTCCGAGTTCTTAAGAAATAGGTTTAAAGAATCTAGAGTCCCTAAATCATCGTTTAGTAATTCAAGTTCATGAAGCGCTTGTTCGAGTCTATTACCGGTACGGTACAAAACTCGATAGGCTTTTTTGACAAGATTAAGTTGCTCACGATTAAAATCACGACGTTTTAAACCTTCTAGATTGATTCCCCTTGGACTGGCCAAGTTACCGGAAACGACAACGAAATTAGGGACATCTTGATTGATAACACTGCCCATACCACAAAAACTATGTTCACCAATCTGGCAGAACTGGTGAATTAAGGTATAGCCCCCTAGAATCGCCCAGTCGTGAATAATGACATGACCTGCAAGTGCCGTTGCATTCGCTAAAATACAGTGGTTACCAATAATACAATCATGGGCAATATGTACACCAGCCATCACCCAGTTATCATTCCCAATAACCGTTTTACCAATATCTTGGATGGTACCGCGGTTAATGGTGACATTTTCTCTAAAGGTATTATCATTACCAATAATCAACAGTGTAGGCTCACCATCATACTTTTTATCTTGAGGAGCCGCTCCTATAGAACCAAATTGAAAAAAATGGTTATTTCCCCCAATCTCCGTTGGCCCCTGGATAATAACATGGGGTGCGACAGTACAACCCGCACCAATCGTGACATTAGCTTCAATGACGCAGTAAGCACCGATAGTAACATCCGGAGCAATCTTCGCAGTAGGGTCAATAATGGCAGTCGAGTGAATCAAAATATTAGACCTTTCTCTCAGCACACATTAAATCGGCTGAGGCAATAACCTTACCGTCAACTTTAGTTGTACAGGCAAACTTCCAAATACCTCTTTTACTTCCTAAAACCGTGACTTCAAAGTCAAGACGATCACCCGGCAATGCCGCCTGTCTAAAACGACAGTTATCGACCGCTGCCAAATAATACAATGAGCTACCATCCGGCTTTTCACCTTGACTACGGAACGCTAAAATCCCAGTACATTGAGCCATCGCTTCTATAATCATAACGCCTGGCATAATTGGATTACCAGGAAAGTGGCCCGTAAACTGTGGTTCATTGAACGTGACGTTTTTAAAGCCTTTTAGCATTTTACCGGATTCAAACTCAGTCACTCTATCGACTAATAAAAAAGGATAGCGGTGCGGTAAATAATCGAAAATATCTTTAACTTCCATCATGTCGGTTTAATCCAGTTCTTATGTTACTTTTTAATATTAATTTATGAGTCTTACGCTAACACTAGCGAGATCGATCTAACCAAAATAAACCGCCCGGAGTGTATTTATATTTTAACTCTCAGAGAGTGCATCCAGCTGTTTTTGTAATTGTTTAATCTGCTTAGACATTTTATCTAAATTACGAGCTCTGACGCTATTTTTCTGCCAATCCGATACCGGTATTGCAGGAAAACCAGCGTAAGCGCCAGGTTTGTCTAAATTATGTGTGACGCCAGCCTTGGCTAGAAAATGTATGTTATCTGCAATACTCAAGTGTCCCGCAAAACCCACTTGGCCTGCGACAGTACAATGGGCGCCTAAAGAGGTGCTACCTGCAAAACCAACTTGACCTGCAATCGCAGAGCCTTCACCAATTTTAACGTTATGTGCAATATGGACAAGATTGTCGATAATGCAATTATCCGCAATCACGGTGTCTTCAATGGCGCCACGATCAATACAGACATTATTACCAATAGAAACATGATGACCAATAATCACTCGACCCACTTGTGGAATCTTGGTCCATTTACCTTGATGATTGGCCCAGCCAAAGCCGTCACCACCGATAATAGTACCCGCTTCAATAATAACGTCATCACCAATAATACAATTATGACAAATGACAACATTTGAACCAATGCGACAATTTGCGCCAATCTGTACATCGTGCTCGATAACCGCACCACTTCCAATCAAAGTGGATTGACCAATAACAACGCCCGCATGCACAGTGGCCTGCGCCTTAATACAAGACGTTTCAGCAATCACGGATGTGTTATCCACAGTAGAATCACTATGAATGCCAATCTCAATTGCATTGGGATTCAGAATCTGAGCGACTAAAGCGTAAACATAATAGGGGTTTTCCACAATTAAATGTGCCACGGTACAACTATCACTGTAGGCGGAACTTAAAATCACCGCGCCTGCTTGAGTGTCCCGCAAGGAGGAAAGGTATTTTTTGTCATTTAAAAATGAGATGTGGTTTGGCTGAGCGTGATCAAGGCCAGCGACTTGCTGAATTTCAGTTTGCCCAGAACCCACGAAATCAACTTGAACACCAAAGGATTCAAGTTGATTTATGATATAACTTAATTGCACAGTAATGACTCGTTCTATTTATTAAATTCTGAACGTTGCTTATCGCTGACCGTTTCTAGATGCTTCAGAACATCTACAGTCACATCAATACGATTATTAGTGTAGGCGATGCCTTCATATAGAATCAGGTCGAAACCTTGTTTGACGCCAATCGCTTTAATCGCATCGTTCACAATACTTTGTAACTTTGCGAGCTCTTCATTTCGGCGTAAGTTAAGTAACTCTTGAACATCGTTTCGGCGACGCTGAATTTCTCTGGTTAGCATGCCTATTTCACGTTCTTTAGTGACCTTTTGCGCCTCACTCATGACCGATTTATTTTTTGATAGGTAGACTGCTGCTTTTCAAGCTTACCCGCTAGCCCTTTTAACTCAGCTTGTTGTGGTGCAAACTCAGCTTTGAGTTGCGCATCCGCTACTTTAGCTTGTGGCGCTTTTTCCAAAAGTAGCGCCACATTGACAACTCCAAGTTTAACGGGCGTATCTGCCCAAGCATTCATCGTTAAAACTAACATGGCAACCGATAAATAAATCTTAAAAAGTTTTTGCATCAAAATCATCCGTTTTATTCTTGAGTTTTCTATTTACTATTATAAAAAGCATTTTCAGAATTGTACCCTAAAAAAAGTCTCTGGGGTAAAAACCCCGTCTTATCGTTTTATAACGAGGCCTTAGAATCCAGCACCTAGGCTGAATTGAAAGCTCTGCGTTTTATCAGTAGAGGTGTAACCAATCGGCTGTGCAAAACTAAAGCTTAAGGGTCCAACAGGCGTTATCCATGAGACACCCAGGCCTGCTGCTGAACGTAATTCGCCCAACTCAACATTATCAACCCCTTGAAATACATTACCAGCATCGACAAATAAGCTAATTCGTATATTACTTGAATCTTCTATAAAAGGTACTGGGAGCAAAATGGCAGCTGTTGTCGCAATTTTAACATCTCCACCTATTGGGCTCTCGTTTACATCTTGGTCATAAGAGTAATTGCCACCCAATGAGTTAGGCTCAAACCCACGTACCGAACCAATACCACCCGCATAAAAGCGTTCATAGAAAGGTAGAGCTGATATTTCGCCAAACCCATCTCCATAAGCCAAAGCGCCCTTAAGCTTAAAACTCAGGTTCTTCGTTAACGGATAATACCAAGCCTCATCGGCATAAACTTTATAGTAAGGGACATCAGAAGTGCCTGGTACAACACTCTCCATCGATAAGCGGGCTTTTTGTCCCTTTGAAGGAAAGTAGAAAGAGTTGGTTGAGTTGTAATTCCAACCCATACTGAAAATCGCTGAGGTTGTGTCTTTTCCATAAAGGCCTACATAATCACTACAGGCCGTAAAAGTATCTGAACAAACCAGCTCTTGTGAATCTAGTTTTAAACCATAATTCAATGAGTCGTACTCACTCAATGGATAACCCAAAGAGGCTCTAACCCCAAAATTATTGGTGGTATATGAAGATATATCCAGTTCCTCAGCATTAATTTCGCTGAGATAGAACCCGCCTCCTAAGCTGACACCATCATCGGTAAAATAGGGATTGGTAATACCAATATCAGCGGATTTTCTAGAAGCACTGGTTGATAAACTCAAATCTAATTTATTACCACTGCCAACAAAGTTTCGCTCTGATACGCCAAGATTAAAACTAACCCCATCCAACTGTGAATAACCGACACCTGCAGTAAAAGAACCGGTTGCTTGCTCTTCTACCTTAACAATCAAATCAACTTCATCTGCACTGACGCGCTTGGTTTCAATATCTGATGTCTTGAAGAACCCTAGTCGATTCAATCGTGATTTCGATTGACGAACCGCTTTCAGTGAATAGGGTGCGCTTTCAAGCTGGCGCATTTCGCGGCGAATAACATGATCACGGGTACGAGTATTGCCCTCTAATACCACTCGACGAATGTAGACGCGATTTTTAGGCTCAAATTTAAAATTGAGAATAATTGTTTCGGTCTTTTTATCCAAGTCTGTTTCTGGGGTAATCTCTGCAAACGCATACCCCTCTTCACTTAATCGATCACGAATACCGTTAACCGCTTCAACCACAGCACTTCTAGAAAAAACATCTTTAACTTTGAAGTTGAGTAACTTATTAACTTCTGTTTCAGAAATAATAAGCTCACCAGAAAGATGGATTTCCGCAATGGTGTATTGAGAACCTTCCGTAATGTTGATGGTGGTAAAAACTTGAGTTTTATCGGCCGAAATACTGACCTGTGAGGAACGTACCTCAAACTTCGCATAACCACGATCCATATAGTAAGATTTTAAAGTTTCGATATCCGCTTGTAATTTAGGCTTCGAATAGGCGTCCCCCTCAGCCATCTGCATTTTAGATTTGAGACGGTCATCAGAGTAAATCTTATTGCCAACTAAAGTAATACGACCTATACTGGCAGGTTCACCTTCAACAATTTTAATTTTTAAGGCCACACGGTTACGCGGCAACTCTTCACTGATAATTTCAACTTCAGCCGCATAATAGCCTTGGTTTTGGTAGCGTCTTTTTAAGTCGACAATAATTCTATCCAACTCAACTTGACTATAAATACGGCCTTTTTTAATCCCTAGTCCATCCAAAGCATCGGTCAGTACTTCAGTTTCTATTAACTGATTACCCTCGATTTCAACCTCTGAGATTGACGGGCGCTCCACCACTTTAATAACAAGCGTACCATTGTCTTTTTGATAGAGTGCAACGTCTTTAAAAAATCCAGTCTTATACAGTCTCTGGATACTTTCTTGAGTCAATTGACTGTCCAGAAACTTGCCCTTTGAAATTGCGAGATAACTATTAATGGTTTCAAACCCAATACGGTTCGCGCCTTCAACTTCGATCTTTTCAACTATAAATGCCTGTGCCAAACCAGGTAATAACAACAAGCTAGCAACCGCGCTTGATAAAGCAGCTTTTTTAATTTTTTTCAATTTCATATCAACCATGGGAAATTCTTACTACATCATTAAATAAAGCGACAAACATCAATCCAACGATTAAAACTAATCCAATTGTCTGACCCACTGCCATAATTTTCTCACTCACTGGTGAGCCTTTTACCATTTCGACCAGGTAATATAACAAATGCCCCCCATCCAATACAGGAATCGGCAACAAATTTAATAAACCAATACTTAAACTAATTAATCCCAATAAACTTAGAAAGGAGATCAACCCTGTTTGCAAGGCTTTACCCGAAAACTGCGCGATACTCAAAGGACCCGAAAGATTTTCTAAGCTGACGTCTCCAAAGAACATGCGTTGCAGCATAACCAAACTCATACTAAATAGATCCACGCTGCGTTGATAACCATGTTTAAGGGCTTCAATCGGACCGTATTGAATGGTAGAGGTATACTTTGCAATCAGATCTTTAGGCAGATCAACCCCGACGCCCATTCTACCGATGAGACGCCCATCTTGTAAAGACGACTGCCCAAGTAATATATCGATAGTTGAGATGACCCCCTCTCTTTTATAGGTGACCTTCACAAGTTCACCTGGATGTGACTGAACGACATCCACAAAGGCAAGCCAATCGGAAACTGACTGGCCTGCAATGTCTAAGATAGTATCTTTATAACGTAATCCAGCCTTATCCGCAGGACCATCTGAAACAACCTGCCCCACGACAACGGGCAATAAAGGTTGAAAAGGCTTAAACCCTAAAGTTTGTAACCAATCTTGCTTGGGGGTATTTAAATCTAAAGTCTTGAGAGAAATATCTGTCAGCTCTAAACGGTGTTGCGAGGTGATATTTTCAATCGTCATATCCACGACTGTTTTTTGCATCACCAATGCCGACAAGATGGTTTCATGAACCGTTTTCCAGCTTGAAACAGGTTGGTTATCAACCGCTAAAACCGACCAGGCCTGGTCATCAAGGGACGTTGACTTAGAAATGGAGGCCGCCAATGGGCTCTGCTCAGTCACTTGATTAAAGATAGGCTTAGAGCCATTAACACCAATCATATACATCAATGCAAAAATAAACCAAGCTAACAATAAGTTAACGATTGGCCCAGCCATAACAACGGCAAAACGTTTATAAACATTTTGGCGATTAAACGCTCTAGGGAGATCCTCTTCAGCAACCGGCCCCTCACGTTCATCAACAAACTTAACGAAACCACCCAGCGGAAACATACCTATCTTAAAACAGGTCTCTTTACCCTGTTTTTGATAGAGCGTTTTACCAAAGCCAATGGAAAAGGTAACAACCTTGATATTAAACCAACGCGCGACCTGATAGTGCCCCCACTCATGCAGACTAACCACTATCCCCATGACCACAATAAAACCGAGAAGAGACCAGAGGATAGTCATTAAATAACACTCCTAAAATGCCATGCAAGATAAAGCATTGGCACTGCAATCAATAAGCTATCGATACGATCAAGTACTCCACCGTGCCCCGGTAAAATTCGACCACTGTCTTTTAAATTAACTTGACGCTTAAGCACACTTTCAAATAAGTCACCCAATACCGAAAACAACGCTATACAAGCTAAAATAACGGCAAATAAAACCATGGACAGATTCAAGACTCCCGAAACCAGCCAAAGCCCTGCCAGAGCAATTACGAATGCAAACAGCGCTCCACCCCAAACACCTTCCCAAGTTTTTCCAGGACTCACATGTACCGCCAACTTCGTTTTACCAAAAGACTTGCCGCTAAAATAAGCACCTGTATCAATAGCCCAAATAACAAATAAGCTCATTAATAAAATTTCGGCCGAAAATTCCATTCTAAAACGCACCATGACAGTGGTAAATAGAACCACGGATAAAACACCTGCCAACAGTACAAGGCTAACGGCACTGGTGCCGACTTGGCCTTGTGAACGCTGGTAACTTGTGACGACATAGATTAACAGCAGGCTTTCCAATAGCGTCAAGAAACCAATACTTAGGACCGTGAGCAATTCAAGACCAACAAAACCGATAACAGTGGTGAGTAGAGCAAATAGCATCTTCTGCCAGGCCTGGTTGAGTTGAGCAAACCCCGCCCACTCCCAAGCGGCAATAAACCCAACGCCCAGCATGACCCACTGCCAGACTTCAGCCGTTGCCTTAAAAAGCGCTAAGCTGGCTAATAAAGTCAATATGACGGCGGTAACCACTCTTTGTTTCAACATTACTTTGCCACCTGCTCACTGGTTTTACCAAAACGACGTTCACGATTCGCAAAAGAGCCTATCGCTTTATCAAAACTGGATTCATTAAATTCAGGCCAAAGTTCATCGGTAAAATAAAACTCTGCATAAGCCATTTGCCAAATCAGGAAGTTACTAATGCGTTGCTCACCACCCGTACGGATTAATAAATCCACATCAGGTAATTCATTCAGGGAGATAAAAGCACTAATATCAGATTCGGTCATCTCTGCAACAGAGCTATCGGGATGTGCTAATTGCCACTGCTGAACAGCTTGCACAATATCCCAACGTCCACCATAGTTTGCCGCAATCGTTAGAACAAGCCCGCTATTTTTTTCGGTCAGCGACTCTGCCAAGGCGATATGAGTTTGTAACTCTTCACTAAAACCAGTTCGGTCACCAATAATGAGTAATTTGACATTATTTTCATTTAGCTTAGAGACCTCTTTCTGAAGTGCTTTTAAAAACAGGCCCATCAATTTATTAACTTCGTCCTGAGGACGTCGCCAATTCTCAGTACTAAAAGCGAATAAAGTTAAAGCCTTAACGCCTTCATTTGCACAATGTGTAACGAGGCGTTTAACTGAATTCAAGCCTTTTTGATGTCCTACAAAGCGAGGTAAGAAGCGTTTTTTAGCCCAGCGTCCATTGCCATCCATAATAATGGCAACATGTTGAGGCATATTTTTTTGAAGAATTTCTTGTGTCAAAACAAACCTTTAATGAGTCTGTGTAAAGCTCTGTTGAAATACATTGATACCGACAGAGCAAAACCTATTCAAATTTAGATCCAGATTAAAGAGAATCTAGAACGTAAAACGGCTCAAGAAGATCTACACCCACAGGGCTAAATCCGCTTGAACCGTTTTATTTAAGAGCCTACTAGCAACATTAAAACCAAGGCCTTATAAAATAAAACCGGTCAATTATGCCGTAATTGCGTACAAATAGCGACCTAAAGTTGAGCACACGGTCACGCAGAACAAAAGACAATTAGAATTCTAATAAGCTCGTTTCTTTTTCGGCTAAGGCATGATCTATTTTTTAATAATAGTGTCCGTAAATTTCTGAATTTTCTCTTCTGAATTACGCGCTTCATCTTCTGTAATGTCTTTTATCTTTTAATAAAGACTAGTCGTCGTGT